>NZ_JBWXNG010000016.1:0-177913 GCF_056627435.1 Pseudomonas sp. 2
GTCTGACGTTAGGAAGAGCGCTTTTGATCTTCAAACACCCGCCTGCACACACCCCGCACCTTCGACAGTCACCTCCCCCGCCTCCCTGGGCAACCGCAACGCCAAAATCCCCAGCACCACCGCCACCAAAGCAATAACTGCATACACCCCGACAAACGACCCGGAAGCACTGGCCAACAGCCCCCCACACAAATTGCCCAACATCCCGCCCACCCCCTGAGTGATATTGGCCACCCCGAACACCGCCACCGACACCGCCGCACTGCCCGCCATCTTCGAGACATACGCCGGAATCAGCCCGAAAATCGGATAAAACGCCAACGCAAACAGCACCGCCGCCACCAACGGCCAACGCCCCACCGGATGCAACACAAAAATCAACGCCGCGACACAAATGCACACATACACCAGCAGCATCGCCAGACGCAGACCGATGCGATCCGACAGCCAGCCCACCGCCAGCCCCGCAAACATCCCGACAAAGCCCATGCAAGCCCAGATCTGCGCGGTATAGGTCACATCGAAATCAAGCTGCGTGCGCAGGTAGGAAGACAGGTAATTCTGAAACGGAAAAGTCGAAAACCCGAGCAACAGCGTCATCGCCCACACCATCAGCACCCAACGCTGAGTCAGCGCCTTTCTGTCGACTTTGACCCCGGATCCAACGCTCGCCTTTTCATCCCGCGCATGACCGAACAACCGCGCACGAATGAACACCACCAGCACCCCGAGCGCCACCAATACCGTAATGAACCCCACCAGCCCCCACACCGTGCGCCACTCACCGACAGGAGCGAACATCGGCACCAGCAGGCTGTTGATGAACACGCCATAACTGGTGCCGCTGGACACCAGCCCCATCGCCATGCCGCGATACTTGAAGGCGACGGTACGCGCGATCACGTCCACCATCGGCACGAACACCGTGGCGGCAGTGCCTGCCAACACCGTCAGCAACGCGCCGATCAGCACAATGTTGTCAGTCAGGGGAATCAACAACAGCGCTGTAGCGCACACCGCGCCCGAACCGAACACTACTCAACCGCCGCCCACGCGCGGGGTGAGCCAGGCGGCGAACAGCGCACTGGCCAGATAGCCCAGCTGGGCACTGGCAGTGATGGTGCCGACATAGGAAATATCGAAACCCAGGCTGGCGCGCATGTCCGGCACCAGCTGCGCAAACAGGTAGATGCCAAAGCCAAAAGTGGCGGCCACCAGCCCCGTGAGCAGTAACACGATCAGTGCATTTCGCATGGCGAGACTCCTTTCTTGAGGTCAGGAAATCCAGTGCGCCCTGTCAGAAAACACTCAGGGCCGTGCAGGCTGCGCTGCGTCGATCAGCTCGGCGGCCAGGTCCTTGGCCACCAGAAAGACGCTGTCATCGTTTTCCAGGGCGCCTGTCAGAAACGCCCCTTCCAGCAGCAGGAACAAACGCCGCACCAGCGTGCGCGGGCTGGCCAGCCCCGCCGACTCCGCCAAATCCAGCAAGTGCTGTTTCACACCTTGCTTGTGCCGGTCCACCGCCTGGCGCACCGGGTGCTGGCGGTCGGGAAACTCGGCGGCCGAATTCACGTAGGGGCAACCGCGCAACCCCCCTTCGGCCAGCCACTGGCGGTGCAGGTCGAACAGCGACAGCAGCTTGTCGGCAGGCGAATCGGCAGCGGCCAGCGACTGCAGGACCGCGGCATTCCAGCGCTCGTTGCGCTGATCCAGATACGCCACTACCAGTTCGTCCTTCGAGGCAAAGTGGGCGTAAAGCGTCATCTTCGACACCCCGGCAAACTCGGCCACCGCCGCAATCCCGGTGGCATTGATGCCGTCGCGAAAGAACAGCGCCGACGCCGCCTCGATCAGGCGTTGATGGGTCAGGCTGGCATCGTGATTGGCCGGCATGAGTCACCTCGAAAAAATGAACTGTACTGACCGGTAAGGATAGCCGCATATCCAGAAACAGCCAGCGCGAGAAAATTCTCGCGACGAGCGGTTGTTCAGGAAATGGATGACAGGGATCGAGGCGTCGGCTTACCGACAGGGGAAGGCATTCTTCAAGGCAGAGACCACGAGCACCGATTCGTTCAGGTGCAAGGCTTCGGGATGTTCTTCAAGGGATTGCACCACGATCCGCATCGACTGAATCATCGGAATGCCGCCTTCGGGCACGCACACCAGCTTCGGCGCGCCCCCGGCTTCGTGGACGATGTCCAGGGTGTCGATGGTCGCCTGCAGCACACCGACGCAGTGGCCGACGCCAACCGGATTCTTCGCCGCCGCGCCGCTCATGCTGGCGATGCCGTCCTGGCATTCGAGCAACAACTTGTTGCCGTCGGCCATGGCGGGTATGCCACAGCCGAAGGCCAGCAACGCGAGCAATCCGCTGATCGTCCTGGTCATCACCGCAGCCACAACTCCTTCACCGAATGGTCCGCCGCCTTGCGGACCACCAGGCTCGCCCGCTCGCGGGTCGGCAGAATGTTTTCCAAGAGGTTCGGGCGGTTGATGTCGCGCCAGATCTTGCGCGCGGCGTCCGGGGATTTTTCCGGCGGCAGGTCCGCCAGCTCGCGGAAATAGGCGCCGCGGGCGCGGAACGCCGTGCGTTGCAGCATCAGGAAGCGCTCGACGTACCAGCGCTCGATGTCGCCTTCGTCGGCGTCCAGGTAGATGGAGAAATCGAAGAAGTCCGACACGATAGTGCCCGGTTTCTGACCATCGTTGCCTTCGGTCTGCAACACGTTCAGGCCTTCGAAGATCAGGATGTCCGGCTGGCTGACGGTGAGGAACTTGTCCGGGACGATATCGTAGCTGATGTGCGAATACACCGGCGCGCTGATCTCGGGCGTACCGGCCTTGAGCTCGGAGAGAAACTTGACCATGCGCTTGCGATCGTAGCTTTCCGGAAAGCCCTTGCGGTGCATGATGCCTTCGGCGTCGAGCCGCGCATTGGGGTGCAGGAAACCGTCGGTGGTCACCAAGTCCACGCGCGGATGGTCCGGCCAGCGCGCCATCAGCGCCTGCAACACCCGGGCGAAGGTGCTTTTGCCCACCGCCACGCTGCCGGCCACCGCCACCACGTAGGTCTGTTTCTTGGCCAGACGCCCCAGAAAGGTGTCCTTGATGCTGGCCAGGTTGCGCGCCGCGTTGACATGCAGGTTGATCAGGCGCGACAGCGGAAGATAGACGTTGACGACATCTTCCAGGGAAATATCTTCGTTCACGCCCCGTAACGCCACCAGGTCTTCTTCGGACAGAGTCAGCGGCGTGTTGGCACGCAGCCCCGCCCACTCTTTGCTGGTCATTACGAGATAGTCATCAGGCGCCATTCATAGCCTTCCAATCCAGTGTCGGTATCGACAATGGTGCGAAGACTATCGTATTGCCCCCAAAACCGGGCAGATTTCTTTGATTTACCACGCATTATTGGCGTGATCGGCGTAGCTCGGTCCAGGCGTGGATCGCGGAAAATGGCGAAGTCGACGCCACCTGCATGGCCTGTCAGGCAAATGCTGTGTCGGTACAGATTCACGGAATCGCCCTACGTTCTTGAACCGCATTTACCTACATCTACCACGGATTCTCCCCGCCATCATGGGCCCCGCAGCGCAGGTGTTCTGGCGTGAAGCCGCCCTGCCTCTGCCTTTGATAACCGTGAATAGCGGAGGGAACCCAGCCATGACCGTAAGACTTGAGATGTTGAGCGACGACCCCGAGGAGCAACAGCTGGCGGTGCGTTACTGGGCCATGGGCGCCAGCGGCGAGTTTCTGGAGAAAGTCGTCGACCTCGTGCCGTTTCGCAGCATCACCCAGAGCGGCGCGCTGGCCGGTGCCGTGCGAGGATGGTGTCGCGCCTACGACGAATACCTCACCTGCCCTGACTGCGACAGCTGCCTTGAGGTCAGCAGCCGCTCGGCGGTGAAGAAACATCCGCAACCCTCACACATGCCCTGCCCCGAGTGCGCGCAACTGCGCAGCGCGCGCCGGCTGGCCGAACAGCAAGCCGCTGCGGCAGCACTGCAGACACAGCTGGCGGCCTATGCCGAGCAATTGCCCCACGACCCGATCGACTACGAGCAGTTGCCCGATGATCATGCACTGCTGCTGGTGGCGCTGAACGGCGCGCTGTCGCCACGCTTGCTGCGCGAAGCGTTCACCGTCAGCGACTGCATCGCGCTGACGCCCTGGGACGTGCGCCCGTTCATCGAGCGTCTGGAAGCGGCCGGCGTTCTGCACGAGGACCCACTGAGCGCCACACCGGGCACCTATTACCTGCGCGACGGCCAGCTGTACGTCATCGAAACCTACAAGGCCTACCGTCTGGCGCCCGACGTGCAATCGGGCAACAGCGACGAGGCGTGGGAGCGGATGATCGATCGAAGTTTCTCCGACAGCAGCGCGCTGTTCGAACTCTGGCTGGATTTTGCCTGCGCCGACTGCATGCGCTACCTGATCGACAAATGCCGGGCCTTCGACCATGACCTGGACGAGACGCAACTCAAGGAAATCCGCAGCACCCTGCGTGAAGCGCTGAAAGTGCACAGCGTCTCGCAGGTCTGGTTCGTGATCTGGAAAAACGTCAAGGACGCCGCCAGCCTGGCCCGGCTGGTCTACTACAGCGCCGCGCGGGCCACGGCGACCATTCCCGGCAAGATCCGCCGCACGCTGGAGAAGACCGAAAAGGAAGGCACGCTCCTGCGCAAATGGGACCGCCCCGACCAGCAAGCGGCAGGCACGCTGGGCATGGTGTTCAACGAATGGCTCAAGGTGGACGAAGACACGCCGGGCATCGAGGTGCTGGAACGCCTGCTCGACCTCGCCCCCAGCGAGCCGCCCGCCTACGCCGATCATATGGTCTCGGCGGCGGACGTGCGGCAATTGCTGTGCGGCGCGCTGATCAACGACACCGGCAAGGAGCTGCTGTTGCAGTTCGCCGGAATGATTCGCGATGGCCTGGCGCTGGATCAGGCGGTTAGCAGTTTGCTTGAAGGTGCTGCGCCGCCCGGCGCCTGAGGGTGAGCCCGGTCGCACATCATAAGCCCCACGTGAACCGTAGCAGCACGGCTTGCCGGCGGGCTGGCGCGCAGCGGCAGTAACTCCTGTGCACGCGGTGTGTCTGGCACGGCCAATTCGCCTGATTTTACTGCCGCTTCGCGCCAGCCCGCTGGCAAGCCGGGCTGCTACGCCCTGCGGGCAGAAGCGGGCCGGTGACACACCTGCCCATCACCTTGCTCAGAAGCCGTGGGATTCGCGATACCCCTGGTAATCGTGGTACTCGACCCACCCGACCACGTCATAGGGCACGAACAACTGGCGCCGCGCCCGAGAGATGGCGATGTAGACCTCGCACAGGCGCTCGTCGAAGGTGTAGGCGTCCTTGAAGCGGACGTTGGTCAGCAGTTCGGTGGTCAGCAGCACCTGATCGAACTCCATGCCGCCGGCGTCCTGCGCCAGCATCAACAGGCAGCGCTCGCCGGGCACGCTGGCCAGGCGGTTCAGCCGGGTCACGTCTGCGCGATTGAAGCCGCGCTCGAGGCGTGCCTGAACCCAAAGGAAGGCTTCGTCGAAACGGTTGGTATCGCGCACCTGCTGCCAGTCAGTCAGATCACTGAAATACCCGTGCAAGCCTTCGATGTGTTCGTGGCTGTACAGGTCCGGCCGGAACAAGGCAACCGCCGCGTTCATGAACGCCTCCAGGCCTGTTTCTTGAACACTGAACGGGCAGTTGGCCTCGGCCAGTTCGATGGCCCACTTCATCATGTCCCACAGCGATGCGGTCAGAATCACACAGCCTTGCGGCGGTACGAAGCCCTGCGGGTATTCCTCAATGCTGACATCGGCGTCCCGAGAACCTTCGAACGGGATCTTGATCTTCTTCTGGTGCCGATAGATCAACGGATTGAGCAACCGCTCGATGTTCGGCCCCGAGCGCACCGAGTAGCTGATGTCGACCTGACGCACCTGACGCTTGCGCCGCACCGGGTCTTCGCTGGGGTGCTGATACTCATCACCCAGGGTCACCAGCACCTGCTTGCCGCGTTCGATGATCTGCAGCAGGCATGGCGCGATGTCCTGGCTTTCATCAATCAGCACGTGGCTGTAGCGCGCCGGGATTTCGCAGCCGGCCAGCGCCGCGCTCTTGAGCATCCATAACCCGTTGAACCCGGTCTGCGTGCCCCACCCGGGATTGGCCTCGAGGTAGCGCCACAGCCGGCTGGAATACTCGAGCAGCACCTGGGTTTCAGTGGGCGACAACGGCGCCTTGAGATGCGGCAGATGCCGGGGCGAAATGCTGTGATCGCGGGAATGGCAGTACGCCTCCAGCACGCTGAGGCAAAGCTCCAGCGTCGCCTGGGCGCCCCGGCTCTGGAAACCGAAAATGTTCAGCGCCTGGGCGACCGCTTCCCGGGTCGGCTGCCTTGCGGCCCGCCCCTCGTGCTGCGGCGCTCTGGGCCCACGCAGCAAGGCCTTGGCAAAACCTTCGAAGGTCGCGCCCATCCGTTGTTGCTGGTCATGGGATCCCTTGAGGCGCCGACGCAGGGTCTGCAGTTTTTCCGGGGTGCGCGCCAACAGCAGCGTACGGTCAGCCCGCAGGCATTCCACCAGCACACTCAACAGGTGGCTTTTGCCGATGCCCGCATAGCCCTGCACATGCAGGTCTTCGTCGAGATTGGCGCGAAAGGTGCGCACGAGTTTGTCCTGCGCCGCACTCAGCCAGCGCTCGCGATGGCGCGGAGTGACCATCTGCTCACGAAACGGATGATGCTGGCGCTGATGGCGGACCTTGAACTCGACATCCCATTTGCCATCGCCCAGCAGGTATTCCTGCGCCGACACTTCCTCAGGCAGCAGAAAGCGCAAGTTGAGGTCCTTGGCCGCGTTGAGGCCGAAGTACAACTTGCGCTGATCAAACAGACGTCGGGCTTCGGACGCCAGCCCGACCTCAGCCGAATGCCGCCCCTCCACCGCCCACGCCAGCAGCCGCGCCAGCAATTTCTCCGCCGCTGCCGCCGTCAAATCCTGCTCGCTGGCCTGCGCCAGGTTCTGCACCACCAGCACGGCCGCCAGCTCCGGATCGCTCAAATCCGCCAGCGCCTGCGCGCCGTCGGCCTCCAGCAGCCGGGCGCAGGTTTGCGCCGTGACCGGCAGGAACAGGGGAACGGCCAAATCAAAATGTTCCGGTTGCATATCACCTCATCGCCAAGGGAAGGGTTTTCCCGGCGTCATGCTTGTCAAAGCTCGTCATCTAGACAGATGTCATCATCGTTCTGGGAGCGGCGAGGCGCCTCAAGTATCCGAGCAATCACATCACTCATCGGTTTTCTGCCGCGCATATCGCGGAGTAATCCCACCTCGACCAACCTGTCCCATATCTGACTGCCAGGTACATGGAGTATCTGGCTTAGGTTCGCCACGATCGTTTCTGCGGTGGTGATATTGTCATTCTGATAGTCGACATAAATCACCCCATGCCCTCGCCACTTGACCTCATAACGCTCTAGCAACGGCATTAAGTGTCGAGCCAACTCAGTTTTGTCAGTCCAGTCAGTCATTTGTTAGCCTCGACATTCACGGCCAGCTCAAATCGATAATGGCCCAGCGTCCCCGACGAATTGCCAGAATAATGCCCGTGCGACTCACCAGCACCCTGACGATCAATCCGCGCCTGCACTTCGTAAACCGCCACGTCCAGCAACCTGCGTAAAGATTCAAGATTGTCAGCAGCGACATTCATCTGCAGTTCGACCGCAGTGGCCGCCGCTACTGCATCAGGCTTGGCCGGCACATTTTTCGCGACCGACACAAGCGATACATCGGTGCTCACAGTTTTACTGCCCGCAGCTTCGGCCAGGATCTGCGCATGCTCATCGTCCATCGCGTCGAGCAGCCTGGACAGCTCCAGGGTTTTCTCGGGATGCGCCTGCATCTGGTCCTTGATCTCGATGCGCCGCAACTGCCACTCGCGCACCCGGGCTCGCGTCAGATCGTCCCTTTCGTCCACGTTGTGATACCTCATAAAGCCAAGGGGTGAAGTATGCCAGCTTCTGAGGGGCCGGGCCTGTGATCTGATCTGCAGGCCAAAGCCGGGTCTGCTGCTGTTACTGCAGGGGACAGTGGCTTAGGCTCGATCAGTCAATCATTCCCCTGCCCATAGACCCTCTCACCATGACGCTGCCATTTGATCTGTTCGACCAATGCTCACTGGAAACCACCGCCCGGGACGTCGCCAGGTACAACGCGCTGGTCGGCCAGGCTCCTGCCGGAACATCGGTCAACATCGCCTTCATTGGTAGCGAGTCATTCGACGAGCGAGTGTCGGCGGTAGTCTTGCTCAATCGATTGGGTTTGCGGCCAAGGCCAATCATTTCAGCCCGTCGTCTGGTATCGCCTGAGGTTTTGCGCAGCTACTTGAGCAGTGCTGTTGAGCTCGGAAAGGTCCGGGACATATTTCTGGTGGGTGGCGATCCAGCCTCCCCGGTCGGGCCATTCAGCGACGCGTTGCAGGTAATCGAAGGCGGGCATCTGGAAAATCTCGGGCTGGAAAGTGTGGGCATCGCCGGCTACCCCGAAGGCCACCCACGCATCACCGACGACATTCTCTGGCGCTACCTGAAAGACAAGACAAAGGCACTGGCTGATCGCGGCTTCAAGGTCGAAATCACTACGCAGTTGTCGTTCGACGTCGATGCCGTGGTGAGCTGGATCGAACGGGTCAGAGCCGCCGGGATCGCAGTGCCAATCCGCATCGGAATCCCGGCACCTGCCACCATGGCCGGCATCCTGAATTTCGCCAGGCAGTGCCGCGTCAGCACATCGACGCAGTTGCTGCAGAAATACGGCTGGCGCCTGACCTCGTTAATGAGCCCGGACGGGCCAGATCGCTTTCTCGACACGCTGGTCCAGCGCATGAACCAGTCCGATCTGGGGCCTTTGCGCCTGCACCTGTTTCCCATCGGCGATCCTGCCGATGTTTTACAGTGGCTGGAGCGCGGCAAACAACGCCACCTCTCTTGACGATGTCGAACCTGTAGGAGCGAATTCATTCGCGAAAGATTTTTCAGGCAATAGAGCTGCATCGGCTGCACTGGCCGTTCGCGAACGAAGTCGCCCGTACCCGCTTGCTTACATTCGCTTACAGCCCTCAAAGCCCCGCCAGCATTGATCTTCAGTCACTGGCGGGGCTTTTTTGTATCCAAACACGCTTTACTCAGGCTTTACCCACCCTAGACCTGCCTTTACACGAATCCGGTGTTTCATACGTCCATGGCGATTCCAAACCTTTCGCCAAAGGAGACACCATGATTTCGAAGATGACCCAAGCCCTGATCCTGACGGGTACCCTCGTCGCTGCCGGTGCAGCCAACGCGAGCGACCGCAACGTCATCGTCCCCGTCATCGCAGGCGCCGCCGTCGGTGCAGTCGTGGCCACACTGGCCAGCAACAGCCACCACGACCACTACCGCCCGGCGCGCTACTACGCACCGCCACCACCGCGCTACGTGCCGCGTTACCAACCGGTGGTCTACGCGCCGCCACCGCCGCCGGTCGTGTATCGCCGGTTCGAGCCGCCGCGGCCGCATGGGTATCACGATGGGGGGTGGCGTCATGGGCATGATCGGGGGTATGACCATCGTGGGGGTGGTCGTTGGTAACCACGTAAGCGTGAGCAATAATTCGCAGCGCGCTCATCATTGGCTGATGGGCGCGCGTTGTTTTGCGCATGATGCCGCGGTTTCTTCGTATGGTCTGAATCGATGGATGAACGGAGGCAAGAGATATGAGCGCACTCTTGGGGCGGGCTGATCAATGTTTACCGCTGAAATGGAGAAGGACTTCAGTGCGAAACTGAAAGAGATAACGAACGGCAAGGTATACCTCTATCCCAAGCCTGTGGATTTTCGAAAATCCATCGATGGCTCATCGCAAAGCGCTCGAACCCAACGCCCATAGGCTAGTAGTACGCGTCTTCCGCTTTCATCCGGCTGATCTGGCAAATAGTCAGCAAGGAGATTCCCAGAAACAACAGAACCACAATCAAAGCCCCCGTCATGATGTAGAACCCCGGAACCAAGCCAGGCAACTGATCCACAGTGCTGTGGATCGATGGTAGCCAACGGCAATACCGCAGTTGAATGGGACTGCCGACATCGTATTGAATGCCAGTGCTGTAGTGTGGATCGAAGTATTCCCCTTCGTGCGACCTTGCCGAGTCGTCGCTATACCGATAATGGACAATGCCCGTCTGCGAGTTTCGTGGAGGCAGCTCCACCAACGTCACCATGCCCGTTGTTTCGGAGGCGTCTACCAGCAGTGCCGCATAACGAATGCCATCTTTTTTGGCCATTAGGGCGATGAACAGCGCGACGATACAAGCGATGGTGAGCATCATGACACGGTTATAGAGATGGTCGCGCGCGGCTTCACGGGGATAGAACATGTGACGATCCTTCGTAGCTGAGAATTGATACTTAGCCGACATAGATCGACTCGGGTATCAAAATCTTGAGAGCTCCTCGCATCGCTGATTGCTTGCAAGCCCATAAACCTCATCTAGCCAAAGATGGGCGGCGCGTTTACGAACGGTCTGATCGCACGCTCGGCCGCATCGTTATCGATGGGCAGACATCCGGCTTAGGTATTTCGGCTTAAAAAGCCTTGAGATTTCAAGACCCTGAAATGGAGGCGACCCCACCAGCCACACCCCGGCACACAATGTTCCCGCTGTGGCTGCTGCCTTCCGGCTCTGACCAGGTTCACGGGTAATCGTTGCGGGGGGACCGATGGGGTCACCATAACGCGTGCTGCCGGCTTGCCCGGCGAGCGGGGGCCATTGTACCGGTCTGGCGGGAAGTTACAACCTCTGGTGTGAGATAAAAAATCCGAACGCGCTCAAGCACTTGAGCGCGTCGTGTTGTATACCCCTCTCTCCTCAGTGCCCCAGGGCGCGCAGCTCACGAACCTTGGCGGTGCGTTCGCCGTTCATCCAGTGTTCCAGGGCGCTTACGGTCATGGGCCGGGCGACGAGGTAGCCTTGCACTTCGTGGCAGCCGAGCTGGCAGAGGATTTCGTAGACGTCTTCGGTTTCCGCGCCTTCGGCGACCACGCGGTAGCCCAGGCGCCGGGCCAGGTCGACGATGGCTTCGACCAGGCGCCGGTCCTTTTCGTTGGCGTCGAGGTTTTCCACCAGGGATTTGTCGAGTTTGACGGTGGTGGCCGGCAGTTGGCGCAGGTAGGTCCAGTTGCTGTAGCCGGTGCCGAAGTCGTCGATGGCGATGTCGATGCTCAAGGCGCGCAGGCGTTCGAGCTGTTCGCGGGTGACTTCCGGGTTGTCGCACAGCGCGCTTTCGGTGAATTCGAGTTCGAAGCGGCCCGGGTCCAGACCGCTGATGGCCAGTTGTTCGAACAGCGCATCGCTGAATTGCGAGTTGGCCAGGTCAATGGCCGAGACGTTCATCGCCACCTTGAACGCATAGCCCTGCTGTTGCCAGGTTCGCGCCTGCTGCACGGCGTGGCGCAGCACCCACAGGCTGAGGGTGCGGATCAGCGCGGTCTTCTCTGCCAGCGGAATGAACTCGGCCGGGCTGATCGGCCCCAGTACCGGGTGCTGCCAGCGCAGCAGGGCTTCGACGGTGACGACGCGGCCGGTGCTCACTTCCAGTCGGGGCTGGAACACCAGCGACAGCTGGTCGGGGCTACGAACAGCGTCGGCCAGCGAGGCCAGCAGCAGAAACGCCCGCTGCTGGGCGAAATCCAGATGCGGCTCGTACCAGCGCCAGCCGGTGGCCTTGCCGCGCGCTTCGTCGGCGGCGCTGACCACCAGACGAATCCAGTCGCGCTCGTCGTGCTTGCCCAGCCCCAGCGGCAACACGCCGATACCGACATCCATCTGGATCGGAATATTTCGACACACCAGCGGGCGCTGGAAATGCTTGAGTAACTTGCGAAACAGCTGCTCGGCTTGTTCGGGACTTTCATGATGGGTCAACAGCGCGATGCGGGTCGGGCTGACCTTGTACAGCGAGGTGTCGGGCGGCAGTTGCGAGCGGCAGCTGTCGATCATGCACTTGACCAGTTCCTGGGAGAAGCTGTAGCCCAGCGCGCGGACGATGCTGTCCAGAAACAGCGGATCGACCATGTCCAGCGCCACCAGCGCATGGTTGTCGCGATCGGCCAGCGCCATGATGTCTTCTTCCAGGCGCAGGCGATTGAACAGGCCGGTGGGCTGATCGACGTAGTTGCTGTTGCGCAGGTTGTTCAGGCGCTTCATGACCAGTTGGCCGTACATCTGCAGCATGGTCACGTCGCGCCCTTCCAGCGGCGGGCGCGGCTTGCTGTCGATGATGCACAGGGTGCCGAGGGCCAGCCCATCGGCGGTCACCAGCGGCACGCCGGCGTAGAAACGGATGTGCGGCTCCCCCGCCACCATGGGGTTGTCCCGGAAGCGTTTGTCCTGCAGTGCGTCAGGCACCTGGAAGACGTCGTGAGAGAGAATGGAGTAAGCGCAGAAGGAAATTTCCCGAGGCGTTTCCCGCTCGTCGAGCCCGGTGCCCGCGCGAAACCACTGGCGGTGTTCGCTGATGATCGACACCAGCGCAACCGGCGCCTCGAAATAGTGAGCGACCATGTCAACGATGTGATCCAGCACATCGTCCGCGGCGGAATCGAGAAGCCCCATGTGGGAAATGCGAGAGAGACGCGAAGCCTCATTCAAAGGAATTGGTGCGCTATTGGCCATATGCGAATCCCTGTGCAACTGCTTTGTGCCAGTAGTATCAAAACGATATTGAAACCCCAAGTTAGCACTAGATTGGCCTGCGTGCAGGCAATCGCAGACCGGCGGCGACGACTGGCCCTGCGCAGGAAAGTTGCAATGAAACCAATGACATCACTCGTTTGAGTGGGTCACTGAATCTGCACCACTTCATCCGCCTTACCGCCGGCATCCTGAATGACCAGATGGATGAAATGCAGCTTGGTGATCACTTCGGATGACAGCACGAAGGGGTAGAAATCCGGCTGCCCCATGGCGCGAGACAGTTCGTTGAGCATGCCCGCCAGTTCGATCCAGGCGTTGATAAAGGCCAGGAACGCCGGCCCGCCGGGATGTTGCGGATCGTAGAGGGTGTGCAGGGCGAACGGCTGGTAGTCCAGGTCCATGTCCCGCGCGCTCATGCCCAGGCTCAGGGCGGTGTCGACGGCATCAGTCATGTGCAGGTAATGGGCCCAGGTTTCAGCCCAGTCTTCCCAAGGGTGCATGGTAGCGTAGGCGCTGACGTGGCGCTGTTGCCAGTCCGCCGGGGCGCCGTGCTGGTAGTGCTGCTCCAAGGCCTCGGCGTAGCTGGCACGCTCGTCGCCGAACAGGTTGCGGAAACCGTCCTGCCAGTAGGTGTCGGCAATCAGACGATCCCAGTAGTAATGCCCGACCTCATGACGGAAATGCCCGAGCAATGTGCGATAGGGTTCGTGCATCTGCACGCGAACCTTCTCACGAATGGCGTCGTCAGCTTCCTCCACGTTGAGGGTGATCAGGCCGTTGGCGTGGCCGGTGGTCGGCAGGTTGCCTTCCAGGTCGACGCCGAGAAACTCGAAGGCCAGGCCGCGTTCTTCGTCGACATTCTTGGAGATGACCGGCAGCCCGAGGTTGATCAGTTGCGCCACCAGTCGCCGCTTGGCGGTCTCGATCTTGCGCCAGCGTTCAGGGTTTTCCGCCACGGACAGATCGGGGATGGTCTTGTTGAGGCTGCAGGCGATGCAGAAGTCGCCTGCGTTGTGCGCGGGAAAGATCCAGTTGCAGGCGGCGGGCGTGTCGAGGTTGGCGCAGCGGCGATAAAGGCCCGCCTGCGGCTCGTCACTCTGGCGCCAGGTGTTGGCGTCCGGGCCAGGCTCGATGGAGGCGACCTTGCCCTGTTCCGGCAGATAACCCAGCGCCGACGAGCAGGCCAGGCACTGACTGTTACGCAAGAATACCGACTGGCCGCAACGGCATTGCCAGACTTTACCGGTGCGATTGGATGGAGTGGCAAAAGGCGCCGCGATCCGTGTGCTGAGTTGCTCGAAGAACTGGAACATGGCGATCTCCCGATGTGGCCGCAAAGACTAGATCATGGGCGGTTGCCGGGGTTCCGTGGATTTTTCCGTAGCAGTACGGCTTGTCGGCGGCGCGGTGTGTCAGGCGACATTTTCGTCACAGATATATCGCCCCGCCGGCAAGCCGTGCTGCTACGGGGGGTGGCGTCAATCGACAGAGATATTGTGCTGTTTGAGGAACGCCACGAATGCGTCTTCGTCGAGAACTTTCAACCCCAGTTCATTGGCCTTGGTCAGCTTCGATCCCGCCCCCGGCCCTGCGACCACGGTGTGGGTCTTGGCCGACACCGAGCCTGACACCTTGGCGCCGAGGCTTTCGAGTTTTTCCTTGGCGACGTCGCGGCTCATCAGTTCCAGGGAGCCGGTCAGCACCCAGGTCTGGCCGGTGAGTGGCAGGCCTTCGACGACCTTTTTCTCGCTCTGCCAGTGCATGCCGAAATCCTTGAGCTGTTGCTCGATCTTCAGGGCCAGTTCTGCGTTTTCCGGATTGTCGAAGAAGCTTCTGACAGACTGCGCCTGCTTTTCCGGCAAGGTCTGGCGCATGTCCAGCCAGTCGGCCTTGATCACGCCTTCCAGCGTGGCAAATTTGTCCGCCAGTTTCTGCGCGCCGCCCGGTCCTACCGACGGGATATTCAGCTTGTCGAGCATGCCGCCCAGGGTCACGCTGGCGGCGAACTCGGCGCCCAGCTCGCCTTCGTCCTGCAGTTGCATCTGGCACTCACCCAGCAGCGCGCCGATGACGTCCTTGTTGTGCTCGTCCTCGAAGAAGCTGTGAATCTCGTGGGCGACTTCCAGGCCGATGTCCGGCAGGTAAGTCAGCACCTGCGGCAGCGCGACCTTGACCTTGCTCAGTGAACCCAGCGAGCGGGCCAGGACCTTGGCGGTCTCCTCGCCTACATCGGGAATGCCCAGCGCATAGATGAAGCGGGCCAGCGTTGGCCGCTTGCTGTCTTCGATGGCCTTGAGCAGCTTCTTGCTGGAAATGTCGGCGAAGCCTTCCAGGTCGATGATCTGCTCGTACTGCAGCTTGTACAGATCGGCCGGCGAGCCGATGAGTTTTTCGTCCACCAGTTGCTCGATGGTCTTGTCGCCCAGGCCTTCGATGTCCATGGCGCGGCGCGACACGTAATGGATGATCGCCTGCTTGAGCTGCGCACCACAGGCCAGCCGCCCGACGCAGCGGTACACCGCGCCCTCGCTGACGGTTTCCTTGCCCTTGCTGCGCTTGATCAGTTGCGTGCGCTCCACCTGCGAGCCACACACCGGGCAGGTCTGCGGGATTTCGACCTTGCGCGCGTTTTCCGGGCGGCGTTCCAGCACCACCTGAACCACTTGAGGGATCACGTCGCCCGCGCGGCGGATGATCACGGTGTCGCCGATCATCAGCCCCAGACGCGCCACTTCGTCCATGTTGTGCAGGGTGGCGTTGGCCACGGTGACGCCCGCCACTTTGACCGGTTTCAAGCGCGCAACCGGCGTCACCGCGCCCGTACGACCGACCTGGAATTCCACGTCCAGCAATTCGGTGAGTTCTTCCATGGCCGGGAATTTGTGGGCGATGGCCCAGCGTGGCTCGCGGGCGCGGAAACCCAGTTCGCGCTGGGAAGCGATGCTGTTGACCTTGAACACCACGCCGTCGATTTCATAGGGCAGCGACAGACGACGCTCGCCGATGTCGTGGTAATACTTGAGGCAGTCTTCGATGCCGTCGGCCACCTTCAGCTCGCGGCTGATCGGCATGCCCCAGGCCTTGAGCTGTTCGAGGTTGCCGATGTGGGTGTCGGCGATGTCGTGGGACACCTGGCCGATGCCGTAGCAGCAGAACTCCAGCGGGCGATTGGCGGTGATCTTCGAGTCCAGTTGGCGCAGGCTGCCAGCGGCGGCGTTGCGCGGGTTGGCGAAAGTCTTGCCGCCGGTTTCCAGTTGGCTCTCGTTGAGGCGCTCGAAACCGGCCTTGGACATGAACACTTCGCCGCGCACTTCCAGCGTTTCGGGCCAGCCTTCGCCGTGCAGTTTGAGCGGGATGTTGCGCACGGTGCGCACGTTGACGCTGATGTCTTCGCCGGTGGTGCCATCACCACGGGTCGCGCCACGCACCAGCGCGCCGTTCTGGTACAGCAGGCTTACGGCCAGGCCGTCGAGCTTGGGTTCGCAGCTGTACTGGACCTTGGCGCCTGCGCCGAACAGATCGCCCACCGGCAAGTCCAGGCCCTCGGTGACACGGCGGTCGAATTCGCGCATGTCGGTTTCTTCGAAGGCGTTGCCCAGGCTGAGCATGGGGATTTCGTGCCGCACTTGGGTGAACGCCGACAACGCTGCGCTGCCCACGCGCTGGGTCGGCGAATCGGCGGTGACCAGATCCGGGTGCTCGGCTTCCAGCGCCTTGAGTTCATGGAACAGGCGGTCGTACTCGACATCCGGAATGCTCGGCTCGTCGAGCACGTGATAGCGGTAGTTGTGCAGGTCCAGCTCTGCGCGCAGTTCCAGGATTCGGGTTTGGGCGGCGGTCATAGAAGTGTTCTCTAAAAAGCAAAAGAGCAGCCTGGGCTGCTCAATTCAAAAGGTTGGATCTGCCACATGACCCCGTGGGAGCGAGCTTGCTCGCGAATGGGTCGGATAATGCGGTGCCGGATCGACCGCATTCGTGAGCAAGCTCACTCCCACAGGAATACGTCTAGCGGTGCCAAACAGTGCTATCAACGGCGCTGTGTCAGGGCGCGGCGTTCGAACTCGACGATGCGCTGGCGGTAATGCTCGATGGTCTGCGCGGTCATGACGCTGCGCTGATCGTCTTTCAATTCGCCGTTCAGTTCGTGGGCCAGCTTGCGGGCTGCCGCCACCATCACGTCGAACGCCTGTTTCGGGTGACGCGGGCCCGGCAAACCGAGGAAGAAGCTCACGGCGCGGGTGCTGAAATGGTCGATGTCGTCCAGATCAAACACGCCCGGCTTGACCGCGTTGGCCATGGAAAACAGCACTTCGCCATTGCCGGCCATGCTTTCGTGACGGTGGAAAATGTCCATCTCGCCGAAACGCAGGCCGCTTTCCAAAATGTTTTGCAACAAAGCAGGCCCCTTGAAGCCGCTTTCGTCACGGGAAATCACGCTGATGACCAGCACTTCTTCGACCGGCGCCTGGTCCTTGTCGTCGGTGATGCGCTGGGCCGGCTTGTCGTCCGGGAAGTCGTCCTCGCGGGCGCTGAACAGGCTCGGGCCATCCAGATCCAGGTTCAGGTCGCCTTGCTGTGGCTCGTCCTTGCGCTTGCCGCGCTTGCTCTCACGCTCCGGACGCTCGGCGCGTTCCGGGCGCTCGCGGGCGGCGCTCATGCTCGGCAGGTCGTGCTCGTCGAGTTGCGGTTCTTTCTGGGTTTCCAGGACACGTGCAGGGCCCAGCACCTCGGCGGACGAGCCTTCTTCGTCGTCCGGCAGGTTGGAGAAGCTGCGGTCCAGTCGGAATTTCAACTTGCCCTTGCCGCCGCGCATCCGGCGCCAGCCGTCGAAAAGAATACCGGCAATGACAATAATGCCGATGACGATCAGCCACTCTCGCAGACCGATTTCCATGTAATCCCGTGCCTCTATTGAAAATTCTGAAAATTAAGGGCGTAAACCCCTTTAAAACGTGGAGCCAACTCTATGTTCTGAATGGCCTTTTACCCACGCCAAAATGAAAAAGTGGACATTAAGCTAGCACGACCAAAGGTAACTTTACACCGTCAGTTACATCTGGCATGTCGCGAGCATCTGTATGGCTGCGACGGTAATTCCTGTGCCGCGCTATCAGAACGCCACTTTTCCCTGTCTATTCGTTCGACCGCATCGCAGTCCGTCACGCATCCACCAGCGCCATCGCCTCCTCTACGTCCACCGCCACGAGGCGCGAACACCCCGGCTCATGCATGGTGACACCCATCAACTGGTCGGCCATTTCCATGGCGATCTTGTTGTGCGTGATGTAGATGAACTGCACGGTCTGCGACATCTCCTTGACCAGTCGGGCATAGCGGCCCACGTTGGCGTCGTCCAGTGGTGCGTCGACTTCGTCGAGCATGCAGAACGGTGCCGGATTGAGTTTAAAAATGGCAAATACCAGTGCCAATGCGGTCAGGGCTTTCTCGCCGCCGGACAGCAAATGGATCGTGCTGTTCTTCTTGCCGGGAGGACGCGCCATGATCGTCACCCCTGTATCGAGTAAATCTTCGCCCGTCAGTTCCAGATAAGCGCTGCCGCCACCGAAAACTTTTGGAAAAAGTGCCTGAATTCCGCTGTTTATCTGATCAAAGGTCTCTTTGAAGCGATTGCGCGTTTCCTTGTCGATCTTGCGAATGACGTTTTCCAGGGTCTCCAGTGCCTCGACCAGATCGGCGTCCTGAGCGTCCAGATAGCGTTTGCGCTCGGACTGCTGCTGGTATTCGTCGATGGCTGCGAGGTTGATCGCGCCCAGGCGCTGGATACGTGCGTCGATCCGCCCCAGTTCTTCCTCGGCGCCCTGCTCGTTGGCTTCGGGCGTCAGGGTTGCCAGCACACCATTCAAATCGTAGCCGTCTTCGTGCAATTGCTCCTGCAGCGTCTTGCGTCTGACGGTCAGCGATTGCCATTCCAGGCGCTGCTGCTCCAGTTGCCCACGCAGCAATTGCGATTGCTGCTCGGCCTGGGTGCGGCGTTTCTCGGCGTCACGCAGATCGCGGTCGGCGTCTTCCAGGGCGTTCTTGGCGGTGCGCATTTCGTCGTCGACGACCATGCGCTTTTCCAGCAATTCTTCGAGTTTCAGGCGCAGCTCTTCCAGCGGCGCGGCGCCCTCCTCCAGCCCCAGGCTCAGTTGCTCGCGCTTTTCGGTCAGGCGCTCGGACTGCATTTCCAGACGCTCCAGCGCCTGGCGGGTGGAATCGTGCTGCGCACGCAGCGAGCTCAAACGCACGGCCAGATGGTTGCCGTGGTCCTTGTGCTGGCGCGCTTCCTGGCGCACGCGGTCGAGCCGCTCGCGCAGGCTGTCACGCTGGGCCAGCAGCAACTCGCGCTGCTCGGTGTCCAGCGCCATGCTGTCGAGGGCGTCCTGCAGTTGCAGACGCGATTCGCCGAGGTTTTCCTGCTCCAGCACGCGCTGTTCGCCGACTTCCGCCAGCTCTTCGTCGAGCCGGGTGCGGCGCAGGGTCAACTGTTCGACCTTGGCCTTGGCCGCCGACAATTGCGCTTTCAATTCACTCTGCTGGCGGGTTTCGTCCTGCAGGCGCCGACGCAGCTGCTCGCGGTTATCTTCCTGCAGGCGTTGCTGTTCGCGCTGGCTCAGCAGTTGTTCTTCGAGGGTCGCCAGGGTTGCTTCGCGCTCATCGCGCTCGGCTTCCAGACGCTGCAATTCCTGCCCTCGGGCCAGCACACCGCTTTCGGCTTCGCTGGCACGGCGCACCCGCAGAAAATCCCGACCGACCCAGAAGCCGTCGCGGCTGATCAGGCTCTGCCCGCTGGCCAATTGCTTGCGCCGGGCCAACGCATCATCAAGGCTTTCCACCGGCAGGACTTGCCCCAGCCAGTTGCTCAGATCCACCGAGCTTTCCACCTTGTCCAGCAGGCTGCCGGGCGCGCGGGTCGTGTCTGAAGATGGCGTCGCAAGGCGCAGATCGCCCTGGCTGAAACCGGCCAGATCCAGCCCTGCGAAATCGTCGACCAGCACCGCGTGCAAGTCAGCGCCGAGCACGGTTTCCACCGCCAGCTCCCAGCCGGCTTCGACACGCAAGCCTTCGGCCAGACGCGGGCGCTCATTGAGCTGATGATCGCGCAGCCATTCGGCGGTACCGGTGCCCGGATCCAGCGCCGCCTGTTGCAAGGCTTCCAGGGAGGCAATGCGCCCGTTCAGGCGTTGCAGATCGCCCTGGGCTTGCTGCTGGGCCTGGGTGGCCTGCTGCAGTTGCTGGCGCAAGTGCTCCAGGCGCTCGATCAACTGTTCTTCTTCGGCGAGCAGTTCTTCGAAAGCCATTTCCCGAGCGGCGAGGTCTTCGCTGAGGTCAAGAATCGCCGCGTCTTCCGGGTCGGCGGCAAGCAGTTGGCGCTCTTCGCCCAGACGGCGCTGGCGCTCGGCTAGGCGCTCAAGGCTGGTTTCCAGCTGCTGGATCCGCGACTGCTGCACTTCGGCCTGACGCCGTGGCTCGGCGGAACTCAGGTTGAAGGCGTCCCACTTTTCCTGCCAGCCGTGCATGGCCGCTTCTGCTTCTTCCAGCGCAGCGGCGGATTCTTCGGCGGCGGCCAGGGTCATTTCCTGCTCGGGCTCGAGCATGTCCAGCTCTTCGCCCAGGGTCGCGAGCAAGGTGCGGTCGTGGCCCAGATGGGATTCGGTTTCCTGGCGCGCGCGCTCGGCTTCGCGCAGGTCGTCCTGCAACTGGCGCAGCCGCTGCTGGCCGTGCTGAATGCTCTGCTCGTTGCGGGCGATGTCGCCGCCCACTGAATAGAAGCGACCCTGCACCTGATTGAAGCGCTCGGACAGATCGTGGTGGCCGTCACGCAGGCGTTCGATGGCCGCATCGGCGCTGCGCTGATCGGCCACCAGCGCCTCGAAGCTGACTTCCTGGCTGCCGATCACCGACTCGCGCTGGGCCACCTGCTCGTTCAGCGCCTGCCAGCGCAAGGCCGACAACTGCGCCTTGAGCTGGCGCTCTTCGGCCTTGTATTCCTGGTACTTCTCGGCGGCCTGGGCCTGACGGTGCAAGCGCTCCAGTTGGCGTTCGAGTTCTTCACGCAGGTCGGTCAGGCGCGCGAGGTTTTCGTGGGTGCGACGAATGCGGTTCTCGGTCTCGCGGCGGCGTTCCTTGTACTTGGAGATGCCGGCGGCTTCTTCGATGAAATTGCGCAAGTCCTCAGGCTTGGCCTCGATCAGCTTGGAGATCATGCCCTGTTCGATGATCGAGTAGCTGCGCGGGCCCAGGCCGGTGCCGAGGAAGATGTCGGTGATGTCGCGACGCCGGCATTTGGTGCCGTTCAGGTAATAGGTGTTCTGGCTGTCGCGGGTGACCTTGCGGCGGATGGAAATTTCCGCGTAAGCGGCGTATTCGCCCACCAGTGTGCTGTCGGAGTTGTCGAACACCAGCTCGATGCTGGCCTGGCTCACCGGCTTGCGGCTGGTGGAGCCGTTGAAGATGACGTCGGTCATCGACTCGCCGCGCAGGTTCTTGGCCGAGCTTTCGCCCATGACCCAGCGCACCGCGTCGATGATGTTGGATTTGCCGCATCCATTGGGGCCGACCACGGCCGCCATGTTGCTGGGGAAGTTCACCGTCGTCGGGTCGACGAACGACTTGAACCCGGCCAGCCTGATGCATTTAAGGCGCATGGATCAGCTGGCCGCCAGGGCAGACAGGATCGACTGGCAGCTGCGCTCGGCGTAGGCGGTCAGCACTTCGCGGATGCGCGGCAGGTCGCGGGCGACCACAGCTTCGAGCAACTGGCCGAACAGCGTCAGGTACTCGCTCATCTCGGCCTGGCGCTGGTCCAGCGCCAGATAGTAGAAGCGGCTCATGGACGGCTGCAGGTTTTCGACGGTTTCTTCCAGGTACGGGTTGTTGGCGAACGGGTATGCCGCGCGCATCACGTTGAAGCTGTCTTCGACGAAGGACTTCACGTCGCCGCGCTCGCAACTGGCGATCAGCCGCTGCTGGATCTGCTGGAACGGCGCCAGGTCCAGCTCTTCGGCCCAGCGTTTGGCCACGGCCAGGCCGAGCAGGATGTACATCTCGCTCATCAGCGCGCACAGGCTTTCGATGTTGTGCGGGGTGAGCACCGACACCTGGGCACCACGGCGCGGCAGAATCACGATCAGATGGCGCCGCTCAAGGATCAGCAAGGCTTCGCGCACGGAGCCGCGGCTGACATTCAGCGCTTGCGTGACCTTCTGCTCCTGAATCCGCTCCCCTGGCTTGAGCTCGCCGCGAATGATCCGCTCGGCGAGGTGGTGAGCGATCTGCTCAGCGAGGCTGTCCGGTGCCTTGAACGTCATTTCTTTCCTTTAAAACCAATGGCTGCACACAAGCGGCGCAGTGTATCGCACCCGATACCCATGGCGCAGGGCCATATGCATGGAAACTGGCATGAAATAAGCAATTCTTTGAGCGTCGTCCCACGGTTTTATTGCAACGCGCTATTGCCGTTAATCGGCAAGTCCCCTGAAAATTGAATTTCTTGACCTAAAGGTCAGATTTTAATTGACCCCATAGTCAGAACTGATAGATTCATCGACAGGTTCTATTACACATTTTCTGTTACGACCTGCTCACCATTACAAGAAGACGAGGCGCGACCCGTGATCCAGTTCTTACTCAACCAGGAGCTCAAGACCGAGCATGCCCTGGACCCCAACATGACGGTGCTCAACTACCTGCGTGAGCACCTGCATAAACCCGGCACAAAGGAAGGTTGCGCCAGCGGCGACTGCGGCGCCTGCACCGTGGTGGTGGGTGAACTGAATACCGATGCGAACGGCCAGGAGCGCCTGAGCTATCGCAGCCTCAACTCCTGCCTGACCTTCGTGGCCTCGTTGCACGGCAAGCAGCTGATCAGCGTCGAAGACCTCAAGCATCAGGGCCAGTTGCACAGCGTGCAGCAGGCCATGGTCGACTGCCACGGCTCGCAATGCGGCTTCTGTACGCCGGGTTTCGTGATGTCCCTGTTCGCCTTGCAGAAGAACAGCGATGACGCCGACTCCTCGAAGATCAAACACGCCCAGGCCCACGAAGCACTGGCCGGCAACCTGTGCCGCTGCACCGGCTACCGGCCGATTCTCGCCGCTGCCGAGCAGTGCTGCAGCAAGGCCCAGCCGGACCAGTTCGACGCCCGCCAGGCGCAGACCATCGCCCGCCTGAAAGCCATCAAGCCGGCTGAAACCGCCGAACTGAACAGTGGCGACAAGCGCTGCCTGGTGCCGCTGACGGTGGCCGATCTGGCCGATCTTTACGACTCCTACCCGCAAGCGCGGCTGCTGGCAGGCGGCACTGACCTGGCGCTGGAAGTCACCCAGTTCCACCGCCCGCTGCCGGTGATGATTTACGTCGGCAACGTGGCCGACATGAAGAAGATCGAGCATTTCGACGACCGCATCGAAATCGGCGCCGCCACTGCGCTGACCGACTGCTACGAAGCGCTGGCCCACCAATACCCGGATTTCGGCGAGCTGCTGCACCGTTTTGCGTCACTGCAGATCCGCAATCAGGGCACGCTGGGCGGCAACATCGGCAACGCCTCGCCCATCGGTGACTCGCCGCCCCTGCTGATTGCGTTGGGCGCGAAGATCGTCCTGCGCAAGGGCGAGAAGACTCGCACGCTGGCGCTGGAAGATTACTTCATCGATTACCGCGTCACCGCGCGCCAGGAAAGCGAGTTCATCGAGAAGATCATCGTGCCCAAGGCCAATGCCAAGCAGGCGTTCCGCGCCTACAAGGTGTCCAAGCGCCTGGACGATGACATTTCGGCGGTCTGCGCCGCGTTCCGCCTGCAGGTGGAAAACGGCGCCATCGTCGATGCCCGCGCAGCCTTCGGCGGCATGGCGGCGATACCGAAACGTGCGGCCCACTGTGAAAAGGCCCTGATCGGTCAGCCCTGGACCCAGGCCACCGTGGAGCGTGCGTGTGCTGCGCTGGAACAGGATTTCACCCCGCTCTCGGATTTTCGCGCCACCAAGGAATACCGTCTGCTGAGCGCGCAGAACCTTTTGCGTAAATACTTCATCGAGCTGCAAACGCCACACGTCGAGACTCGGGTGACCGCTTATGTCTAATCATGCCCCGCAGAAAACCCAGGAAGAACTGGTCGCCCTGTTTCAGCAGGACCTCACCTCGGGCGTTGGCCGCAGCGTCAAGCACGACAGCGCCGAAAAGCATGTTTCCGGCGAAGCGGTCTATATCGACGACCGCCTGGAATTCCCCAACCAGTTGCATGTATACGCGCGCCTGTCGGACCGGGCCCATGCGCGGGTTGTCAGTGTCGATGTCACGCCCTGCTACGACTTCGAAGGCGTGCGCATCGCCATCACCCATGAAGACATCCCGGGCCTCAAGGACATCGGCCCGCTGTTGCCAGGGGATCCGTTGCTGGCCATCGACAAGGTCGAGTTCGTCGGCCAGCCGGTGATTGCCGTGGCCGCCCGCGATCATGAAACCGCACGCAAGGCAGCCATGGCGGCGATCATCGAATATGAAGACCTGGAACCGGTGCTCGACGTGGTCGAGGCCTATCGCAAGAAGCACTTCGTGCTGGAGAGCCACACCCACAAGCGCGGTGATTCGGTGACGGCGCTGGCCACCGCCCCCAACCGGATTCAGGGCACGCTGCACATCGGCGGCCAGGAACACTTCTACCTGGAAACCCAGATTTCTTCGGTAATGCCCACCGAAGACGGCGGCATGATCGTCTACTGCTCCACCCAAAACCCCACCGAAGTGCAGAAGCTGGTCGCCGAAGTGCTCGACGTGTCGATGAACAAGGTGGTGGTGGACATGCGCCGCATGGGCGGCGGTTTCGGCGGCAAGGAAACCCAGGCCGCGAGCCCCGCTTGCCTGTGTGCGGTGGTGGCGCGCCTGACCGGGCAGCCGACCAAGATGCGCCTGCCGCGCATGGAAGACATGATCATGACCGGCAAACGCCACCCGTTTTACGTTGAGTACGACGTGGGCTTCGACAACGACGGCCGCCTGCAGGGCATCCAGCTGGAGCTGGCGGGCAACTGCGGCTGCTCGCCGGACCTCTCGGCTTCGATCGTCGACCGCGCCATGTTCCACGCCGACAACTCCTACTACCTGGGCGATGCCACCATCAACGGCCATCGCTGCAAGACCAATACCGCATCGAACACCGCCTATCGCGGCTTTGGCGGCCCGCAAGGGATGGTCGCCATCGAAGAAGTGATGGATGCCATCGCCCGCCATCTGGGCAAGGACCCGCTGGCGGTGCGCAAGGCCAACTACTACGGCAAAACCGAGCGTAACGTCACCCACTACTATCAAGAAGTCGAGCACAACATGCTCGAAGAGATGACCGCCGAGCTCGAAGAAAGCAGCCAGTACGCCGAGCGGCGCAAGGCGATCATGGCCTACAACGCCAACAGCCCGATCCTGAAAAAAGGCCTGGCGCTGACTCCGGTGAAATTCGGCATCTCGTTCACCGCCAGCTTCCTCAACCAGGCAGGCGCGCTGATCCACATCTACACCGACGGCAGCATTCACCTGAACCACGGCGGCACCGAGATGGGCCAGGGCCTGAACACCAAAGTGGCGCAGGTGGTGGCCGAGGTGTTCCAGGTGGACTTCAGCCGCGTGCAGATCACCGCGACCAACACCGACAAGGTGCCGAACACCTCGCCCACCGCAGCTTCCAGCGGCGCCGATTTGAACGGCAAGGCCGCGCAGAACGCCGCCGAAACCATCAAGCAGCGCTTGGTGGAGTTCGCCGCGAAGCACTACAAATGCGAAGAATCCCAAGTGGAATTTCGCAATGGCCACGTGCGCGTCGGCGAGCAGGTCATCAGCTTCGAGACCCTGGCGCAGCAGGCGTGGATGGGCCAGGTGTCTCTGTCGAGCACCGGCTACTACAAGACGCCGAAGATCTACTACGACCGCAGCCAGGCGCGGGGTCGACCGTTCTACTACTTCGCCTTCGGCGCAGCCTGCACCGAGGTGATCGTCGACACCCTGACCGGCGAGTACAAGATGCTGCGTACCGACATCCTGCACGACGTCGGCGCCTCGCTGAACCCGGCCATCGACATCGGCCAGGTCGAGGGCGGCTACATTCAGGGCATGGGCTGGCTGACCACCGAGGAGCTGGTGTGGAACGCCAAGGGCAAGCTGATGACCAACGGCCCGGCGGGTTACAAGATCCCGGCCGTGGCGGACATGCCGCCGGACTTGCGCGTCAAGCTGGTGGAAAACCGCAAGAACCCCGAAGACACCGTGTTCCATTCCAAGGCCGTGGGCGAGCCGCCGTTCATGCTCGGCATCGCTGCGTGGTGCGCGATCAAGGATGCGGTGGCAAGCCTGGGTGATTACAGGCATCAGCCGAAGATCGACGCACCGGCCACGCCTGAGCGGGTGTTGTGGGGGTGTGAGCAGATGCGCAAATTGAAGCAGGCCAGTTGCAGTGAAGCGGTCGGCGTCGCGCATGAGTTGACCGTTTCTCCCGTTTGATTGGCGTCGTTTGAAATGACGCCTTCGTGAGCAAGCTCACTCCCACAGGGATCGGGTTTTCAGATTGAAACCTGTTCCCTCTGACCGCTGCGCTCAACTGTGGGAGTGAGCTTGCTCCCACGCAGAGCACTGTGATCAGGCATCACGTATTTGACATGCAGTCCGGTCACCTGTGGAAGTGAGCTTGCTCACGAAAGGGCCCGAACGGACAACAGGATTTTTGATCTGCCACCAAGGTGATCAGGAGAAACACATGAACAACTGGATCAGCGCCCTCGCCGAGTTGCAAACCCTGGGTGAAGCCTGCGTGCTGGTGACCATCATCGAAGAGCGCGGCTCGACCCCGCGCAATGCCGGTTCGAAGATGGTGGTCAGCGCCGGGCGGATCTACGACACCATCGGCGGCGGCCATCTGGAATACCGCGCCATGGACATCGCCCGGGAAATGCTCGCCAGCGGCAGCCAGCAGACCCGCCTGGAGCGCTTCAGCCTCGGCGCCAGCCTGGGCCAGTGCTGCGGCGGGGTTAACGTGTTGCTGTTCGAACCCATGGGCCAGCCTCAGGCGCAGATCGCGGTATTCGGCGCAGGCCACGTGGGCCGCGCGCTGGTGCCGCTGCTCGCCAGCCTGCCCTGCCGGGTGCGCTGGATCGACTCGCGGGAAGCCGAGTTTCCCGAGCACATGCCCGAAGGCGTGACGAAGATCGTCAACGATGAGGTGGTCGATGAAGTGGATAATCTGCCCGCAGGCAGTTACTGCATCGTCATGACCCACAACCATCAGCTGGACCTGGAACTGACCGCTGCCATCCTCAAGCGCGGCGACTTCACCTGGTTCGGCCTGATCGGCTCGAAAACCAAACGCGCCAAGTTCGAACACCGCCTGCGCGATCGCGGGTTCGACCCGGCACTGGTCCAGCGCATGCGCTGCCCCATGGGCCTGTCCGAGGTCAAGGGCAAGCTGCCGATCGAGATTGCCGTGTCGGTCGCCGCTGAAGTGATCGCGACGTACAACATGCATTTTGGAGAGCAAGAAGGCTCGACCTCAGAACCCGTTGCCAAGCTGATGCCGGTGTCGCGCCGTAGCCTGGCTCAATGAACCTTTGCACAAAGAATTCCTGACATGACCAACGCAAGAAAAGCCTACCGCGCCGCCATCGTCCACAGCATCGCCGACCCGGCCGAGGTGGTGATCGAGGCGTCCTATGAGTATTTCGAAGACGGCCTGATGGTGGTCGAAGACGGCAAGATCACCGCCGTCGGCCACGCCAAAGACCTGCTCGGCACGCTCGCCAGCGACGTTGAAGTGCAGACCTACAAAGACGCGTTGATCACCGCCGGTTTCATCGACACCCACATCCATTTGCCACAGACCGGCATGGTCGGTTCCTACGGCGAACAGTTGCTCGACTGGCTCAACACCTACGTGTTTCCTGTCGAACGTCAGTTCGCCGATCCAGCCCACGCAGCGGAAGTTTCCGACATCTTCATCCGGGAGCTGCTGCGCAACGGCACCACCACCGCGCTGGTATTCGGCAGTCGGCACAAGGA
Organism: Pseudomonas sp. 2; assembly: GCF_056627435.1. NCBI lineage: Bacteria > Pseudomonadati > Pseudomonadota > Gammaproteobacteria > Pseudomonadales > Pseudomonadaceae > Pseudomonas > Pseudomonas sp. 2. Next base: position 27,782 of record NZ_JBWXNG010000016.1, read on the forward strand.
GTCGGTGGACGCGTTCTTCAGCGCCGCTGAAAAGCTCAACCTGCGCATGATCGCCGGCAAGGTGATGATGGACCGCAACGCCCCGGATTATCTGGTGGACACCGCCGAATCCAGTTACGTCGACAGCAAGGCGCTGATCGAACGCTGGCACGGCAAGGGCCGCCTGCACTACGCCGTGACCCCACGTTTCGCGCCGACCAGCACGCCGCAGCAACTCCAGCTGGCGGGCCAGTTGTTGAACGAATACCCGGACCTCTACATGCAGACCCACATCAGCGAAAACCTCAAGGAGGTCGAGTGGGTCAAGGCATTGTTCCCGGAGCGCAAGAACTACCTGGACGTGTACGACCACTTCAAGCTGCTGGGCGAGCGTTCGGTGTTCGCCCACGGCGTGCATCTGTGCGATCAGGAATGTGCGCGCCTGGCCGAAACCGGGTCAGCCATCGCCTTCTGTCCGACGTCCAACTTCTTCCTCGGCAGTGGCCTGTTCAACCTGCCAATGGCGGAAAAGCACAAGGTCAATGTAGGACTGGGCACCGACGTGGGTGCAGGCACCAGCTTCTCGATCCTGCAGACGCTGAACGAGGCGTACAAGGTGATGCAGCTGCAGAACGCCAAACTGAGCCCGTTCAAGTCGCTGTACCTGGCGACGCTGGGCGGTGCGCGGGCGCTGCGCCTGGAGGACAAAATCGGCAACCTGCATGCCGGCACCGAAGCAGACTTCGTGGTGCTGGACTTCAACGCCACGCCGCTGTTGTCGTACCGCATGCAGCAGGCCACCAGCATTGAGGAGAAGCTGTTCGTGCTGATGACCCTGGGGGATGACCGGACGGTGAGCGAGACGTATGCGGCGGGGGTTTTGGTCCATAAACGCTAAGCCTGTACGCCGTCCGGGGCATTGCACGTGTCTCATGTGGGAGTGAGCTTGCTCACGAAGACCGGGGGTACAACCGACACATGTTCATCGGCTGTGCTGCCTTCTTCGTGAGCAAGCTCACTCCCACCATTTCTGTATCAGCGCTTACACCGCCGTACTGCGCCCCGGCTTTTTCTTCGGCAACACCAGGTGCGAGAACACCGCGTGCAGGTCGTCCGAGGCGCTTTCTTCGTCCAGGTTGAGCTTGCTGTCGATGTGATCCATGTGGTGCATCATCAGGTTCACCGCAAGCGCTGCATCGCGGGCCTGGATCGCGTCGATCAACTGGGTGTGTTCATCGTAGGAACAGTGCGTGCGGTTGCCGCTTTCGTACTGGGCGATGATCAGCGAGGTCTGCGACACCAGGCTGCGCTGGAAGCTGATCAGCGGCGCATTTTTCGCCGCCTCCGCCAGTTTCAGGTGGAACTCGCCGGACAGGCGAATCCCCGCGCCGCGATCCCCTCTGGCAAAACTGTCGCGCTCGTCGCTGACCATCTTGCGCAGGTCGTTGAGCTGCTCAAGGGTGGCGTGCTGCACAGCCAACTCGGTGATGGCCTTCTCCACCATGCGCCGGGCAAAGAACACTTGGCGCGCTTCTTCGACGCTGGGGCTGGCGACCACCGCGCCACGGTTCGGACGCAGCAACACCACGCCTTCGTGGGCCAGACGCGACAGGGCGCGACGAATAATGGTGCGGCTGACGCCGAAGATCTCGCCCAGGGCTTCTTCGGACAACTTGGTGCCCGGCGCCAGGCGCTGCTCGAGGATCGCCTCGAAAATGTGCGCGTAGACGATGTCGTCCTGGGTGCCGCTGCGGCCAGCCTTGGCGGCGCGCGGTTGTTTCTTGAGGGGTTGCAGCTGATCGTTCATGGACACTCACAAGACCTGGATCCGGCGCGGGGCCGTGCCGTGACTGGGGGACAAGCCACTGTTGGCTAAAGCAATAGCAGATATCCCGGCAAAGTCACAGTAAAAGTAATGGCGCATTGTACACAGTGTGCAAAGTCTGCACAGGGCCTTGATCCATCGGGCCTTATGCACACAATCGGCAAAATCCTTGCGACAAAATCAAAAACATTATTTGCATTTTTTGTATACAAAAGGATAATTCGCTCGTGTGCATTTCTGACCTTTCGGTCAAGAAAATCCACGCACAGCTCGATCCGCTTCAAAGAGCAGTTACCGGCTCTGAAAAAAACAACAAAAACGCCCCGAGGATTTCACTGTGGACACTCGCAAAACCGACGCCACGTCGCTGGATGCCACCCGACGCGAAGCTGCCCAGCCAGAGCTTGCGCCCGCACGCAGCGGCCTGCTGGAACGCATCTTCAAGCTGAGCCTGCATGGCACCACCGTCAAGACCGAGCTTTTGGCAGGCCTGACGACCTTCATCACCATGGCCTACATCATCTTCGTCAACCCCAACATCATGGCCGACGCCGGCATCGACCACGGCGCGGCCTTCGTCGCCACCTGCATCGCCGCCGCGCTGGGCTGCCTACTGATGGGCCTGTACGCCAACTGGCCCGTGGGCCTGGCACCGGGCATGGGCCTGAACGCGTTCTTCACCTACACCGTGGTCGGCACCATGGGCTACAGCTGGCAGACGGCGCTGGGCGCAGTGTTCATCTCGGGGGTGATCTTCATGATCCTGACCCTGTCGCGCATTCGCGAATGGCTGCTGAACAGCATCCCGGTGAGCCTGCGCTTCGCCATGGGCGCCGGGGTCGGCCTGTTTCTCGGCCTGATCGGCCTGAAAACCGCCGGCATCGTGGTCGACAGCCCCGCCACCCTGATCAAGCTCGGTTCGCTGCGCGAGCCCGGCCCGTTGCTCGCCGCCGTGTGCTTCCTGATGATCGCGGTGCTCAGCTACCACCGCGTGTTCGGCGCGATCCTGATCAGCATCATCACCGTGACCCTGGCCGGCTGGGGGCTGGGCCTGGTGCATTACAACGGTATCTTCTCCACCCCGCCGAGCCTGGCGCCGACCTGGATGGCGATGGACATCGCCGGCGTGTTCAACGTCAGCATGATCAGCGTGGTACTGGCCTTTCTCTTCGTGCACATGTTCGATACCGCGGGGACGCTGATGGGCGTGGCCCAGCGCGCCGGCCTGGTGAATGACGATGGCCGCATCGAGAACCTGTCCCGCGCCCTCAAGGCCGACAGCGCATCGAGCGTGGCCGGTGCCATGGTCGGCGTGCCGCCGGTGACCAGCTACGTGGAAAGTGCCTCGGGCGTGGCTGCCGGTGGTCGGACCGGGCTGACCGCCGTGACCGTGGGCGTGCTGTTCGTGGCGGCGATGTTCTTCGCCCCGCTGGCGGGCATGATTCCTGCCTACGCCACCGCAGGCGCGCTGATTTACGTGGCGATGCTGATGATGGGCGGCATGGCGCACATCGAGTGGGATGAGGCCACCGACGCGATTCCAGCCATCGTCACCGCGATCATGATGCCGCTGACCTTTTCGGTGGCCGACGGGATTGCCCTGGGCTTTATCACTTACGTGGTGCTCAAGGCCTGCACCGGGCGGCACAAGGAGGTTTCGGTGAGCCTGTGGGCGCTGTGCGCGATATTCATTGCCAAGTTTGTGTTCCTGTAAATCCACCACCCGTTTGCCGGATGCAACACTCTGTAGGAGCGAATTTATTCGCGAATGGCCAGCACGACCGATACATAGTCGTCGCCTGAAACACCATTCGCGAATGAATTCGCTCCCACAGGGTGAAGCGCCACCCACAACGTCACCCACCGGGTGGCGTTTTGTCATTTCGGAAAAAGGAGAAACTGCATGACCCTGGAAACCTGGCTGCTGTTCAGCGGCGCTGCGCTGGTGGTGATTCTGATCCCCGGCCCCCTGTCACTGCTGATGATCGGCAACAGCCTGAATTACGGTCTGCTGCGCTCGTACCCGGCGTTTCTCGGCGGGGTCTGCGCGTCGATCTGCCTGCTCAGCGCTTCGGCCCTGGGGCTGGGGGCGTTGCTGATGGCCTCCGAGCAATTGTTCAGCGTGCTGAAGGTCGCCGGCGGCCTGTATCTGTTCTATCTGGCGTGGCAAAGCTGGAAGCAGTCGCGCCAGCCGGCCACCGCCCGGGAAGTGCCGCAGGCGATCAGCCATCCGGGCTTTGCTTCACTGTTCTGGCGTGCCTTCGTGCTGGGCGGCAGCAACCCGAAAGACATCCTGTTCTTCGCCGCCTTCCTGCCGCAGTTCCTCAAGGCCGATCAACCCTTCCTCAGCCAGTTGCTGACCATGATCGCCACCTGGACCCTGCTGGATCTGGCCTGCAAGCTGTTCTACGGCCTCAGCGCCCAAGGCGCGGCGCGCTACCTGCGCACCGGCCGTGGCCAGAGCTGGTTCAACCGCATCAGTGCTGGCTTGTTCGGTGGCGCAGGCTTGGCGGCGCTGATCAGCCGCTGACCCAACGGGCGAACAGCGGATCAGAAATCCGCCGCCAGGCGCTGAACGAACACCTGGGTCGCCGCCGCCGCACTGCTGCGGACCCGGACCCCGCCCACCAGCTTCACCAGGCGCCCCTCATCGCGCGCCTGGACGATCAATGTGAGCGCAGCTTCCTGCGGGTGCGCCGCCAGCCACTCGTCGATCCAGCGGTTGGACAGGGGAGCGGCACTGCCAATTGTCCTCACTTGAAAATCCACGGTCGCACCCACTGAACGCCGCGTATTCAATATGTAGAGCTGCTCCTGACCGGTGCGCCTGAACAGTAGAATCGAGCGGTTGGACAGCACCACCTCATCCGCCGACACCATGGTGTAGCCCTGCCGCGTCAGCAAGCGGGTCATCAGCTCACGCATGCTGGTCTTGGTCAATTGAGTGACGCCGGCGTCGGCGATGGCTGCGTTGCGCAAACTCACCAGCGCCGGGTCTTCAACCACGAAATCCAGACGCCTGAACGATTGCAGGGACGGGCCATAACTGATCTTGACGCAGGGCGCCAAGGTGTCAATGCGCTCCAGGCGCGCGCCCTCGAGCATCAGCAGCGGATCGTTCAACCCGACCAAAGGCGCCGCGCTCCCCTTCTGCCAGGCATTGAGCGTGGCCCGCATGTTGATCAGACGCCAGGCCGTCATCGTGCCGTGGGCAGAATCGGCGCCGTCGTAGAGTTTTTCCGCCAGCACGCGGTTGGTCGCCGGCGTCATGCCCGGGCGCGCCTGCTCCACCAGGACTTGAATCTTGTGTTTGAACAGCGGCCCGTGCACGGTCCATTGCCCGTTTTCGAACGCGGCCATGATCGGCTGCTCGAAGCGGTTGCGCCGAATGGTCTCGTTCAAAACGGAGAACGTGTCATCGAGCATGGCCGGGTTTTTCAATAGCACCATCGAGGGGTGCTGACTGGCGCCGCTGGGAAGAATGTCGTAGCGCGCGCCGTCGATCTGGATGAATCGGCTGGCCTCGTCTGAAGCGAGCTGGAAGATCGGAGGGCTCACTTCGACTTGGCGAACATCCTGGGTGCTGTCCAACGTACGTGCCCAAGCCTTCCAGCCATCAGGGCCTGACACGGTCGTGGCGCTGCTCGTTGCCGCCGTTGCCGGCGTACGTTTGGCCTGGCTGTCGCCGGATGCTGATGGCTTGCGTTTGACCCCGCTGCTGCCGGGCACAGGCGTGGCATCCGTTGCCGGCTGCGCCTTGCGGTAGGTCTGCGCCCATGCCGGAAATTCCCGGTGCTTTTCATAATGAACGGCAATATCCAGTTCAAGGCGTCGCTGCTGATCGGCCGGAAACAGGTACTGATCGAGCAGCTCCCGGGCGTGGCGATTCTTGAATGCAGGATCGTTGCGCGCCTTGACGATCAGCGTTTCGGCGATGGTCGACCGCACGCCCCCCTTGAGGCCGACATCGTTGTGGTAGACCCAGCGACCGTCTTCAAAACGCACAGCCGGCTCGTAGCCTCGTACAGACGTCTTCTTCAGGCGCAAGGTCTGCTCGCCACTGCGTCGGTACACCGCATAGACCTGATTTTCACGCTCGATCCACAGCGTGCCGTCCTTGAGCAAAGTGCCCGCGTCCCGGCCGTTCTGAGGCACAGCGCCAGCCAGCGAAACACGCACTTCGTAGCCCTCGAACGGCTTGAGCACATACGAGCGGGCAGGCGATGAGGCCGCGCGCGTGACTACGCCCGATCGCGCCATACGGGTGAGCAAACGCATGCCCAGCACGCCAGGGACAGCCGACAACACGACGTCCAGCACGCTCACTGCAACGCCGCCGGCAGCGAGCAGCCCGTCATCGAGCTTGCCCTCGCTAAAGGCCTTCGCGGCTTCGTGCCCACTGGCCCACCCTTCCTGCAGACTGATCAGCGTACCGATACCGGGCAACAAGCTCAGCAATGCTCGAAAATACGCCAGGAAAGACTCGTTCTGCTCCCGATTGCGCTGGACCGCAAGGTCAAACTGGCTCTGTGCCCTCTCCTGAGTCTTCAGATGCAGCAACCGCGCGCGCCGCTGCAACTGTTGGGCGGCCGGCTGCAGATCAATCGCCGGAACAAAGCGGATGAAGCCTGAAAAATTTCGCGCCAGCGCCTGGTTGATGTAGCTGGCATGCCGAGCCACGTTCTCGGTATCCAGGGTGCGTTCGGCGAGGTAGTCGATCAGCGCAGGCTTGAGGTACATCCACTGGATCAATCGCGACCTGACCTGTGCCGGGTTATCGCCCTCGATGAAAGCGATGTCCGAGGGCGCGTCAGACAGGTACATCAAAACCCGGTCGGTGGCACGGTCGCGTATCACGCACACCCCGCTCAGCGTATGTCCGCTGCTCTCGCCGCTGACCGACGTGCCGGGCTTGAGCTCGACCCAATTCATCTCAAGACCGGCCGCGTCGGTTTCACTTCTGGAACGGGCCTGCGCGGCCAGTCGCAGCATCCAGTAGCCCTGCTTGCTCAGGCGGTTGCGGGCGAACTCACAGAATCCCTGCAACTGAATCAGCCGCTCGTAGGGGTCGAGCAACAGGCTCGCCTCGCGCTGCCCCTGTGCCGAGCTCATCGAGGGCAAGGTGAAGGTGGCATCGAGTTTCTTGCGATAGCCCTGAGCGACGTCCAGTTCAGGCACAACGCGCTGCAGCCACGCGCCATTCAAACCGTCGGGCAAGCTCGATCCGTCCTGACTGATACTGGCAAAACTCAGGCGAGCGGCCATTTCCTGATCGTCGGCCCGAAAGTTGCGGCGCGCCATTTCTGACAGGCTCAGTTGCTCGCGCGCCGTGCCTGCGGCCCATGGCGGAGAGTAGCTTTTGACCCCGCCGAATTGCGGATTGAGTTCATAGGCGCGCCAAACATGCAGTGGCAAATCGACCACCAGGACATCCGGATCAAGATCGGTCGAAAAGTCGCTCTTGATGCGTTTGGCCAATTGCTCCTGGACGTACTCGTCGAATGAGGGCAGTGCATCGCTCAAGTGCGCCTCCAGGCGATGTGCGCACTGGTGATAGGCGCTCAATTGTTCGACATATTCATCACGCACATCCTGTCCGGCATTATTCAACCAATGCGGGAGGGGCACCGATATATCGAGAAGTTCCTGATGGTCGTGCGTCGACATCAGGTCGAGCGGGACCAGGGTTGCAACTGTCATGGGGAGGTTCTCCGATTCACATAAGGAACGTCGGAGTGTCCACATTTATCGGTCTGCGCCGTCCATACATATTGATTGGCAACCGCTCCCTGCCTGATACGGACGAAAAAAAGCCCGCAGTGTGGGGCGGGCAATGAGGAAGTGGTGCAGCAGATGAAAACGGCGGATCAACTGCCGCGGTAGGTCGAATAGCTGTACGGCGAAATTAGCAGCGGCACGTGGTAGTGATCCTGACCGGCATCAATGCCGAAGCGCAGCACCACTTCATCGAGAAACGGCTGCTCGCCCAGTTTCACGCCCTTGGCGCGGTAGTAGTCGCCGGCGCTGAAGTGCAGCTGGTAGACGCCCGAAACGTAATCCTCGCCCTGTAACAAGGGAGCATCGCAACGGCCGTCGCTGTTGGTCAGGGTCTGGGCGACCTTTTCCAGGCGTTCGCCTTCGACGCGGTACAGCACAACCCGAATGTCATTGCCCGGGCAGCCGTGCGCGGCGTCCAGCACGTGTGTGGTCAATCGTCCCATGGCGTGTCAGTGCCTCTTTTTGGATGGTTGGAAGGGGCGGCGCGCACTCATTCAGGGCGGATGAAGAGGCGAGCGATGAACGATTAAGACATTTTCTTTAAAAATTGTACACAATTAAAATCGCCTTTTTGCCCCACACCGGGCCGCCGGTCGCGCAGCGCCCGATTTCACGGGCATCGCGGATATTACTGAGCTTTTTCCGGCTAACCTGACCAGTCAGGCAAGTTTCTTGCTACGTGCAATTGGCTGATGTACGGCAGGAGAAAGGCGAAAAAACAGGGTTACAAATCGCAAATAAAGTTGTATACAATCTCTCCATCGCCGCAGTGGTCCTGCCAGGCTCGATCCGGCCACTGCCACAGACAACACCAAGATAAGGAAGATTGCAGTGAGCGCCGACTATCCTCGCGACCTGATCGGTTACGGCAGTAACCCGCCCCACCCACACTGGCCAGGCAATGCCCGTATCGCGCTGTCGTTCGTGCTCAATTACGAAGAAGGCGGCGAGCGCAACATCCTGCACGGCGACAAGGAATCCGAAGCCTTCCTGTCCGAGATGGTCGCCGCCCAGCCCCTGCAAGGCCAGCGCAACATGAGCATGGAGTCGCTGTACGAATACGGCAGCCGTGCCGGGGTGTGGCGCATTCTCAAGCTGTTCAAACAATCGGGCATTCCACTGACGATTTTTGCCGTGGCCATGGCCGCCCAGCGCCATCCGGACGTGATCCGCGCCATGGTCGAGGCCGGCCACGAGATCTGCAGCCACGGCTACCGCTGGATCGACTACCAGTACATGGACGAGGCCCAGGAACGCGAGCACATGCTCGAAGCCATCCGCATCCTCACCGAGCTCACCGGCGAGCGCCCGCTGGGCTGGTACACCGGCCGCACCGGCCCGAACACCCGGCGCCTGGTGATGGAAGAAGGCGGTTTCCTCTATGACTGCGACACTTACGACGACGACCTGCCCTACTGGGAGCCGAACAACCCCACCGGCAAGCCGCATCTAGTGATCCCCTACACCCTGGACACCAACGACATGCGCTTCACCCAGGTGCAGGGTTTCAACAAGGGTGACGACTTTTTCGACTACCTCAAGGACGCCTTCGACGTGCTCTACGCCGAAGGCGCCGAAGCGCCGAAGATGCTCTCCATCGGTCTGCATTGCCGCCTGATCGGCCGCCCTGCCCGCCTGGCCTCGCTGCAGCGTTTCATCGAATACGTCAAAGGCCATGAGCAGGTGTGGTTCGCCCGCCGCGTCGACATCGCCCGCCACTGGCACGAAACCCATCCATTCGAAGGAGCCCGCAAGTGAGCCGTTTTAAGACGCTGACCCCTTCATCTCTTGACCGCGAAGACTTCGTCAAAGCCTTCGCCGATATCTACGAGCATTCGCCGTGGGTCGCCGAAAAGGCCTATGACCTCGGCCAAGGCGCCGACATCGATGACATCGACGTCCTGCATGCCCGTATGAGCGATATCCTGCTGAGCGCCGATCACGCTGCGCAACTGGCGCTGATCAACGCTCACCCGGATCTTGCCGGCAAAGCCGCCGTGCAAGGCCAACTGACCGAAGCCAGCACGAATGAACAGGCTGGCGCCGGTATCCACCAATGCACGGCTGAAGAATTTGCACGCTTCACCGAGCTGAACGACGCCTATAAAGCCAAGTTCAAGTTCCCCTTCATCATGGCGGTCAAGGGCAGCAACCGGCATCAGATCCTCGCGGCTTTCGAAACGCGCATTCACAACCCGGTCGACACCGAGTTCGCCTGCGCGCTGGCCGAGATCAACAAGATCGCGATGTTCCGCTTGCAGACACTCTGAGCCCCAACCGACCTTCTCCCACGCCATCAATCAAAGGCAGACAAAAAGAATGAAAGCTTACGCCGTACCCTTCGAGAAATTCGTCAACCTGGCCGATGCCCGCCTGGGCACCAAGATCATCTCCGTCACCGACGACTGGTTCGCCGACGCCAACCGCCTGTTCCAGCCCACCCCCGCGGTGTGGAAAGAAGGCGTGTTCGACGACAACGGCAAGTGGATGGACGGCTGGGAATCGCGCCGCAAGCGTTTCGAAGGTTATGACAGCGCCGTGATCCGCCTGGGCGTGGCCGGTTCGATCAAGGGCGTGGACATAGACACCTCGTACTTCACCGGCAACTACCCGCCATCGGCCTCGCTGGAAGCCTGCTTCCTGGCCTCGGGCGAGCCGGACGAAAACACCGTGTGGACTGAAGTGCTGCCGGCCGTGGAGCTCAAGGGCGACAGCCACCACTACCACGAAATCAGCGACACCCAGGCCTACAGCCACCTGCGCTTCAACATCTACCCGGACGGCGGCGTGGCGCGTCTGCGCGTGTACGGCGTGCCGCATCGCGACTGGTCGGCGGTGGGCGACAACGAGCAGGTGGATCTGGCAGCGGCGCTCAATGGTGGCCGTGCGCTGGCCTGCTCCGACGAGCACTTCGGCCGCATGAGCAACATCCTCAACCCGGGCCGCGGCATCAACATGGGCGACGGCTGGGAAACCGCGCGTCGCCGCACCCCGGGCAATGACTGGGTGATCGTGGCGCTGGGCCATGCCGGTGAAGTCGAGCAGATCATCGTCGACACCCTGCACTTCAAGGGCAACTACCCGGACAGCTGCTCGATCCAGGGCGCGTTCGTCAAAGGTGGCACCGACAGCCAGATCGAAACCCAGAGCCTGTTCTGGCGCGAACTGCTGCCGAGCCAGAAGCTGGAAATGCACGCCGAACACAGCTTCATCGAGCAGATCAAGGCCCTGGGCCCGATCACCCACATCCGCCTGAACGTGTTCCCGGACGGTGGCGTGAGCCGCTTGCGTGTGCTGGGCAAAGTGGCGAAATAAGCCATACGGTTGTGAGACTGTGGGAGTGAGCTTGCTCACGAATACGTTGGGCCAGGCGCCATAAATGCACCGGATTCACCGGCCTCTTCGCGAGCAAGCTCGCTCCCACAGGGACCGTGCAAAACCGTTACAACGATCATCAATGAATTTCGAGAAAGAAGAACCCGCATGCGCAAACTGATTATCGAGCCGTTGACCAAAGAAGCCTTCGCCCCTTTCGGTGATGTCATCGAAACCGATGGCAGCGATCATTTCATGATCAACAACGGCTCGACCATGCGCTTCCACCGGCTGGCCGACGTTGAAACGGCCACGCCCGAGGACAAGGCGATCATCAGCATTTTCCGCGCCGACGCGCAGGACATGCCGCTGACCGTCAGCATGCTGGAGCGCCATCCGCTGGGCAGCCAGGCTTTCATTCCGCTGCTCGGCAACCCTTTTCTGGTCGTGGTCGCGCCATTTGGCGATGTACCTGAACCAGAGTTGACCCGCGCCTTCATCACCAATGGCAGGCAGGGTGTTAATTACCATCGCGGCGTCTGGCACCACCCGGTGCTGACGATCGAAAAGCGGGATGACTTCCTGGTGGTTGATCGCAGTGGCAGTGGCAATAACTGCGATGAGCATTTCTTCGAAGAGAGTCAGAAGATGATTCTCGATCCCCACTAATAAGAAGGGCCTAAACGTCCGCCAGTGACGTCAGGCAAACGGTAAGAACTGTGGCTGCACATCTGATGGAATGGCTGAATCTGGGCGTGCGCTGGATTCACATGATCGTCGGGATCGCCTGGATCGGCGCATCCTTTTACTTCGTCTGGCTGGAGAACAACCTCAACCGCGCCAACCCCCGTGATGGCCTTTCGGGTGATCTGTGGGCGATCCACGGTGGCGGTATCTACCACCTGGAGAAATACAAACTGGCCCCGCCGACCATGCCGGACAACCTGCACTGGTTCAAATGGGAAGCCTACTGGACCTGGATGTCGGGCATCGTGCTGCTGTGCATCGTGTTCTACTCCAACCCTACCCTTTACCTGCTCGCCCCCGGCAGCACCCTGAGCGGCGGCGAAGGCATCGCCATCGGTGTCGGCGCGCTGATCGCCAGCTGGTTCATCTATGACCTGCTCTGCGACTCGCCACTGGGCAAGCGCCCTGGCCTGTTGGGCCTGGTGCTGTTCGTGCTGATCATCGGCGCCTGCTATGGCTTCACCCAGGTGTTCAGCGGCCGTGGTGCGTACCTGCACACCGGCGCGATCATGGGCACCATCATGGTCGGCAACGTGTTCCGCATCATCATGCCGGCCCAGCGCGCGCTGGTTGCGGCCATCGAGCAGAACCGCACGCCGGACCCGACCCTGCCGGCCAAAGGCCTGCTGCGTTCGCGTCACAACAACTACTTCACCCTGCCGGTGCTGTTCATCATGATCAGCAACCACTTCCCGAGCACCTACGGCAGCCAGTACAACTGGCTGATCCTGGCCGGGATCGCGGTGTGTGCGGTGGTGGTGCGTCACTATTTCAACACCCGTCATGACAGCAACCGCTTTGCCTGGGCATTGCCGGTCGGTGCTCTGGGCATGATTTGCCTGGCCTATGTCACCGGTCCCGCGCAAATGACCAAGGGCCCGGAAGTGGCGGCGAAGATCGAATACCAGCCGTTGCCTGCAACCGCCATCGGCGGCCACCGCGCCGACGAGCCGCAACCCGAGAAAGCCCCCGCCCCTGCCGAGCAGCCTGCTCAAGCCAGCAATGCCGGCGGCGTCGATTTCAGCAAGGTCCACAGCGTGATTCAGGAACGTTGCGCGGTCTGCCATTCGGCCAAGCCGACCAGCCCGCTGTTCAGCAGCGCACCGGCCGGGATCATGTTCGACACCCCGCAGCAGATCCAGCAACTGGCACCGCGCATCCAGGCCCAGGCCGTCACCGCGCAGATCATGCCACTGGGCAACATCACCCAGATGACCCAGCAGGAACGTGATCTGCTGGGGCAATGGATCGACAAGGGGGCGCAGACCAACTGATGCGTGGGCATCGCTGATGCCCCCGATGTACGCAACCCTGTGGGAGCCGGCTTGCTGGCGAATGCAATCTGTCAGACACCGCAAAGTTGAATGACACACCGCTTTCGCCAGCAAGCCGGCTCCCACAGGGACCGAGCCCAACGCGCTCCTGATGTAGAGATTCCACCGCCCAGCCGCAACGGGCGTACTCAAAAACAAGAACAAAATCCGAGGTGTTGCATGTCCGAGTCAACTCACGCGCGCATCCCCGCTGCGCCACCACGACAGCCCCTGCCACTGATGCAACTGATTCTGGTGGGCCTGCAACACGTCCTGCTGATGTACGGGGGCGCCGTCGCGGTGCCGCTGATCATCGGCCAGGCCGCTGGCCTGTCTCGTGAAGAAATCGCCTTCCTGATCAACGCCGACCTCTTGGTCGCCGGTATCGCCACCGTCGTGCAGTCCTTCGGCATCGGCCCGGTGGGGATTCGCATGCCGGTGATGATGGGCGCCAGCTTCGCCGCCGTAGGCAGCATGGTGGCGATGGCGGGCATGCCGGGGGTCGGTTTGCCGGGGATCTTCGGGGCGACCATCGCCGCCGGTTTTTTCGGCATGCTGATCGCGCCGTTCATGTCCAAGGTCGTGCGGTTCTTCCCGCCTCTGGTGACCGGCACCGTGATCACTTCCATCGGCCTTTCGCTGTTTCCGGTGGCCGTGAACTGGGCGGGCGGCGGCAGCAAGGCGCCGAGCTTCGGCGACCCGCTGTACCTGGGCGTGGCCGCGCTGGTGCTGTGCAGTATTCTGCTGATCAACCGTTTCATGCGCGGCTTCTGGGTCAACATCTCGGTGCTGATCGGCATGGGCCTGGGTTACATCCTGTCGGGCTTCATCGGCATGGTCGACTTGAGCGGTCTGGCGCAGGCCGACTGGGTCAAAGTGGTCACGCCCATGCACTTCGGCATGCCGACCTTCAGCCTCGCGCCGATCCTGTCGATGTGCCTGGTGGTGGTGATCATCTTCGTCGAGTCCACCGGGATGTTTCTGGCGCTGGGCAAGATCACCGACCGCGAAGTCACGCCCGGCATGCTCCGCCGCGGCCTGCTGTGTGACGCGGCGGCCTCGTTCCTGGCCGGTTTTCTCAACACCTTCACCCACTCCTCTTTCGCCCAGAACATCGGCCTGGTGCAGATGACCGGCGTGCGCTGCCGCTCGGTGACCATGGTCGCCGGTGGTTTTCTGGTGCTGCTGAGCCTGTTGCCCAAGGCGGCGTACCTGGTGGCGTCGATTCCGCCCGCGGTGCTGGGCGGCGCGGCGATCGCCATGTTCGGCATGGTCGCGGCGACCGGCATCAAGATCCTCCAGGAAGCCGACATCTCCGACCGTCGCAACCAACTGCTGGTCGCGGTCAGCATCGGCATGGGCCTGATTCCGGTGGTACGCCCGGAATTCTTCAGCCAGTTGCCACACTGGATGGGCCCCATCACCCACAGCGGCATCGCCATGGCGACCTTGAGCGCCGTGGCGCTGAACCTGCTGTTCAACGTGCTCGGCGGTGCCGAACGCGCAGCCATGGCAGGGCCTGTGCACTCGCACTGACACCCGTTTACCCGGTGTCGACTCAGGTGCTCCGTCGCGGAGCACTTGAGCGCGGCCGCGCGAGTCAGTATCCTCCGCCGCCGCTCGAAATCAGGGTCGAACGACCACCAACAAGATTCTGACTGCAAAGACGGATAACCGATCACCCGCTGCACCCTCGAAAAGGCACCGAACGTTCATCAAGGCGACTGTTGCAAAACAGCCGACGAGTTCTTTCGGCCTTTTTTCGGCTGCGGGCGCGGACTTGTTGCACCCATCAAGTTGACCGAACGGACAACTTATTCAGAAGAAATAGCGCCACAACAGAGCGTTACAACCGAGCGACAACGACTTTAACCTTAGGGAGTAAATGCATGAACCGTACACTTTCCAGCCTGATGGCCGCCGCCAGCCTGATCGGGGCAACGCCTGCCATGGCAGACGACCTACTGCAGTGGCAGAGCAACAGCCTGACCTATCTGAACGGCCACAACTTCGCGGTGAACCCGTCGATCCAACAGACGTTCACCTTCGAACACGCCGACGGCTGGAAATACGGCGACAACTTCCTCTTCGTCGACTACATCAACTACAACGGCAAGCAAGACGCCAACCTGGGCAACTCGTCGATCTACGGCGAATTCTCCCCGCGCCTGTCGATGGGCAAGATCTTCGACCGCAAGTTCGAACTGGGCCCGATCAAGGACGTACTGCTGGCCGGCACTTACGAGTTTGGCGAAGGCGATGTCGAGTCCTACCTGATCGGCCCGGGCTTCGACCTGGCCATCCCCGGTTTTGACTACTTCCAGCTCAACTTCTACAAACGCTACAACGACGGCCACCGCGCAGGTTACGGCGCCTGGCAGATCACCCCGGTATGGTCCTACACCATCCCCGTGGGCAAATCCGACATCCTGATCGACGGTTTCATGGACTGGGTGGTGGACAACAAACAGTCCAACACCAAAGGCGACTACCACTCCAACCTGCACTTCAACCCGCAGATCAAGTACGACCTGGGCAAGGCCATGAACCTGCCGGAGAAACAGTTGTACGTGGGTATCGAGTATGACTACTGGAGCAACAAGTACGGGATCAATGACACCCGTAACTTTGATACCGACCAGAATACGGCGAGTTTTTTGGTGAAGGTATTCTTCTAACGAACGCGGGCGTGGGCTTTGTTCGTGCAAAGCCCACGCCCGATGAAGTTCAACGTCGCAGTTGTACCGACTGGTCTTTTTGCCGGTCGCGATTGACCCACTGTGCGCCCGCCAGTGGCATGCCGACGCCCACCACCATCAGACTCCACAAGATATATTCCAGCCCGAACAACAAAAACGCCCCGCCCACCATAAAGGTGGCAAGGCTCGGCACGCCCAGCGCGCAAATCAACAGTGCGTGAGTGCCCAGGCGCTTCTTGAACGGCACGCTGCCAAAGACGCACACCAGCCATAAATAAAGCCAGGCGACGATGGTCAGCAGATAAAGGCTCAGGTGAAGCAAGTCTCCGGACATTCCGTATCCATGCATCGGTCTATCTCCTTCGTTTGAATCCGTAACCTTTGTAACGGCAATTCGGTCCATCGATATGCCGCGGCGGATTTTACACCTGCTGACTATTCAAGGCGTGTCGCGATCGAAAGAACTGCAAGCGAATATGTCCGCCAACTGCCTCTTTCATGGGATTTTCATGTCCCTTGGACCTGTTTTTAACGCGCCTTCACCGACCATGGGCCACCGTCGGCTCAGGCCAGACGCCTATGACAACCCCTGTGTCTGACCTGTTTCGGTATAGCCCATGAATAAACTTCCGCAGATTACCCTCGCCTTCTGGATCATGAAGATCTGTGCCACGACCCTTGGCGAAACCGCCGGCGACCTGTTGTCGATGACCCTGGACGTCGGTTACTTGATGAGTTCACTGATTCTGATCAGCGTGTTCGTCGCCACACTGCTGACCCAACTGGCCTCCAAGCGCTATAACCCGGCGCTGTACTGGATCGTGATTCTGTCGACCAGCACGGCAGGCACCGCGATGTCGGACTTCATGGACCGTACGCTGGGCCTGGGGTATGCGGCGGGTTCGGCGATTCTCGTGGCGATCTTGCTGGCGATTTTCTCGGTCTGGTACTTGAGTGAGAGATCTCTCTCGGTGACCCGCGTGACCACGCTCAAGGCCGAGCTGTTCTATTGGTTCGCGATTCTGTTTTCCAACACCCTGGGCACGGCGCTGGGGGATTTCCTGGCGGACGACTCGGGGCTGGGTTTTGCCGGCGGCGCCCTGCTGATCGGTTCGGCGATTGCGGTGGTGGCTGTGCTGCACTACACCACGCGGCTGTCGTCGGTGGCGCTGTTCTGGATCGCGTTCGTGCTGACCCGGCCGTTTGGCGCGACGCTGGGCGATGTGCTGACCAAGCCCCACGAGAAAGGCGGCCTGGATTTTGGCACCGTGGGTTCGTCGATGGTGTTGTTGAGCGTTTTGGTGGTGCTGGTGGGCGTGGCCAGTTTCTACAACCGCGAGCCCGCCAAGGCATATGCGCAGGTTTCGGACCAGTAGGTAGGGTTCGGCCTGGCACGGTGGAGTGCTCGGGATCTGCCTCTGCCCGAAGGGCGTGGGAGCCGGCTTGCTGGCGAATGGAGTTGATCAGCCAATATCGTCGTTGAATGAGACACCGCATTCGCCAGCAAGCCGGCTCCCACATTTAAAAGCCTGCTTCAGTGGCTCTCCCACGGCATCGGCTTGCCCGCCCGCACCTTGGCGTTGAGCGAGCGCAGCAGCTCAAGCGGGTCGCAGTCTTCGAGGGCGTGGCTCTGTTCGTCGACCCAGGTCATGACCTGCTGCCGATCCAGGGTGGGTCTGCGGTGGAGGATTTCCACCAGTTGCCGCTCGCAGTGCTGGGCATAGGCAACGACGCTGGAAAACAAAGGGTTGTTCATGCTGCTGACACCTCGCCGTGCAAATCCCGTTCAGCCTTGAAAAGGCGCCAGTTGATTCCCGCTTGATCCGACCGCAAGGCGCACCATAGCACCGCCGACAACCGCCAGCACAGCCCCTGCGCCTGGGTGCCCGGCGCAATCTTGAGCCTGTCGCGAGGCCGGTGCTACCATTCGCCACCGCCGAGCAGGCAAGGACATTCCGCTTTATGAGCAGCATCCGCGAGCGCAACAAAGAACTGATCCTGCGCGCAGCCAGTGAAGAATTCGCCGACAAGGGCTTCGCCGCCACCAAGACCAGCGACATCGCCGCCAAGGCCGGTGTGCCCAAGCCCAACGTCTATTACTACTTCAAATCCAAGGAAAACCTCTACCGCGAGGTGCTCGAAAGCATCATCGAGCCGATCATGCAGGCGTCGACCCCCTTCAATCGCCAAGGGGTTCCCGGCGAAGTGCTGAGCGGCTACATCCGCTCCAAGATCCGCATCTCTCGCGACCTGCCGTTTGCTTCCAAGGTGTTCGCCAGCGAGATCATGCACGGCGCGCCGCACCTCACCAATGAGCAGACCGAACAGCTCAACGCCCAGGCCCGGCACAACATCGAGTGCATCCAGGGCTGGATCGACGACGGCCTGATCGCCCCGCTCGACCCGCATCACCTGATGTTCAGCATCTGGGCCGCGACCCAGACCTACGCCGATTTCGACTGGCAGATTTCGTCGGTCACCGGCAAGGCGAAGCTGGACGACGCCGACTACGAGGCCGCCGCCCAGACCATCGTGCGCCTGGTGCTCAAGGGGTGTGAGCCGGATCGCTAGGCGCGGACTCAGATCGGTTAGGGCTAAGGCGCCTTCACTGACTGCAGCGCCTTGTCGACGCCATCGAGCAATTGCCCGAAGCTCCAGGGTTTGCGGATGAAGGTCACCGGGTGCTGCACGCCGGAGCTTTCCGGCGTTTCATGGCCGGACATGATCAGAATCGGAATCTGCGGCCATTTGTTGCCTGAAAGGTTGGCCAGATCGGCGCCGTTCAAGGTGCCAGGCATGAGGATATCGGTGAGCAGCAGCGACACTCGCTCGGCGTGATCATCGAGAAACTTCACGGCGTCGTCGGCGTTTTCCAGCGCGTGGGTGGCAAAGCCCTCATCGCCCAGGATCTCGCAGACGAAATCGCGAATGATCGACTCATCCTCCACCACCAGAATGAGACGTTTTACCTGCTCGTTCGCTGCCATTTGCGCTGCACCCACCATAAGTCTTCCCATTACCTGTTCAGCCAGCCCTGCCCTGGACTCGGGTTGCTGTCGGTACTGTGAGCGGCGCGCGCGCTGGAAATTCCATTCGATGATGAAATTTGCTCGATAAGGTTATTAGCGGCGGAGGCTGCGGCGAGGGAGTCGACCTTTCTGCGGGCATTAAAAAACCCGCCGAAGCGGGTTTGTGCAAGACCGTCCAACTCCTTGTCGGCAGCCATTCCTGGCGAACGGTCGATCGTCCCTGATCCCGCAGCGTTCCTTCGTTGCGGTTGATGGATCCAATTTATCGCGAATCTGGGATCCAACCTAGAGCTGAAATCTCCACTTCGTGTAAGCCTTTGCCTACAAAGCTGGCAATTTGACGTCAGATTTCTGAAAAGGTGGATTCTAGGACTAATGGCGAATTGGCCTTAGTCGACGACTGACTGTACAAATCGCCCGTCACGCACTCAGGTTTGCCGATCCTGCGCCGAGATGCTGAAGACGGGCCCGTGCTGCTCGCAGGCGACTGCGAGTGGTCAAGAAGGGCCCGCGCGATAACAAGAACAATGAAACGGAGTGACGGTCATGAATATGCGTAATCTGTCGATCAGCCGGCGTCTGTGGCTGATTCTAATCGTCGCCGTGCTGATGCTGTTCACCCTGGCCGTGGCCATGCTCAAGCAGATCCACGACGATCTGTATGACGCCAAGGCGCAGAAAACCATGCACGTGGTGCAGACCGCCAATGGTGTGCTGGAGTATTACCAAAGCCTTGAAAGCAGCGGCAAACTGACCCGCGAACAGGCCCAGCAGCAGGCCATGGATGCCATTCGCGGCCTGCGCTACAACCAGACCGACTACTTCTGGATCAACGACCTGCGCCCGGTGATGATCATGCACCCGGCCAACCCCAAGCTGGTGGGCCAGGACCTTTCCGGGGTGAAGGACCCGGACGGCTTCCAGGTCTTCAACGAAATGGTCACCCTGGCCAAGGCCAAGGGCGCCGGGATGGTCAACTACCGCTGGCCCAAGCCGGGCGCCAGCGAGCCGGTGCAGAAGACTTCCTATATCTCGCTGTTCACGCCCTGGGGCTGGATCATCGGCTCGGGGGTGTACGTCGACGACGTGCAGGCCGAATTCCAGCAGCAAGTGATCAAGGCGCTGTCGATCAGCGCCGCGATCATCGTGGTGATGGCGCTGCTGTTGATCGTCATCGGCCGCAGCATCTCCGGCCCCCTGAACGCCACGGTCGAGGCCATGGCCAACATTGCCAGCGGCGAAAGCGACCTGACACGCAGCCTGGAAACCCACGGCAAGGACGAAATCACCCAGCTCGCCGGGCACTTCAACGCCTTCACCGCCAAGCTGCGCGGTGTCATTGGCCAACTGCAAGTGTCGGCGGTGAGCCTTGGCCAGGCGTCCGGCGAACTGGGCAACAACGCGCTGCAGGCTCAAGAGCGCAGCCAGCAGCAGTCGCTGCAGATGGAACAGGTGGCCACCGCGATCAACGAAGTCACCTACGGCGTGCAGGATGTGGCCAAGAACGCCGAGCACGCCGCCAGCGAGATGCGCAATGCCGAATCCCAGGCGCAGCAGGGCCAGGCGAACATCGATTCGAGCCTCAAGCAGATCGACCACCTGTCCGGCACCATTAACCAGGCGGTGGACGTGATCCGCACCCTGTCCAGCGAAAGCACGCAGATTGGCGGGGTGCTGGAGGTGATCAGCTCCATTGCCGAACAGACCAATCTGCTGGCCTTGAACGCCGCCATCGAAGCGGCGCGGGCGGGCGACCAGGGCCGCGGTTTTGCGGTGGTGGCTGACGAAGTGCGGCTGCTGGCGCAACGCACGCAGAAATCCACGGCCGAGATTCAGGTGATGATCGAGCGCCTGCAAAGTCATTCCGACGCCGCCGTGAAGGTGATCGGCGACAGCAGCCGCTCCTCGCAACTGACCATCGAGCAGGCCAATCTGGCCGGCCAGAGCCTGACCTCGATCAGCCAGGCCCTGCGCAACCTCAATGGCCTGAACGCCTCGATCGCCAGCGCCACGCTGCAGCAGTCCCACGTGGTCGAGGACATCAACCAGAACGTCACCCAAGCCGCGCAACTGTCCCAAGGCACGGCGATTGCCGCCGAGCAATCCAGCGCGGCCAGTGTGCAGCTCAAGGGGTTGAGTGAGCAGTTGAACGGGTTGTTGCGCCAGTTCCGGGTTTGACGTAGAGCCCGTAGCAGTCCGGCTTGCCGGCGACAGTGCCAGTGATATCGCCATCGCCGACAAGCCGGACTGCTACGAGGCGAAACTTGCCTGACCCATCACCTTCAGCCATTATGTATACAATAAAAAACATTATTGAATACACCAATGCAAACCCTTCGCTCTGCCCCCGCCTCTCACTGCCCTGACTGGGCCGAAGCCCTACTCAACGGCTTCAGTCAGGTCCTGCTGCAACGCAACCCCTTGTGTGGCCTGATGTGCCTGTTGGCAATCCTCATCAGTGCGCCCTCTTCCCTGGGCGGCGCCCTGCTTGGCGCCGTGGCCGGGTTGCTAACGGCACAACGCCGCGGCTACCCCAAGGCTGAGCGCCAGTCCGGCGTGTACAGCTACAACGGCGTACTGCTCGGGCTGCTGATCAGCTACCGCTTTGACTGGTCGCCCCTGTCGCCGCTGCTGATCATCGCCTGCGGCGGGCTGAGCGCAATGCTGATGCACGCCTGGCTTGCGCGAACGCCGCGGGCCTCGTGCCTGAAGGCCTACACCGCGCCGTTCGTGCTGTTCAGTTGGGTGCTGCTGGTGTTCGCCGAGCCGATGCCTGCGGCAGCAATCACTGACACCAACCTGCTCCACGCACTGCCACAGGGGTTGGGCCAAGTGTTTCTCTTGGATAACCCGCTGGCGGGTGTACTGATCGGCATCGGCCTGTTGTTCGCAAGCCCGCGTGCCGCGATATGGGCCGCGCTGGGCTGCGTCAGCGGCGTGGCGTTCGCCTTGTGGCAGCAGGAGAACAACCCACTGCTGTTGGGACTGGCCGGTTACAACCCTGCGCTGGCGGCTCTGGCCTTCAGCCAGGTGCGCAACAAACCCTGGCTGCCGGGAATTGCCATCCTGTTGGCGATCCTCCTGCAACCGGGTTTTGCCGGCCTGGGTCTGGCCACATTGACCGCGCCGTTCATCCTCGCCTGCTGGCTGGTGCAGGCTGGGGGCCGGCTGTTTCGCCAGGCCGCTGGCAATCAACGGCTGCACGGTTAAACAGGTATAAGTACAGAAGTTTTTAATCTATGGGGCGCTAACCGATTTCGTTATAGTCGCGGCCATTAGCCACTCTTTTTCGTCATAACAATAATTGCCGACACCCCAAGGAATTTCCCAGTGAAAAAGATCTTCGCCGCTTCGATGCTGGTCGCCGCCATGGCGTTCGGCAGTGCCGCCCAGGCCGCGCCCGAATTGCTCAACGTCTCCTATGACGTGATGCGCGACTTCTACAAGGACTACAACATCGCCTTCCAGAAACACTGGCAGGCCGAGCACAAGGAAGACATCCCGCTGAAGATGTCCTTCGGCGGTTCGAGCAAGCAGGCACGCGCCGTGATCGACGGCCTGCAGGCGGACGTGATCACCATGAACATGGCCACCGACATCAATGCGCTGGCCGACAACGGCGAACTGGTACCGAAAAACTGGGTCGAGCGCCTGCCCAACCACAGCGCTCCGTTCACCTCCGCCACGGTGTTCATCGTGCGCAAGGGCAACCCCAAGCACCTGAAAGACTGGCCGGATCTGGTCAAGGATGGCGTCGAAGTCGTGGTGCCCAACCCGAAAACCTCGGGCAACGGCCGCTACACCTACCTCTCGGCGTGGGGCTACACCCTGAAGAATGGCGGCGATGAAGCGGCGGCGAAGAAGTTCGTTGGCCAGCTGTTCAGCCATGTGCCGGTACTGGACACCGGCGGTCGTGGCGCCACCACCACCTTCATGACCAACCAGATCGGCGACGTGCTGGTGACCTTCGAGAACGAGGCGGAAATGATCGCCCGCGAATTCGGCCGCGACCAGTTCGAAGTGGTCTACCCGAGCGTGTCCGCCGAAGCCGAGCCGCCGGTGAGCGTGGTCGACAAGGTCGTGGACAAGAAAGGCACCCGCGCCGCCGCCGAGGAATACCTCAAGTACCTGTGGTCGCCGGAGGGCCAGGAAATTGCTGCCG
This sequence comes from Pseudomonas sp. 2, assembly GCF_056627435.1. Classification (NCBI taxonomy): domain Bacteria; kingdom Pseudomonadati; phylum Pseudomonadota; class Gammaproteobacteria; order Pseudomonadales; family Pseudomonadaceae; genus Pseudomonas; species Pseudomonas sp. 2. The sequence goes on from NZ_JBWXNG010000016.1 coordinate 50,629, forward strand.
CGAACTACCTGCGTCCGCGTGACCCGGCGGTGCTGGCCAAGTACACCGACCGCTTCCCGAAAGTCGATTTCCTCTCGGTAGACAAGACCTTCGGCGACTGGCGCACCGTGCAGAAGACCCACTTTGTCGATGGCGGGGTGTTCGACCAGATCTACCCGGCCAAATAAGCCATTCACGCAAACAGAAACGGCGACCTCAGGTCGCCGTTTTTTATGCCGTTGCACAGGCCCAGTACGCGGATGTGGCGTTATCTGGACCGTAGCAGCCGAGCTTGCTCGCGGGTGGCCCTCAAGATCGCCCCCGCCGGCAAGCCGTGCTGCTACGGTTCGGTGTCGCTCCCCGGGATCAATTCCCGAACTGCCGACTCAACCCCGCCGGCACGCCGCTCGAATCAGTCTCCTGCCAAGGCCCGGCTGGCGAGGTCGACCAGCTCCAGCCGTTGTTCCAGCGGTAATAGGTGCGCTGGCGGTAAAAGGTGTTGGGCACGTTGTCGAGCACATGCACGCCCAGCTTCGCGTCCCAGTGACTGTTGCCGCCCGGTGGCGGGGCGAAGTTGGCGCTGGTTTTCGGGCCCGACGGAATCGGCATCGAAGGCGGGGTCTGCGGCGTGGTGCGGGGCGTGCCCGGCTGCGGGGTGGGCGACGGCCCTGGAATCGTCGGAATCGGCTCCGAGCTGGTAGGGCCGGGGCGCTGGACCGCACAGGCGGCGCTCAGCGCCACCACCACAGTCAACAAGGCAAATCGTGCGACGCGATACATAAAGGCATCTCTTTTGGGTCGGGCCGCACGACCTGCTGGGTGGGTCGGCGGCTACTGATCAGGGCTGTCGATGGTCAAGGCCTGGCGGGCGGTCACGTTGCTGGGCAACGGCTGACTGCGGCCAATCCACTCGCCGGACGTCGGCTGGCCTGCGCGGGATACCCGCGCAACCAGTTGGACTTCCGGAAAGTTCGACAGTTTCAGTTGCGGCATCATCGCGTCGGCGTCGGTCAGCTCCACTTGCACCGGCAGATCCGCCACGGTCACGCGCTTGACCGCCAATGGCGCTGGCGGGCCGGAAACCGCGCGGGCGAAGATGAACACCGTATCGCCCGGCTGCACCTTGGCCTTCAGCTCATCGGCCAGGCTCACCTGAACCTTCAGATGGGCCCCGGCGGCCGCCACCAAGGGCGCGTCCTTCAAGGTGCCACCGCTTTGCACCAGCCGATCGCTGGCTTTGGCAATGCCGCCTTCCAGCGCACTGCGCGAAGGATCGTTGGGCGGCAGCACCGCCAGCAGGCGCCGCCAGTAATCCACGGCGTCCTGGAAGTGCTGGCTCTCGAACGCGTTAATGCCTTTCAGGCCCAGGCTGGTGGGCTCTTTGGGGTCAGCTTTCAGCGCCTCGTCGGCCAACCCCTGGATCTGCGGGGTCCAGGCCTTGTTGCCGGCGAAATACAGCGACTGCGCCCACTGCCCCAACAGCTCCGGCTGACGACCGGCCAGCCCCACCGCCGCTTCGAACATCTTCGCAGCATCCGCCGGACGATCCTGAGCCATATAGGTACGCGCCAGGAAATAAATGCTCTCGGCGGAGTCAGGCTGCGCCTTGACCGCTCGCTCCAGGCGATCGGTCATCTGCGCAAGGGACGCCGGTGGCGTGGCGAACTCGCGGGTCAGTTCGACCTTGTCGCTGGCACCGAAATGCAGGTAAAGCCCCAGGCCCAGCACCGGCACCAGGACCGCCACCAGCAATGGCAACGGCTTGCCCAGACGCCCGATCTTTTGTGCCGCAACGCCTTCGGTGTCGGCCAGCAACTCACGGGCCGCTTCGGCGCGACCACTGTCCATCTGCGCCGCAGTCAGTACACCATCGGCCTGCTGCGCCTGCAGCTCGGCCAAGCGCTCTTGATACAGGGCGACGTTAAGGGCGGTGCGATCCTCCTCGCTTTGGGCGCGTCGACCGCGCACAAGGGGAATCAGCAGAAAACTCAAAGCCACCAGCAACAGCAGGCCGGCCGCTAGCCAGAAATCGATCATTCGGGTTTGTTATCCAGCAGGTGGGCGAGGCGCTGCCGCTCCTCGGTGGAAAGCACATCAGGTTCAGCGGCGCGCTGTTTGCGACGCCGCGCGACGATCACGCCGATCAGCACCACGCCGCCCAGCAACAGCCCGCCGGGGCCGAACCAGAGCAGCCAGGTGTGGGCGTTGAGTTCAGGCTTGTAGCGCACGAACTCGCCGTAGCGGTCGACCATGAAGTCGATGATCTGCTGATTGCTCTGGCCTTCGCCGAGCATGCGGTAGATCTCCTTGCGCAGGTCGGCGGCAATCGGCGCGTTGGAATCGGCGATGTCCTGATTCTGGCACTTGGGGCAACGCAGCTCGCGGGTCAGCTCGGTGTAGCGGGCGCGCTCGGCGTCATCCTTGAAGGTGTAGGCGTCGATGGCGGCGTGGGCGATACTCGCGCTGCCCAGCATCAACATGGCTACAACCGCTGAACGCGCAACCTGTAGGAGTGAGCTTGCTCGCGAAGAGGCCGGAACATCCGCAACATCTGCATCGGCCATGACATCGCCTTCGCAAGCAAGCTCGGCTCCCACAGGGATCGGTGTACGGCTCATTGCTTGCCCTCATCGACCAGCCCCTGATACAGCCCGGCTAGTTTCTCGCGCCAGACCGTCTCGTCGATCACGCCGACGTGCTTGTAGCGAATGATGCCCTTGGCGTCGATCAGGAAGGTTTCCGGCGCGCCATAGACACCCAGATTCAGGCCCAGGCTGCCCGCCTCGTCATTGATGTTGAGCTCGTAGGGATCGTGAAAATCCTTGAGCCACTTCAGCGCGTCGGCATTCACATCCTTGTAGTTGACGCCGTAGATCACCACGCCCTGCTGTGCCAGTTTGGTCAGCACCGGGTGCTCGACGCGGCAGGCGATGCACCAGGTGCCCCAGACATTGACCAGCGCCGGCTTGCCGACGAGGTTGGCGCGGGTCAGCGGCTTGCCGTCCTGCACCGCCGGCAGGGAAAACTCAGGAAACGGCTTGTCGATCAGCGCCGACGGCAACTCCGAAGGGTCCAGGTACAGGCCCTTGTAGAGAAACGCCGCCACGCCCAGGAACAGCACCAGAGGAATCAACAACACCCAACGCTTCATACCGCCGCTCCCGACAACCCCAATGCATCCCGAACCTTGGCCCTGACCTTGACCCGATAACGCGGATCCAGCGCCGCCAGCAGGCCACCGAGCGCCGTGATCAGGCCGCCGAACCAGATCCAGCGTACGAACGGCTTGACGTGCACCCGCACCGCCCAGGCGCCGTTGTCCAGCGGCTCACCCAGTGCGACGTACAGATCGCGGGTGAACCCGGCGTCGATGCCCGCTTCGGTCATCATCGAGCGCTGCACGGTGTACAGGCGTTTTTCCGGGTGCAGCACCGTCACTTCCTTGCCCGCTTCGAGCACGCGAATGGTGCTCTTGTCAGACGTGAAGTTCGGCCCCTGAACGTGTTTGGCGCCTTCGAAGACGAACTGGTAACCGCCCAGCTCCACCGACTCGCCCGGTGCCAGGCGCATATCTCGCTCGGAGCTGTTCTGGCTCGACAGCACCACGCCCAGCGCCACCACGGCGATGCCGATGTGCGCCACCTGCATGCCCCAGTAGCTGCGGGTCAGCGAACGCATGCCCTTGATCAGGCCCTTGTGGCGAGTCTTGTCCAGCACGTCGCGCACCCCAGCCAGCAGCACCCAGGCCGCCAGCAGGAAGGTGGCGAGCACTGCCCAGTGGAAATCAGCCATGGCGAACCCGGCGATCACAGCTAGCACGGCACTGGCGACCAGCACCGGCGCGAGCATGCCCATCAGCCACTTGACCGGGGTGTCTTTCCAGCGCACCAGCACGCCGACGGCCATCACCGCCATCAGCACGCCCATCAGCGGCACGAACATCGCGTTGAAATACGGCGGACCGACCGACATCTTCGCCCCGCTCAGGGCGTCGAGCACCAGCGGATAGAGGGTGCCGAGCAGAATCATCGCGGCCGCCACCACCAGCACCAGGTTATTGCCCAACAGCAGGGTTTCCCGCGACCACAGGCCAAAACCGACATGGCTTTTGACCACCGGCGCGCGCACGGCGAACAGGGTCAGCGAACCGCCCACCACCAGCAACAGGAACACCAGAATGAACACGCCGCGCGCCGGGTCCGAAGCGAAGGCGTGCACCGAAGTCAGCACCCCGGAGCGCACCAGGAAAGTGCCCAACAGGCTCAAGGAAAATGCGGCGATGGCCAGCAGCACGGTCCAGCTCTTGAACACGCCGCGTTTTTCCGTGACCGCCAGCGAGTGAATCAGCGCCGTGCCCACCAGCCATGGCATGAACGAGGCGTTTTCCACCGGGTCCCAGAACCACCAGCCGCCCCAGCCCAGCTCGTAATAGGCCCACCATGAGCCCAGGGTGATGCCGATACCGAGAAAGCCCCAGGCGACGATGGTCCAGGGGCGCGACCAACGGGCCCAGGCGGCGTCCAGGCGCCCGCCGAGCAAGGCGGCGATGGCGAAGGCGAAGGCCACGGAGAACCCGACATAGCCCATGTACAGCATCGGCGGGTGAATGATCAGCCCCGGGTCCTGCAGCAGCGGGTTGAGATCGCGGCCGTCCTGCGGGCTCTGCGGCAGGATGCGGCTGAACGGGTTGGAGGTGAGGATCAGGAACAGCAGGAAACCCACGCTGATCATGCCCATCACCGCCAGCACCCGGGCCAGCATCACTTGCGGCAACTGCCGCGAGAACACCGACACGGCAAAGGTCCAGCCGCCGAGAATCAGCGCCCAGAGCAGCAGCGAGCCTTCGTGGGCGCCCCATACCGCGCTGAATTTGTAATACCACGGCAAGGCGCTGTTGGAGTTTTCAGCGATGTAGGCCACCGAAAAGTCGTCGACCATGAACGAATACGTCAGGCAACCGAAGGCGAACAACAGAAAGGCGAATTGCCCCCAGGCAGCGGGCTGGGCCAGGCCCATCCACACGCGATCGCCGCGCCAGGCGCCCAGCAGTGGCACCACGGCCTGCACGATGGCAAAGCACAGGGCCAGGATCATGGCCAGATGGCCGAGTTCGGGAATCATGGCTTACCCCTGTTTGGCCGGCGCGTAGGCGGCACCGGCGGGTGAATTCGATGCAGGCTGACCGCTGTCTTTCAACGCCTTGGTCACTTCAGGCGGCATGTATTTCTCATCGTGCTTGGCCAGCACTTCGTCCGCCACCACCACGCCCTCGGCGTTGAGCTTGCCCAACGCAACGATGCCCTGCCCTTCGCGGAACAGGTCCGGGAGGATGCCGCGATAGGTGATTTTTACCGACTTGTTGAAGTCGGTGACCACAAAGCTGACGTCCAGCGAATCGGCAGAACGTTGCAGCGAGCCCTTCTGCACCATGCCGCCGGCGCGGATGCGCGTGTCGTGGGGCGCTTCGCCGCTGGCGATCTGGGTCGGGGTGTAGAACAGGTTGATGTTCTCTTGCAGGGCGCTCAAGGCCAGGCTGACCGCGATGCCGACCCCGGCGAGGATCGCCACGATAATCAACAGGCGCTTCTTTCGCAGCGGATTCACGAGTTGCTCTCCCGGCGCAGACGACGCGCCTCTTGTTGCAGGTAACGCCGGCGCGCCAGCAAGGGTGACGCGACGTTGACGGCCAGTACGGTCAGGCAGATGCCGTAGGCCGTCCAGACGAACAGCCCGTGTTTGCCCATGGCGAGGAAGTCGACGAATGTCTCGAAACTCATTGCCCGGCTCCTTTGCCATTGCGACCGAGGCTGTTCAACACTTCGTCCTTGACCCAACTGGCGCGGGACTCGCGCTTGAGCACTTCCAGGCGCATGCGCAGCAGCAGCACGGCGCCGAAGAAGCAGTAGAAACCCAGAGCGGTGAACAGCAGCGGCAGCCACATTTCGACGGGCATCGCCGGTTTTTCGGTAAGGCTGAAGGTCGCGCCCTGGTGCAGGGTGTTCCACCACTCGACCGAGTACTTGATGATCGGGATGTTGATCACGCCGACAATGGCCAGCACTGCGCAGGCCTTGGCCGCGCTGTCACGATTGCTGATGGCGTTGCCCAGCGCAATAAGACCGAAGTACAGGAACAGCAGAATCAGCATGGACGTCAGGCGTGCGTCCCAGACCCACCAGGAGCCCCAGGTCGGCTTGCCCCAGATCGCCCCGGTGACCAGCGCCACGGCGGTCATCCAGGCGCCGATGGGCGCGGCGCATTGCAGCGCGATGTCGGCCATTTTCATCTTCCACACCAGCCCCACCACGCCGCAGACTGCCAGCATCACGTAGCAGGATTGCGCCAGCATGGCCGAAGGCACGTGGATATAGATGATGCGAAAGCTGTTGCCCTGTTGGTAATCCGGCGGCGCGAAGGCCAGGCCCCAGACCACGCCGATGCCGATCAACAGCGCAGCGGCGATGCTGAGCCAGGGCAGCAGGCGACCGCTGATGCCGTAAAACCATTTCGGCGAACCCAGTTTGTGGAACCAGGCCCAACTGATGCCGCCTTTCGTCTTGGCGCTTGTGTTCATCGCGCTGCCTTTTTCATCATGCGTTTCTCACGGTTTCATTCATCTACAAGCGCTTCTGTTGACCGAAGCGTCGGTGGCGCTCATGCCAAAAAGCTGTCCAATCGATCAGGAATTTGATTATTCGCCAACACTGATCTTCAAGCCAGCAGCAATTGCAAAAGGTGTCAGCGTTATAGCGAGTGCTGTCAGGCTGCCAAGCCAAAGCAGATAGCCGGTCGCAGGCATGCCCTGAAGGGCAGCCTGCAGGGCGCCGCTGCCCAGAATCAGCACCGGGATGTACAGCGGCAGTATCAGCAACGCCAGCAGCAGACCGCCGCGCTTGAGCCCTACCGTCAGGGCCGCGCCCACGGCGCCGAGCAGGCTCAGCACCGGTGTGCCCAACAACAATGACAATAGCAACACTGGCAGGCACGCGGTGGGCAACCCGAGCATCAAGGCCAGCAACGGCGAGAGCAACACCAGCGCCAGCCCGGAAAACGCCCAATGGGCCAGCACCTTGGCCAGTACCAGCAGCGAGAGCGGATGCGGGGACAGCACCCACTGCTCCAGCGAGCCGTCTTCGAAATCGCTGCGAAACAGGCCGTCCAGCGACAAGAGCACCGAGAGCAGCGCCGCCACCCACACCAGCCCCGGCGAAAGGGTCTGCAACAACTGCGCCTCAGGGCCGACCGCCAGCGGAAACAACGCAATGACGATGGCGAAGAACACCAGCGGGTTGAGCAATTCAGCCGGACGGCGAAACAGCAGGCGCGCCTCGCGGGCGATCAGCAGGGGAAATACGTGATTCATACGGCCCATTTCCCCAGGTCCAGATCGCGATAGCCGGCAGGCGTGCGGCTCAGCGTGTGGTGGGTGGTCAGCACCACGGTGCCGCCGCGCTCACAATGGCCGGCAAGGTGTTCTTCAAGTTGCGCCACGCCCTGCTTGTCCAGCGCAGTGAAGGGCTCGTCGAGCATCCACAATGCCGGCCCCGGCAGATACAGCCGCGCCAGCGCCACCCGGCGTTTCTGCCCGGCCGACAGCGTATGGCAGGGCACGTCCTCGAAACCGCGCAGGCCGACGGACTCCAGCGCCTGCCAGAGGGCATCGGTGGCGACGCTGTCATGCAGCGCACACAGCCAGCTGAGATTCTCCACGGGGGTGAGCAGATCCTTGATGCCCGCCGCGTGGCCGATCCACAACAGGTTGTCGGCCAGGGCGCTGCGCTGTTCGCTCAAGGGTTTGCCGTCGAGCAGCACCTGACCTGCAGTGGGCTGCATCAGGCCGCTGAGCAGGCGCAGCAGGCTGGTCTTGCCGCTGCCGTTGGGGCCGCTGATCTGCACCATGTCGCCCACTGCCAGCTTGAGGTCCAGATGCTCGAACAGCAGGCGCAAATCGCGCTCGCAAGCGAGCCCTACGGCTTCAAGAACAGGGATCGGCATGTGGACCTTCTTTTCGGATGGCAGGAGTGCACGGCGGTTCAAGTCAGGGGCGCGGCGGCCGTTATACTGGTGCGGCTTGGCGAGGGCGCCTGTGACATCGGTGCTGGATTATGCCAGCTTGAGCCTTCGAGAGCGCAATTTTACCGAGTCCGGATTCAATGACAGGCGATATTCCCAATCTTTCTCCCGTCGCCGCGGCCACCGCCCTGCTGCGTGCAGGCGTACCGCCAGGCGAAGTGCTCAAGCTGATGGAGCCGCGCGCCGGCCTGCTCGATGCAGGCAAGGTGGCCAATGCCGAAGTGGTCAGCCTCAAGCAACTGGGCGACGACTTCCAGCTGCTGCTCAAGCTGACCATGGACAACGGCCGCCAGACCACCCTCCCCGTTTCCAGCTCGCTCCCCCTGACGCCCGGCACCACAGTGAACGTCGCCCAGGGCTCGGCCGATACGCTGACCATCAGCGTGCAGGACTTGCAGAAAGCCATCACTAACAGCCTGACCAGCATCGACACCCGCCAGCTGCCGGCAGGCACCCTGCTGCAGGGCAAAGTGCTGACCACCCAGGTGGCGGCGCAGAACGTCGCGCAGCTGGCGGGGTTGCCCACAGGCAGCGCTTCGACCCAGCCAACGGTGTATCGCTCGATCGTGATGCTGCTCAACACCGCCCTGGCCGGCAGCAGCCTGACCATCGAAAGCCCGCAGCCGCTGCGCGTGGGCAGCCTGCTCAGCGCCCAGGTGCAGAACAGCCAGGCGCTGAATTTCATCGCCATGCCCAACCGCCTCGACGAACTGGCGCTGGCCCAGCAGCTGTCGACCCAGCAGAGCCGCCAGGGCTCGCTGCAAAGCCTGATCACCGCCCTGCAAAACCTGCCGCCGCCCCCGGCCGACAGCCCTGACACCCTGCCCGCTTCGTTGCGCGCCAGCATCGATCAGCTGTTTGCCGACCTCCCGGACTTGCAACAGATGACCACCGCCAAAGGTGTGGCTCAGGCGTTGAATGCCAGCGGCCTGTTCATGGAATCGCGCCTGCTGGCCGGCCAGAACCCGACGCTGATCCCGGACATGAAGGCCAACCTGCTGCGGGTCATCGCCCAGATTCTCCCCGGCCTGCCGGACAACACCAGCTATAACGCCGCCGCGGCGGCCAACACCATGGCCCGGGCGATGCCGAGCATGATCCGCAACGCCCTCGGCACCCTGGGGCTGGTCTCGGCGCCAAGCGTGCCAACCAGCTTCCCATTACCGGCGCGCACCCTCGGCAATCCCGAAGGCAAGGACGATCTGGAAACCCTGCTCAAACTCGCGGCAGGTGCTATCTCCCGGCTGCAGAGCCACCAACTGGGCGGCCTTGAACAGACCCGCAGCAACGCCGATGGCACCCAGGTCACCACCTGGCAGCTGGAAATCCCCATGCGCAACGCCCACGACGTGGTGCCGCTGCAGGTCAAGGTCCAGCGCGAAGACACGCCCGAGCGTGAGGAATCGCCGGAAACCGTGACCGGCGAAGAGAAGGACAAGGAAAAGCTCTGGCGCGTGGAACTGGCGTTCGACCTCGAACCCCTGGGGCCACTGCAGGTGCAGGCGCAACTGGTGGCAGGCAGCCTGTCCAGCCAGATGTGGGCACAGCGCGAAGGCGCCGCCGAGCTGATCACAAGCGAACTCGACAACCTGCGCGCACGCCTGGTGGCCTGCGGCCTGAACGTCAAAGAGCTGGCGTGCAACCGCGGCGTGCCCCACCAGGGCGCACGCACGGTGCTGGAACAACGCTGGATCGACGAGAACGCCTGATGAGCAAGCACCCACAGAACCCGCGCCAGGCCATCGCCCTGAGCTACGACGGCCAACAGGCTCCTACCCTCACCGCCAAGGGCGACGACGCCCTGGCCGAGGCCATCCTGGCCATTGCCCGGGAATACAAGGTCCCGATCTACGAAAACGCGGAACTGGTGAAAATGCTCGCGCGCATGGAACTGGGCGACAGCATTCCGCAGGAGCTGTACCTGACCATCGCCGAGATCATCGCGTTTGCCTGGCGCTTGAAAGGCAAGTTTCCGGCGGGGTTTGATCCGGATCCGGCGCCGGTGGAGCGGGATGTCACCCCTCCAAAATACTGAATGACAACGCATCCTGTAGACAGGCGATCCAGGATCAAAAGCGCTCTTCCTAACGTCAGACCTGTTTCGACTTCGTCGAGTTACTTGGAAGACCCCCAAGTAACCAAAGGGTCTTGCTCCTGGTTTGGGTCCTCCTTCGTCGGACTACCTTCATTCCGGCCTCGTTCCGTGGGCACGGCGCGAAAGGGCCATCCATGGCCCACGCGCCTCTCGCGACATCCTGTCGCTCGTCCCACTCCACGAGACCTCCATTCAGCCTGCACCCAAGTCGCGATTGGTGGTGTCTGGGAGATTTGCGCATGAAGATCAAAAACCAGATCAAAGGCGCGTTTTAGAGATGTTCGCGATCTGCTTCTGGCCGGAGGCCGTAGGAGCGCAGCTTGCTCGCGATCTGGCGCGAAGCGGCAGTAAAACCATCCATCTTGGCCGTGTCAGGCACACCGCGTGTACAGGATTTGCTGCCGCTTCGCGCCAGATCGCGAGCAAGCTGCGCTCCCACGGCCTTCGGCCAAAAGCAGATCGCACAGCACCATAACGTTGCCGTTGCTTTTGATCTTCATACGCGATAGCCCAGACACCACAAATCGCGACTTGGGTGCAGGCTGAACGCAGGTCTCGCGGAGTGGGTCGAGCCGCATGGATGCGGCGAGAGGCGTGTGGGCCATGGATGGCCCTTTCACGCCGGGCCCACGGAGCGAGACCGGAGTGAAGGAACCCTGACGAAGTCAGGGCCAAACCAGGAGCAAAAGCCCTTGGTTACTTGGGGCTTTTCCAAGTAACTCGACGAAGTCGAAACAGGTCTGACGTTAGGAAGAACGCTTTTGATCCCGGATCGCCTCGCCTGGCTACGAGCGAAAAGGCTCGCCCAGCCGCAAATCAATTATCCCCATGCAACCTGGCCATCAACTGCGCCTCGGCCTGGGTCAACCCACAAGACTGAGTCAGTTCATCAACGCTGGCCCCCATGCTCACCAGACGCGCTGCCTGAGCAAAGGACAAGGTGGAAGGGTCGCGCTGCTCGAGCGCGGTGATCTTGTCCGGCAGGGGCGCGACGATGGAGCGCAACTCGTGCAAGTCCTCGCCCATCTTCACAGTGCCGCCCTGGTAGTTTTCCAGGCGCCGGGCAAGATCGCGGATGCGCTGATCACGCAGCGAGTCGGCTTCGACCTGCTGCATGGCCTGCGTGCGTTGGCGTTTGGTGTGGGCCATGAACATCGCGACGCTCGCGACCCACAACACCGCCAGGAAAATCACCGCAACCTCGAAGATCAATCAGATGTTCTCCAACTCGGACCACTCTTCCTCGGTCATCATCTTGTCCAGCTCGACGAGGATCAGCAGTTCGCCGTTCTTGTTGCACACGCCCTGGATGAACTTGGCGGATTCGTCGTTGCCCACGTTCGGCGCGGTTTCGACTTCCGACTGGCGCAGGTAAACCACTTCAGCGACGCTGTCGACCAGGATCCCGACCACTTGCTTGTCGGCCTCGATGATCACGATACGCGTGTTGTCGCTGACTTCAACCGGCGGCAGACCAAAGCGCTGCCGGGTGTCGATCACGGTCACCACGTTGCCGCGCAGGTTGATGATGCCCAGCACGTAGCTTGGCGCTCCCGGTACCGGCGCGATCTCGGTGTAGCGCAGCACTTCCTGAACCTGCATCACGTTGATGCCATACGTTTCGTTGTCCAGGCGGAAGGTGACCCATTGCAGGATCGGATCTTCGGAACCCTGTGCTGACGACTTCTTCATACCCCTAACCCCTTGCGTGTTGTGCTCTGCGAGCAGCGCGTTGGCGCCGCTTTAGTGTTTATTCGATGGTGTTTGTTTCTGTGCCTGCATCTGCTTGACCGCGCCACTGGCAATCAGCTCGGCCAGTTCAGACACGTCCAGCAGCGCACACATGTGCTCGATCACCGTCCCGGCAAGCCAGGGCCGCTGACCGCGATGGGTGCGCCATTTGATTTCATTGGGGTCCAGGCGCAGCGAGCGGCTGACCTGATGCACCGCCAGCCCCCACTCGTAGCCCTGCACCGAGATCACGTACTGCAGGCCCTGACGAAAATCGTCGCGATAACGATCCGGCATGATCCAGCGCGCGGTGTCCAGCACCTTCAGGTTGCCGGCCTGGCTGGGCAGGATGCCGAGAAACCAGTCAGGCTGGCCGAACAGCGGCGTCAGGTCATGCCCGGCCAGCGGGTAGATCGAACCCAGGCATACCAGCGGCACGGCCAGAGTCAGACCGGCGACGTCGAACAGCAGGCATTCGAACGGCTCGTCGGCCCATGCCGGGCGCTCGTCCGAGGTTGGCGGCACGGGCGGGCGCTGGGCAGGCAGGTGCACGTCGGCCACCGGTTCCACCAGCCCGGGGACAGGCTCGGCTACGACAGGCGCCTCGACCACTGGCGCTTCAACCGGCGGCACTTCGATGATGGGCGGTGCGATCACCGGCGGCAGGATCACCGGCGCTTCCAGCACTTTCGCCGCTACAGGCTCGGCAACGGGCCGCTCCTTTGGCGTGAACGCCAGCGACACCGGCGCAGGCCGGCTGACCGGCGCAGGCACGGCCGCCGCGACCGCTTCGGCAACCGCCGAGCGCATGCGTGCGTCATGGGCCTGCTCTTCAAGTACGGCGGCCTGAAAGTCATCGATGCTTTCGGCGACTTCCAGTTCTTCGGTCGCGTCAGAAAGCAACGCGTCGAGGTAATTCTGCAGCGCCAGTTGTGGCCGTGATGCGGTGTCCAGAGGGCGGTTCATACAAGAGCCCGAAAATAAGTGATGCGATTGCCGCCTGCCCCAAATATCGGCTGCGGGCCCTGTGGACTTGAATGCGTAACGGCAAGGGTGGCGAGTAAACGATCAATGGACATGTCAGGCCACCTGTCCCTGTCCGTTGCTCTCTTTCCCATTGCTTTGCTGGCCACTGCCCTGCCCCGCCAGCTGCTCGGTGAGCATGTGCTTGAGCAACGCGCGGTAGGCCAGCACGCCACGGCTCTTGCCGTCGAATTGCGAAGGCGTGACGCCGGCCCGGCTGGCATCGCGCAGGCGTGTGTCGACCGGCACGTAGGCGTTCCAGACATGCTCGGGGAAACTGTCGCGCAGCAGCTTGAGCGTGCCCATCGAGGCCTGGGTGCGGCGGTCGAACAGCGTCGGCACGATGGTGTACGGCAACGGCACCTTGCGCGAGCGGTTGATCATCGCCAGGGTGTTGACCATGCGCTCCAGGCCCTTGACCGCGAGGAACTCGGTCTGCACCGGAATCGCCAGTTGCTGGCTCGCCGCCAGGGCGTTGACCATCAGCACGCCCAGCAGTGGCGGGCTGTCGATGATCGCGTAATCGAAATCCTGCCACAGCTGCGCAAGGCTCTTGGCGATCACCAGGCCCAGGCCGCTCTGGCCCGGTGTCTGGCGCTCCAGCGTGGCGAGCGCGGTGCTCGACGGCAGCAGGGAGATACGTTGATCGCTGGTGGGCAGCAGCAACTGGCCCGGCAGGCCTTCCGGCACCGCGCCCTTGTGCAGGAACAGGTCGAAGCAGCTGTGCTCCAGCGCATCGGGGTTGTGGCCGAAGTAGCTGGTCATCGAGCCGTGAGGGTCCAGGTCGACCACGACCACGCGCTTGCCCGCCTCGGCCAGCAAGCCGGCTAAAGCGATGGAGGTGGTGGTCTTGCCGACCCCGCCTTTCTGATTGGCTACCGCCCAGACTCTCATGTGTTGGTGTTCCCGCCGATCAAAGCGCTGCGCCCGCAGTCACGGGGCAGATGACGAAGATTTGACGCCTTGCGGCGGTTTAGCCGGGACTGGTGCAGTTTGTGTGCCAGCACGGCGCAATGCCGCATCGGGTTTTGCATTGGCCGCCGTGCCGGAGCCGGTCAGGCTGCGGCGCACATCCAGATTGCGGGAAATCACCAGCACCACGCGGCGGTTGCGCGCGCGGCCATCGGCGGTGGCATTGGAGGTCAGTGGCTGGAACTCGCCATAACCGACCGAGGCCATGCGCGCCGGATTGATGCCGTCCATCGCCAGCATGCGCACGATGCTCGACGCCCGTGCCGACGACAGCTCCCAGTTGCTCGGGAACTGCGCCGAGCTGATCGGCTGGTCGTCGGTGAAGCCTTCGACGTGGATCGGGTTGTCGAACGGCTTGACGATCTTCGCCACCTTGTCGATCAGGTCGAACGCCAGGTTGCTGGGCATCGCGTCGCCGCTTCCGAACAACAGGCTGGAATTGAGCTCGATCTCGATCCACAGCTCGTTGCCGCGCACGGTCATCTGGTTCGAGGCGATCAGGTCGCCGAACGCGGCATTGACGTCGTCGGCAATGGATTTCAGTGGGTCCTGCGCGGCCTGGCCGAGGGCGGCGTCGGTCTGGTCACTGTCCTTGACCAAGGGGTCTGCCGGGCGCACGGTCTGCGGCTTCTGCTCGCCGATGGGGATCGGCCGCACGCTGCGCTCGGCTTCGTTGAACACGCCGACCAGCGCCTCGGACAGCACCTTGTACTTGCCTTCGTTGAGCGAGGAAATGGAATACATGACCACGAAAAAGGCGAACAGCAAGGTGATGAAGTCCGCGTAGGACACCAGCCAGCGTTCGTGATTTTCGTGCTCCTCGTGGTGGCGACGTCGACGGGCCATCAGTCCATCACTCCATGAAACCTTGCAGCTTCAACTCGATCGAGCGCGGGTTCTCGCCCTCGGCGATCGACAGCAGCCCTTCGAGCAGCATTTCGCGATAGCGCGACTGACGCACGGCCACCGATTTGAGCTTGTTGGCCACCGGCAGCAGGATCAGGTTGGCCGAGGCCACGCCATAGATGGTTGCCACGAATGCCACGGCAATGCCGCTGCCCAGCTGGTTGGGGTCGGCCAGGTTGCCCATGACATGAATCAGGCCCATGACCGCACCGATGATGCCGATGGTCGGCGCGTAGCCGCCCATGCTTTCAAAGACCTTGGCGGCCTGGATGTCGCGGCTTTCCTGGGTCAGGAAGTCCACTTCCAGGATGCTGCGGATGGCTTCGGGCTCGACGCCGTCCACCAGCAGTTGCAGGCCCTTGCGCGAGTAGGCGTCAGGCTCGGTGTCGGCCACGGTTTCCAGGCCCAGCAGGCCTTCCTTGCGTGCGGTCAGGCTCCAGTTGACCACGCGATCGATCCCGCCCTGCAGGTCGATGCGAGGCGGAAACAGAATCCAGATGAAGATCTGGATCGCCCGCTTGAACGCGCTCATCGGCGTTTGCAGCAGGCAGGCCGCCAGCGTACCGCCGAGCACGATCAGTGCCGCCGGGCCGTTGAGCAAGGCGCCCAGATGGCCGCCTTCCAGGAAGTTGCCGCCGATGATGGCGATGAACGCCAGAATGATCCCTATAAGTGTCAAAACATCCATCAGATACACGCCTCGACCAGATGACGCCCGATATCGTCCAGGCTGTAGACGGCGTCTGCCAGATCGGCTTTGACGATGGCCATCGGCATGCCGTAGATCACGCAGCTGGCTTCGTCCTGAGCCCAGATATGACTGCCGCCCTGCTTGAGCAGACGCGCGCCTTCGCGGCCGTCCGCCCCCATGCCGGTCAGCACCACGGCCAGCACCTTGTCGGCGTAGGCCTTGGCGGCTGAACCGAAGGTGATGTCCACGCACGGCTTGTAGTTCAGGCGCTCATCGCCCGGCAGGATTTTCACTGCGCCGCGACCGTCGACCATCATCTGCTTGCCGCCGGGAGCCAGCAGCGCAAGGCCCGGACGCAGGATGTCGCCATCCTCGGCTTCCTTGACGCTGATACGGCACAGCTTGTCCAGGCGCTCGGCGAAGGCCTTGGTGAAAGCTGCGGGCATGTGCTGGATCAACACGATGGGGGCCGGGAAATTGGCGGGCAGCTGAGTCAGCACCCGTTGCAGCGCCACCGGGCCGCCGGTGGAGGTGCCAATCGCCACCAGCTTGTAGGCCTTGCGCTTGGGTGCGGGCGACGCAGCCGGGGCATGATGCGCAGCGCCATGGGCCGCATGCGCCGCTGGCGCAGGGCGGACGGGCGCCGGGGCGGCCGGGCGTGCAGCAGTGGTCGTTTGCGTGCTGCGCAGCGAACTCGCTGCCGGTGCCGGGGCGGCCGCCGGTGCTGGCGCCGCCGGGCTGCTGAAACCGCCAAAACGGCGGTTGCTGCGGGAAATGCTGTGCACCTTCTCGCACAGCATCTGCTTGACCTTCTCAGGGTTGCGCGAGATGTCTTCGAAGTTCTTCGGCAGGAAGTCCACGGCCCCGGCATCCAGCGCGTCGAGGGTCACCCGGGCGCCTTCGTGGGTCAGCGAGGAGAACATCAGCACCGGGGTCGGGCAGCGCTGCATGATGTGACGAACTGCGGTAATGCCATCCATCATCGGCATTTCGTAGTCCATGGTGATCACGTCGGGTTTGAGCGCCAGGGCCTGGTCGATCGCTTCCCGGCCATTGGTGGCGGTGCCGACCACTTGAATCGTGGTGTCAGAGGACAGAATTTCCGAGACGCGACGGCGAAAGAAGCCCGAATCGTCTACTACCAGAACCTTGACGGTCATAAACACTCCATTCGGAAAAGCTGGCCAGAACCGGGCCCGCTTTCCATCAATCATTCTCGGCTTGCGACGTCCCCAGGTGGGAGTGAGCTTGCTCACGAAGGCGCGTTTACATCCACCACATTACCGATGGCCGATAAAACATTCGTGAGCAAGCTCACTCCCACAGAGGAAGATTCAGCCTCAGATACGCCGTGCGGCGTAGCGCTTGAGCATGCTCGGTACGTCAAGGATCAGGGCGATGCGGCCGTCACCGGTGATGGTGGCGCCGGACATGCCAGGCGTGCCTTGCAGCATCTTGCCCAGCGGCTTGATCACCACTTCTTCCTGACCCACCAGCTGATCCACCACGAAACCGATACGCTGGGTACCGACCGAGAGGATCACCACATGGCCCTCGCGCTGCTCTTCATGAGCGGCGTTACTGACCAGCCAGCGCTTGAGGTAGAACAGCGGCAAGGCCTTGTCGCGCACGATCACCACTTCCTGACCGTCGACGACGTTGGTGGTCGACAGGTCCAGGTGGAAGATCTCGTTGACGTTGACCAGCGGGAAGGCGAAGGCCTGGTTGCCCAGCATCACCATGAGCGTCGGCATGATCGCCAGGGTCAGCGGGACCTTGATGACGATCTTCGAGCCCTGGCCCTTGGTCGAGTAGATGTTGATCGAGCCGTTGAGCTGAGAAATCTTGGTCTTGACCACGTCCATGCCCACACCACGACCCGACACGTCGGAAATCTCGGTCTTGGTCGAGAAGCCCGGGGCGAAGATCAGGTTGTAGCAGTCGGTGTCGGACAGACGATCCGCCGCGTCCTTGTCCATCACCCCGCGCTTGACCGCGATGGCGCGCAGCACCGCCGGGTCCATGCCCTTGCCGTCATCGGAAATCGACAGCAGGATGTGGTCGCCTTCCTGTTCGGCCGAGAGCACCACACGACCGCCGCGAGCCTTGCCCGAAGCCTCGCGTTCTTCCGGCGACTCGATGCCGTGGTCCACCGCGTTGCGCACCAAGTGCACCAGCGGGTCGGCCAGGGCCTCGACCAGGTTCTTGTCCAGGTCGGTTTCTTCACCCACCAGTTCAAGGTTGATTTCTTTCTTGAGCTGACGCGCCAGGTCACGAACCAGACGCGGGAAGCGGCCGAAGACTTTCTTGATCGGCTGCATGCGGGTCTTCATGACCGCGGTCTGCAGGTCGGCGGTGACCACGTCCAGGTTGGACACGGCCTTGGACATGGCTTCATCGCCGCTGTTCAGGCCCAGACGCACCAGGCGGTTACGCACCAGCACCAGTTCGCCGACCATGTTCATGATCTCGTCCAGGCGCGCAGTGTCGACGCGCACGGTGGTTTCCGCTTCGGTCGGCGCCTTGTCGGCAGCAGCCGGCGCAGGAGCACGGGCAGGCGCAGCAGCGGCTGGCGCAGGTGCAGCCTTGGCGGCCGGCGCTGGCGCGGCGGCAGGTGCCGGTTTCGCAGGTTCTGCTTTGGGCGCTTCGGCTTTAGGCGGCTCGGCTTTAGGCGGCTCGGCTTTCTTGACCGGTGCCGCCGCCGTGGCGGTCGCACCCGCTACGGCCGGCTCGAACTTGCCTTTGCCATGCAGTTGATCGAGCAGCGCTTCGAATTCGTTGTCGGTGATTTCATCCGACGCAGGTTCGCTGGCGGCTGCCACAGGCGCTGCAGCTGGCGCGCCGGCATCCGGGGAGAAACTGCCCTTGCCGTGCAGCTGATCGAGCAGCGCTTCGAATTCGTCGTCGGTGATTTCGTCGCTCGCAGGCGTCGCCGCCGGTGCGGCCTCGGCTACAGGCACGACGGCGTCTACGGCGAACTGGCCCTTGCCATGCAACTGGTCGAGCAGCGACTCGAATTCGGCGTCAGTGATTTCGTCGCTGGCCGCTTCATCGGCCGCAGCGGCTGGCGCAGCCGGAGCAACCGGCGCCGACACGGCAGCACCCGCCGCCTCGGCCTTGACCGCATTGAGCGAGTCCAGCAGTTGTTCGAATTCCAGATCGGTGATGTCGTCGGATGCAGCCTCGGCCACCTCCTCAACGACCGGAGCCGGTGCAGGCGCGGCCGCGATTTCATCGGCCGACGCAGGCTCTGCCAGACGCGACAATGCCGCGAGCAGCTCGGGCGTGGCCGGCGTGATGTCGGAGCGTTCGCGCACCTGGCCGAACATGCTGTTGACGGTGTCCAGCGCTTCCAGGACGACGTCCATGAGCTCGGCATCGACCCGGCGCTCACCTTTGCGCAGGATGTCGAACACGTTCTCAGCGATGTGACAGCATTCAACCAGCTCGTTGAGCTGGAGGAAGCCAGCGCCCCCTTTTACAGTGTGAAAACCGCGAAAAATGGCATTGAGCAGATCCGCATCATCCGGCCGGCTTTCCAGCTCGACCAACTGTTCGGACAACTGCTCGAGAATCTCGCCGGCCTCTACCAGAAAATCCTGAAGGATTTCTTCATCGGCGCCGAAGCTCATTGGGGGTGCTCCTAAAATTAACCGTCAAACCGATCCAGAGGCTGCGTCACAGGTTCGCGCGCATTGCCTTCGTCGAGGCATTGGCGCGCGATCCAGCAGCCACTTTCACATAGAACCCGGGGCTTGAATCCACTCGCGGGAATTCAGAATCCGAGGCTGGATAGCAGATCGTCTACATCATCCTGACCGGATACGACGTCTTCACGTTTATCGGCATGAATCTGCGGACCTTCACCCTTGGAATGAAGTTTTTCCTGCTCTTTTTGCTTACGGAACACTTCCTGATCGTGCTGGATCCCGGCAAAGCGATCCACCTGGCTGGCCATCAGCACCAGCTTGAGCAGATTGCTCTCGACCTCGGTCACAAGCGTAGTCACGCGCTTGATCACCTGGCCGGTCAGGTCCTGATAATCCTGGGCCAGGAGGATGTCGTTCAGGTGGCTGGCAACCTGATGACTCTCCTTCTCGCTGCGCGCCAGGAAACCTTCGACACGGCGGGCCAGATCACGAAATTCCTCGGCGCCGATCTCGCGACGCATGAAGCGTCCCCAATCGGCGCTCAGGGCCTTGGCGTCTTCGCTCAAGCCGTTCATCAACGGCGTGCTCTGCTCCACCAGGTCCATGGTCTTGTTGGCCGCGCCTTCGGTCAGGCGCACAACATACGACAGGCGCTCGGTGGCATCGGTGATCTGCGACACTTCTTCGGCTTGCGGCATGTGCGGGTCAATCTGGAAATTGACGATTGCACTGTGCAGCTCGCGCGTCAGCTTGCCGACTTCCTGATACAGGCCGCGGTCCCGGGTCTGATTAAGCTCATGGATAAGTTGCACGGCGTCGCCGAACTTGCCTTTTTCAAGGCTGGCGACGAGCTCTTGTGCGTGTTTCTTCAGGGTCGACTCGAAGTCACCCATTGTCGATTCTTTAGGATCCATAGCGCCCTCGCAGCGGACATCAGCTATTGACGCGCTCGAATATCTTCTCGATCTTTTCTTTGAGCACCTGGGCGGTGAATGGCTTCACGACGTAACCGTTAACACCGGCCTGTGCGGCCTCGATGATCTGCTCGCGCTTGGCTTCGGCGGTGACCATCAGCACCGGCATGTGGCGCAGGCGCTCATCGGCGCGCACCTGACGCAGCAGGTCGATGCCCGACATGCCCGGCATGTTCCAGTCCGTGACCAGGAAATCGAAACCGCCCGCCTGCAACATCGGCAATGCGGTGGTACCGTCATCTGCTTCGGCCGTGTTGGTGAACCCAAGGTCACGCAACAGGTTTTTTATGATCCGCCGCATCGTTGAGAAGTCATCAACGATGAGGATTTTCATGTTCTTGTCCAATTCGACCTCCAAGCAGTCTTTAACGCGCCCAGCCCCTGGACGCGCGTTCAATCAATACCGGCGAGCGGCTTTACGAATAACAGTGACGGGTTTTCGAATCGACAAGTAACAGGCGCAGCGAAACGAATCTTCAAAGATCCGATCCCACCGGCTCCTGCCTTGCCTTTTGTTGCACCCACATCTTGCACAGCCGGTCTTGCATTCAGCACGCAGGCACACTGGCCTGCGCGGGTTAAATCAACGTGCGCGCCACTCGCTCAGGCGGCCGCGCAAACGGGCGGCGCACTGGCTGTGCAGCTGGCTGACCCGGGATTCGCTGACGCCCAGGACTTCACCGATTTCCTTGAGGTTCAGCTCTTCGTCGTAGTACAGCGCCAGCACCAGGCGTTCACGCTCGGGCAGGTTGGCGATGGCATCGGCCAGCGCCCCTTGAAAACGCTCGTCTTCCAGATCGCGGGACGGTTCCAGCGACTGGCTCGCGCCGTCTTCGTGCAGCCCTTCATGCTCGCCGTCCTGCAACAGGTCGTCGAAGCTGAACAGGCGACTGCCCAGTGTGTCATTGAGAATCGCGTAGTAATCGTCGAGGCTCATCTGAAGTTCGGCAGCAACCTCGTGATCTTTAGCGTCACGGCCGGTTTTTGCTTCAATCACACGAATCGCGTCGCTGACCATGCGCGTATTGCGGTGAACCGAGCGCGGCGCCCAGTCACCCTTACGCACTTCGTCGAGCATCGCGCCACGAATGCGGATGCCGGCGTAGGTCTCGAAACTCGCGCCCTTGGTCGAGTCGTATTTGGTCGACACTTCGAGCAGGCCGATCATCCCCGCCTGGATCAAGTCCTCGACCTGCACACTGGCCGGCAGACGCGCCAGCAAGTGGTAGGCGATACGCTTGACCAACGGGGCATAGCGCTCGATGAGCTCGTACTGGGAATCTCTGGATGATTTGCTGTACATGCGATAGCCACTTGCAGTCATGACACTGGCCCTGCACTGGTCTGATGAACCAGGCGCTCGACGAAAAATTCCAGATGGCCACGCGGGTTCGCCGGCAGCGGCCAGGTATCGACTTTCTGCGCGATGGCCTTGAACGCCAGCGCACATTTGGAACGGGGAAACGCCTCGTACACCGCGCGCTGCTTCTGCACGGCCTTGCGCACGCACTCGTCGTACGGCACGGCGCCCACGTACTGCAGCGCGACGTCCAGGAAGCGGTCGGTGACCTTGGTCAGCTTGGCGAACAGATTGCGCCCTTCCTGCGGGCTCTGGGCCATGTTGGCCAGCACGCGGAAGCGGTTCATGCCGTAGTCGCGGTTGAGCAGCTTGATCAGCGCGTAGGCGTCGGTGATCGAGGTCGGTTCGTCGCAGACCACCAGCAGCACTTCCTGGGCCGCGCGCACGAAGCTGACCACCGACTCGCCGATCCCGGCAGCGGTGTCGATCACCAGCACGTCCAGGTTGTCGCCGATGTCGCTGAAGGCCTGGATCAGGCCAGCGTGCTGGGCAGGCGTCAGTTGCACCATGCTCTGGGTGCCGGAAGCGGCCGGCACGATGCGCACCCCGCCTGGCCCCTGCAACAGGACATCGCGCAGCTCGCAGCGGCCTTCGATGACGTCGGCCAGGGTGCGTTTAGGGGTCAAGCCCAACAATACGTCGACGTTGGCCAGACCCAGATCGGCGTCCAGCAACATCACGCGACGCCCAAGCTCGGCCAGTGCCAGCGAGAGGTTCACTGACACGTTGGTCTTGCCTACGCCACCTTTGCCACCAGTCACCGCGATAACCTGAACGGGATGCATGCTGCCCATGTTAATTTTTTACCTTGTCTTGCTTAGACCTAAGCCACACTTCGGGCTGCACGTTCAGTGACTGAACAATGCCTGGCAGACCATCGATGCAGGTATTTTCCAATGTCATTTTCCTTAACCTAGCCCGCGCGCTTGCCGGTGCTGTGATAAAGATCCGCAAACATATCCGCCATCGCTTCCTCGCTAGGCTCCTCCTGCATCTGCACACTCACCGCTCGGCTTACGAGCTGGTGCCGGCGTGGCAGATGCAGATCATCCGGTATCCGTGGGCCATCGGTCAGATAGGCCACGGGCAATTCGTGTGTCACGGCAAGGCTGAGCACTTCGCCCAGGCTTGCGGTTTCGTCCAGCTTGGTCAGGATGCACCCGGCCAGGCCGCAACGCTTGTAACTGTGATAGGCCGCAGTCAGCACCTGTTTCTGGCTGGTTGTCGCCAGGACCAGGTAGTTGCGCGCCTTGATGCCGCGCCCTGCCAGGCTTTCCAGTTGCAGACGCAGGGCCGGGTCGCTCGCCTGCAGGCCGGCGGTGTCGATCAACACCACGCGCTTGCGCAAGAGCGGCTCCAGCGCCTGAGCCAGCGACTGGCCCGGGTCGACATGGGTCACCGGCACATTGAGGATCCGGCCCAGCGTCTTGAGCTGTTCCTGAGCCCCGATGCGGAAACTGTCCATACTCACCAGCGCGATATTTTGCGCGCCGTATTTCAACACATATCGGGCCGCAAGTTTTGCCAGCGTGGTGGTCTTGCCCATTCCGGCAGGGCCGACCATGGCGATCACCCCACCCTCTTCCAGCGGCTCGACCTCTGGCGTGACGATCATGCGTGCCAGGTGCGCCAGCAACATGCGCCAGGCGTGGGGCTGGTCATCGACATCCGGGACCATGTTCAGAAGGTCGCGCGACAGCGGGCCGGACAGGCCGACGCGTTGCAGACGACGCCACAGGTTGGCCTGCTGCGGACGGCTGCCTTGCAGTTGATTCCAGGCCAGCGAACCGAGCTGGACTTCCAGAAGTTCGCGCAGGCCGTTCAATTCCGAACGCATCGAATCGTAGGCACGCTGGCTGATGCCAGGATCAGCCGCCGCGCGCTCGGCACGCTCTGCGCGATCCGCCGCGATGGCGGCGTGGATCGACGGGCGGAACGGCTCGTCCAGGGTCGGCTCGATCTGTTTGTTGCTGTCATCCATGGCAATGCCGGAGAACAGCTGGCGATTGGCAACGCTGTCCAGCTCGCTGCGGCTTGTCAGTTCAGCCTGCGCGGTGACGATGCGCGACTGGGTCTTGCGCAGCTCGTCTTCGAGCTCCACGTTCGGCACGCGCGGGGCCAGCGCGGACAGTTTGTAGTCCAGCGCGGCTGTCAGTTCCACACCGCCGGCGATCCGCCGGTTGCCGATGATGGCGGCTTCAGCGCCCAGCTCATCACGAACCAGCTTCATGGCTTGACGCATATCGGCGGCGAAAAAACGCTTAACTTGCATGACTCACTACCTCAGCCGTTCGGCCCGACAGTCGCTACGATGGTGACTTGCTTATTGTCAGGAATTTCCTGATAAGCCAAAACATGCATGTTCGGCACTGCCAGGCGTCCAAAGCGGGACAACATGGCGCGAACCGGACCTGCGACCAACAAAATTACCGGCTGACCCTGCATCTCCTGACGCTGCGCTGCCTCGATCAACGAGCGCTGAAGTTTCTCAGCCATGCTCGGTTCGAGCAGAACGCCTTCTTCCTGACCCTGTCCTGCCTTCTGCAGACTATTGAGCAATATCTGTTCCAACCTTGGTTCAAGGGTGATGACAGGCAGCTCCGGCTCAATGCCGACAATGCTTTGCACGATTGCACGGGACAGCCCGACCCGCACCGCCGCCACCAATGCGGCGGTATCTTGACTCCGCGCCGCGTTGTTGGCGATGGCTTCGGCGATGCTGCGAATGTCGCGCACCGGCACCTGCTCGGCCAGCAGCGCCTGCAGCACCTTGAGCAGCGCCGACAGCGAGAGCACGCCCGGGACCAGTTCCTCGGCCAGTTTCGGCGAGCTTTTGGCCAAAAGGGTCATCAACTGCTGGACTTCTTCGTGCCCGATCAATTCATGTGAGTGTTTGTACAGAATCTGGTTCAAGTGAGTGGCCACTACGGTACTGGCATCGACCACCGTGTAACCCAGCGACTGCGCCTGGGCGCGCTGGCTGATTTCGATCCACACCGCTTCCAGACCGAACGCCGGGTCTTTGGCATTGATGCCGTTGAGGCTGCCAAATACCTGACCCGGGTTGATTGCCAGCTCGCGATCCGGATAAATCTCGGCTTCGGCCAGGGTCACGCCCATCAGGGTCAGACGATACGCGCTCGGCGCCAGGTCCAGGTTGTCGCGAATGTGTACGGTTGGCATCAGGAAGCCCAACTCTTGCGACAACTTCTTGCGCACGCCCTTGATCCGCGCGAGCAACTGCCCGCCCTGGTTGCGATCCACCAGCGGAATCAGGCGATAGCCCACTTCCAGGCCGATCATGTCGATCGGCGTCACGTCATCCCAGCCCAGCTCCTTGGATTCCTGGGCACGGGTCGGCGACGGCAGCAGATCCTGCTGGCGCTTGACCTCGGCGATGGCCGCGAGCTTGACCTGGTTCTGTTTCTTCCACAAAAGGTACGCACCACCCGCCGCCAGCAGCCCCAGGCTGATGAACGAGAAATGCGGCATGCCCGGCACCAGACCCATGACGATCATGATCGCCGCAGACACGGCCAGCGCCTTGTGCGAGTTGAACATCTGGCGACTGACCTGCTTGCCCATCTCCTCGGAGCCGGACGCACGGGTCACCATGATCGCCGCAGCGGTCGACAGCAACAGCGATGGCAGCTGCGCCACCAAACCGTCACCAATGGTTAACAGGGCGTACACCTTGCCGGCGTCGGCGAAGGTCATGTTGTGTTGCAGGATACCCACCAGCATGCCGCCGATGAGGTTGATGAACAGGATCAACAGACCGGCAATGGCATCACCGCGCACGAACTTGCTGGCACCGTCCATGGAGCCGTAGAACTCGGCTTCCTGGGCGACTTCCAGGCGGCGGCGCTTGGCTTCCGGCTGATCGATGAGGCCGGCGTTGAGGTCGGCGTCAATCGCCATCTGTTTGCCGGGCATCGCATCGAGGGTGAAACGCGCGCTCACCTCGGAGATACGACCGGCACCTTTGGTCACGACCACGAAGTTGATGATCATGAGGATCGCGAACACCACGATACCGACCACGTAGTTCCCGCCGATCACCACTTCACCGAAGGCCTGGATCACCTTACCGGCAGCGGCGTGGCCGTCCTGGCCATGCAGCATGACCACGCGGGTGGACGCGACGTTGAGCGCCAGGCGCAGGAGCGTGGCGACCAGCAGAATGGTGGGGAACACCGAGAAGTCGAGCGGTCGCAATGCGTAGACGCAGACCAGCAGCACGACGATGGAGAGCGCGATGTTGAACGTGAAGAACACGTCCAGCAGGAACGGCGGCATCGGCAACATCATCATTGCCAGCATGACCAGCAACAACAACGGCACGCCCAACTGACCACGACCCAGGCCGGCCAGTCCAGAGCGTGCGTTTGTGATTAATTGAGAGCGATCCACCGATTGTCTACCTGCGCGTTAAACCAAACTTTTGACGCCAGAGGCGTTGTAGCGCAGGTGTTGCAAAAACCTGTCCAACTCTTGGAAAGCCTGAAAAATATCATAGTGCCACTATACAGATTTGTGTCGGGGTCGACATATTTCCTTTGGTTTGCCGATTTGTGTCTGGCTCAGGCTGCTGTCGGGTCTGATCAAGGTCAAGGTCAAGATCAAGGTCAAGAGCGCTCTTCCTAACGTCAGATCTGTTTCGACTTCGTCGAGTTACTTGGAAAAGACCCCCAAGTAACCAAGGGGTCCTGCTCCTGGTTTGGCCCGACTTCGTCGGGTTCCCTCTCTCCGGTCCCGCTCCGTGGGCCCGGCGCGAAGGGCCATCCATGGCCCAACGCGCCTCTCGCCGCATCCATGCGGCTCGACCCACTCCGCGAGACCTGCGTTCGGCCTGCACCCAAGTCGCGTTCTGTATCGTCTGGGCTATCGCGTACGAAGATCAAAAGCCAGATCAACGGCAACGGCGGGATGTTGTGCGGTTTGCTTTTGATTCTGCCCGGAGGGCGTAGGAGCGCAGCTTGCTCGCGATCTGGCGCGCAGCGGCAGTAAAACCATCCACGTCGGCCGTGTCAGGCATACCGCATACACCGGATTTGCTGCCGATCCCCGGCAGATCGCTGGCAAGCCGAGCTCCTACGCCTTCGGCAGAATCAAAAGCAAACCGCATTCTGCCTTCGATCTGGCTTTTGATCTTCGTGCGCGATAGCTCAGACGGCACAAAACGCGACTTGGGTGCAGGCTGAACGCAGGTCTCGCGGAGTGGGTCGAGCCGCATGGATGCGGCGAGAGGCGTGTGGGCCATGGATGGCCCTTTCACGCCGGGCCCACGGAGCGGGACCGGAGTGAAGGAACCCTGACGAAGTCAGGGCCAAACCAGGAGCAGGACACCTTGGTTACTTGGGTGTCTTTTCCAAGTAACTCGACGAAGTCGAAACAGGTCTGACGTTAGGAAGAACGCTTTTGACGTTGATCTTGATCTTGATCTTGATCTTGATCTTGATCTAAAGCCTAAGAATCCCTACGCAAATCCGGCGGAATCGGCAAATCATCACTCAACGGCGCCGGCCGCTTGCCCCGCCCGGCATGGAACTGCCGGATCTGATAGACATACGCCAACACCTGCGCCACCGCCAGATACAGCCCCGCCGGAATCTCCTGCTCAAGCTCGGTGCTGTAATAGATCGAACGCGCCAGCGCCGGCGACTCCAGCAACAGAATCTGATGCTGCGCCGCAATCTCGCGGATCTTCAGCGCAATGAAATCACTGCCCTTGGCCAGCAGCACCGGCGCCCCGCCCTTGTCCGCGTCGTACTTGAGCGCCACGGCATAGTGGGTCGGGTTGGTGATGATCACGTCAGCCTGAGGAATCGCCGCCATCATCCGCCGCTGCGACATCTCACGCTGCAACTGGCGAATGCGCTGCTTGACCTCCGGCCGGCCCTCACTGTCCTTGTGCTCGTCGCGCACTTCCTGCTTGGTCATCAGCAGTTTCTTGTGCGCCTGCCACAGCTGCACCGGCACATCCACCGCCGCGATGATCAGCAGCCCGAACGCCATCCACAACGTGCTCCAGCCCACCAGCTGCAGGCTATGGATGATGGCCATTTCCAGCGGCTCATGGGCGATCGCCAGCAGGTCGTCCTTGTCCTTTTTCAGGACCAGCACCGCCACCACCAACACGATGAAAAACTTGGCGAAGGACTTGAGCAACTCGATCAGCGCATTGGGCGAGACCATGCGCTTGAGACCCGCCAGGGGGTTCAGGCGGCTGAACTTGGGGGCCAGGGAACCGGCGGCGAACAACCAGCCGCCCAGCGAGATCGGGCCGATCAGTGCGGCAATGGTCAGGGCCGTCAAAAGCGGCGCGATGGACATCAGCGCCGCCTTGCCCGAGACCATCAGCATCAGGCTCATGCTGCGCTCTTCCATCAGCGCAGCGCGAGAGATGCTGAAGTTGTCGCGCATCAGTTGCATCATCATTTCGGCCATCGAGCCGCCAAACGCCAGTAAACCGGCGGCGCCGACGATCATGATGATGACCGTGTTGAGTTCTTTGGACCGGGCAATCTCGCCCTTCTCGCGCGCGTCTTTCTTGCGTTTGTCCGTGGGGTCTTCTGTCTTGTCCTGACCGCTCTCGCTCTCAGCCATGTCAGCGCGCCTTGACCATTTCCTTGAGCAACTGCAAGGCGTCGACCGCCAGCGGTTGGTATTGATTGAGGATGTCGCCCAGGGAGATCCACAGAATCCCCATGCCCAGCACCAGGGTCAGCGGAAAACCGATGGAAAAGATGTTCAACTGCGGCGCCGCGCGGGTCATCACGCCCATGGCGATGTTGATCACCAACAATGCGGTGATCGCCGGCAGCACCAGAATCAGCGCCGCGCCCAGCACCCAGCTCAGGCGCAGCACCAGCCCCCAGAAGTCCGCCGGCATCAGACCCTCGCCGACCGGCAGCGTGGTGAAGCTTTCGATCAGCACCTCGAACACCACCAGATGCCCGTTCATGGCCAGGAACAGCAGCGTCACCAGCATGGTGAAGAACTGCCCGATCACCGCCACCGACACGCCGTTGACCGGATCGACCATGGACGCGAAGCCCATGCCCATCTGAACCGCGACGATTTGCCCGGCAATCACGAACGCCTGGAAGAACAGCTGCAGCGAGAGGCCCAGCGCCGCGCCGATGATGATCTGTTGCGCGATCAACAGCAGCGCGCTCAGGTCCAGCGCGTGTACTTCGGGCATCGGCGGCAGGCTGGGTGCCACCACGAGTGTGATCGCCAGCGCCAGGTACAGCCGCACTCGCGTGGGCACCAGGGTCGTGCCGAACACCGGCATGGTCATCAGGACGGCAGCGATGCGAAACAGCGGCAGCATGAAGGCGGCCACCCACGTGCTGATCTGTGTATCGGTCAGCGCCAGCACAGGCTCCATGGGTCGCTCAGCCGATCACTTGGGGAATGCTGGTGTACAGCGTGATGATGTAGTCCATGAAGGTGCGCACCAGCCACGGGCCGATGGCGATCAGCGTGACCAGCATCACCAACAGGCGCGGCAGAAAGCTCAGGGTCTGTTCGTTGATCTGGGTGGCGGCCTGGAACATCGAGACCAACAGGCCCACGATCAGGCTGGGCACCACCAGAATGGCGACCATGGTGGTGGTCAGCCACAGCGCTTCGCGAAACAGGTCGACGGCAACTTCCGGGGTCATGCCAGGCACTCCTCAAGGAACAGGTTCATACGCCACCGAAACTGCCGGCCAGCGTGCCGATGATCAGCGCCCAGCCGTCCACCAGCACGAACAGCATGATCTTGAACGGCAGGGAAATGATCAAAGGCGACAGCATCATCATACCCATGGCCATCAGCACACTGGCGACCACCAGGTCGATGATCAGGAATGGAATGAAAATCATGAAACCGATCTGGAACGCGGTCTTGAGCTCCGAAGTCACGAACGCCGGGACGATGATGGTCAAGGGCGCCGCGTCCGGGGTCGGAATGTCGGTGCGCTTGGACAGGCGCATGAACAGCTCCAGATCACTGGAACGGGTCTGCGCCAGCATGAAGTCCTTGACTGGCACTTCGGCCTTGGCCACCGCTTCCTGGGCGGTGATCTTCTCCGCCAGGTACGGCTGCAGCGCATCGTTGTTCACCCGGTCGAACACCGGGGCCATGATGAACAGCGTCAGAAACAGCGCCATGCCGGTGAGGATCTGGTTCGACGGTGTCTGCTGCAGGCCCAAGGCCTGACGCAGGATCGAGAACACGATGATGATCCGGGTGAAGCTGGTCATCAGCATGACGAACGCCGGGATGAAGCTCAGCGCGGTCATGATCAGCAGGATCTGCAGACTGACCGAATACTCCTGCTGGCCGTTGGCGCCGGTGCCCAGCGAGATCGCCGGGATCGACAGCGGATCGGCGCCGAACGCCAGCGGCGCTGCCAGCAGCAACAGCAGCGTCAAAACGATGCGCATCAGTTCTTGTCCTTCTGACCCGGATTTTCGAGGCTGTCTTTTGTATCGAACGGTCGCGCGGCGGGTTTGCCAGGCTGCCCTTTGTTGCCCAGCGCTTCCAGCAGACGCCGCGCAAACTCAGGGGTGGTGTTCTGGGTTTCAGGCACCTTGACCGGCTCGTTCATCACGTGCAGCGCGGTGATGCTGCCCGGGGAGACGCCGAGCAGCACCTGCTCGTTGCCCACCTGCACCAGCACCAGCCGGTCACGCGGGCCCAGTGCCCGGGAACCCACCAGTTCGATCACCTGATTGCCCGCAGGCCCCGCGCGCTGCACCCGGCGCATCAGCCAGGCCAGCACGAAGATCAGGCCGACCACCAGCAACAGACCCAGCACCAGCTGCGCCAGTTGCCCACCGATGCCGGACGTCAGCGCACTGGCGGGCGGCACCACCACCGCTGGCGTGGCAGGCGCCGCCGTTGCCGCGACCGGTGCTGCCGGCGCTGCGGGAATGGCAGGATCGGCGGCCAGCGCCATCCACGAAGCGAACACCAACGGCGCGGCCAGCAGGCCCTTGAGCAGGCGGCTCATTCAGCGCAGCTTCTTGATGCGTTCGCTCGGGCTGATCACGTCGGTCAGGCGGATGCCGAACTTCTCGTTCACCACCACCACCTCGCCGTGGGCGATCAGCGTGCCGTTGACCAGCACGTCCAGCGGCTCGCCGGCCAGGCGATCGAGCTCGATCACCGAACCCTGGTTGAGCTGCAGCAGGTTGCGGATGTTGATGTCGGTGCTGCCCACTTCCATGGAGATCGACACCGGAATGTCCAGAATCACGTCCAGGTTGGGGCCGTCCAGCGAAACCGGACCGGTCTGCTTGGGCACGCTGCCGAACTCTTCCATCGCCAGGCGGTTGCCGGCGCTGTTGCCGGCATCGGCTGCCAGCAGTGCGTCGATGTCGGCCTGGCCGCCCTCGCCCGCTTCACCCAAGGCCGCAGCCCACTCGTCGGCCAGAGCCTGGTCGTCTGCGGAGTTCATTTCGTTTTCATCAGCCATGGTTGTCCTCGACACGCTTTATTCGTTGGCACAGCAAATTGTGTATTCAGGTGCTGACGGTATCGCGTCAGCGACGTTCGATCGGCTCGACCACTTGCAGGGCCAGATTGCCCTTGTGCGAGCCCAGCTTGACCTTGAAAGACGGCACGCCATTGGCGCGCATCACCAGGTGCTCGCCCAGCTCCACCGGAATCACGTCGCCAGGCGCCATGTGCAGGATGTCCCGCAACTTGAGCTGACGACGGGCCACGGTGGCGCTCAGCGGCACGGCCACGTCCAGCACGTCCTGCTTGAGGGCGTTGACCCAGCGCTCGTCCTGATCGTCCAGGTCGGACTGGAAACCGGCGTCGAGCATTTCGCGCACCGGCTCGATCATCGAGTACGGCATGGTCACGTGCAGGTCACCGCCACCGCCATCGAGTTCGATGTGGAAGGTGGAAACCACGATCGCTTCACTCGGGCCGACGATGTTGGCCATGGCCGGGTTCACTTCCGAGTTGATGTACTCGAAATTGACTTCCATGATCGCCTGCCAGGCTTCCTTGAGGTCAATGAACGCCTGATCCAGCACCATGCGCACCACGCGCAGCTCGGTGGGGGTGAATTCACGGCCTTCGATCTTGGCGTGACGGCCGTCGCCACCGAAGAAGTTGTCCACCAGCTTGAACACCAGTTTGGCGTCCAGAATGAACAACGCGGTGCCGCGCAGCGGTTTGATCTTGACCAGGTTCAGGCTGGTCGGCACGTACAGCGAGTGAATGTATTCGCCGAACTTCATCACCTGCACGCCGCCCACCGCCACGTCGGCCGAGCGACGCAGCAGGTTGAACATGCTGATGCGGGTATAACGGGCGAAACGCTCGTTGATCATTTCCAGGGTCGGCATGCGCCCGCGCACGATCCGGTCCTGACTGGTCAGGTCATAACTTTTGACGCTGCCAGGTTCGATGACGCTTTCGGTCTGTACCAGACCATCGTCCACGCCATGCAGCAGCGCGTCGATTTCATCCTGGGACAGCAGGTCTTGCACGGCCATGTCGTGGTCCTACTGCAATACGTAGTTAGTGAAAAGAACCTGTTCGATGACGCTCTTGTTCAGCTCTTTCTGGCCGACTTCCTGCACCACCGCAGCGGCCTTCTGGCGCAGCATTTCCATGCCCACTGGCGTTGCGATGGTGTCGAAAGGCTGGCCGGAGAACATCATCACCAGGTTGTTGCGGATGACCGGCATGTGCACTTTCAGCGCTTCCAGGTCCGCGTGATCGCGGGCCAGCAGGGTGATGCTGACCTGCATGTAGCGCTGCCGGCCATTAACGTTGTAGTTGACGACGAAAGGCGGCGTCAGCGGCTCGAAGATCGCCTCCTTCTTGACGTTGGCAGCCTCGGCGGCTACCGCAGGATCGGGCTTGCTCTCGGCCTTGTGCATGATGAACCAGGTCGCGCCGACCGAAAGACCGATGGCCAGCAAGAGGCCCACCACCACCAGAATGATGATCTTCAACTTGCCTTTCTTCGCGGGGTCTTTAACTGCTGCGTCGTCGGTCTTCGCCATGCCAATAATCCGTCACTATCCAATGGGTTCGGTGTTGCGTGACAGAGGGAGAGCAAGGGTTGTGCCAGAGTTGGCTCAGAGAAAGGTAGAAAGCGCAGGTGCAAACCCTGATTCGCGTAGGGCGCAATCTGTAGGAGCGAATTTATTCGCGAATGGCCGGCAGGAGCGATCCTTTTTTTAGCGCCTGAACCATTTTTCGCGAATAAATTCGCTCCTACAGGGGGATCGGCGCATGTCAGAAAACCCGAAGACATTCGCCGGACCTGTAGGAGCGAATTCATACGCGAATGGCCGGTGCAGCCGACGAAATCGTGTCAGGCACACCGCCATATCGCGGATGAAGGCGGGGATCAGGCGTAATAATCGACCGCGCTGGTCCCCACCACGGTCAACGGCGCGCTGGCCGCTGCCGTGGCGGCATCGATCGGTGCGCCGTCGGCGATCAGGTCGCTGCCACTGCCATTGCCCGAACCATTGGCGCCGCTGCCACGCTGGGTATCGCCACCGGACTGCTGCTGGGCCTGTTGCTGCCAGCCGCGGCCCTGATCGGACACGTTGACGTCGACCTGGCCCATGCCCTGCTGGGCGAAGGAGTCACGCAGGCGCGAGAGCTGGTTTTCCAGCGCGTCGCGAACGCCCACGTGAGCACTCATGAAGGTGACCTGGGTCTGCTGGTCTGCCGCCATATTGACGCGAATGTCCAGACGGCCCAGTTCGGCCGGTTCAAGTTGAATGTCAGCCTGCTTGAGGTTCTGGCTGGACAGGTACATCACGCGGTTGACCACGCCTTCGGTCCAGCCGTTCTGGTTCATGGCCAATGGCTGATTAAGCAGCGGTGCAGGCGTCGCCGACCCCGTCTTCACCTGGGCGGCCTGAGACAGCGAGGCCAGGCGCTCGGCGAAGTTGTCCACGCGGGTGTCGCTGCTGGCGCCCTTCACATCCTTCAGGCCATCCGCCAGCAGGCCGGAAAAGGCCTTGTCGCCGCCGCCTTCGGTGGTGCTCTTGTCGACCGGCTGATCACCCAGCGCCGCCAGATTGCCGGCCAGTTGCTGGGCAGGATCGACATTAGGGTCCTGCTTGCCAGTCTCGTGCCCAGCGCCCTTCACCGCACCCGTTGCCTGGGCGTTCTGCTGAGCCTTGTTCTCCAGCGCGACCTGCACAGCGGTCAAACCTTCCAGCGGGTCGGCCGAAGGGTCGAAGGTGTCGTCAGTGGCATCGGTCGGCGCCTGCACCACCGGTGGCGGGACCACAGGCGCAGTGCTGGCCAACAAGGCAGGGTCGATGGCCGGCTGCGCGGTGACGTCAGGCTGCACCGGTGCAGGCTCGACCACCGGCGTTGTCACCACCAGCGAAGGATCGACTGCCGGATCGGTGACGGTTGTGTCAGCCACGGTCGAATCGGCGGAGGTCGTCGTCGCGTCAGAGGTGTCGTCGTCGCTATCGTCGTCGCTGTCGTTATCCTTGGCGGTGTTGTCCGGCTTGGCGTTGTCCGCTTTCCCGTTGACCGCCTTGTGCCCAGGCAAGCCATTGCCGTTATCGGCAACGGTCTTGTCAGAGGCGGCAGACGATTGGCTGGCGCCATGCTTGTTGTCCGCTGCCGAACTCTTGGCGCTGGAAGGTTTTGCCGGGCTGTCATCGACGCTCGAAGGCTTGGGGGCCGACTGCTTGGCAAACACCGTCGAGAAGCTGGAAGCGTTGTCCTTGACGGGGTCTGGCGCCTTTACCGAAGTGGCGGCGCTGGCTTTCTGGGCTTTGGCAGCCGTCAGAGCCGTGAGTAAAGGGTTGTTGGCAAGGGCCATGGTGATCTCCGCAAAAGCACGATTGCGGCTTGATCTAGCAAATGGCGGGCCAGTTTTCTGATCGAAGAGCCTGGCCACCCCTCGCCGCGCCAGTCAGCCCTTCAGAGCGGATTGCAGCTGCACCTCGAACAGGTCGCGCACGATGCGGAATTCCTCGGTGATCGCCGCCACCCTTGCGCCAGTTTCGGCGGCGTCCAGGCCTGCCGGGCCGCGCAACAGTTCCTCGAACTCCCGGCACAGCTGCGTCAGGTGCGCAGCGCCCATGTTGCTGCAGCTGCCCTTGAAACTGTGAACCTTGTCGGCCAGTTGCTTCGATGATGAGAGGGTATTTGCTGAAGAAAAGGCCGGATCGCGCACGAACTCGTTGAGTTCGATGACCCGTCGTTCGGAGTCCTTGATGAACACCTCCAGCAGTGCGGGGTATTCGCCTTCCATCACTTCTTGCAGCGTCTCCAGGACGTGCAGATCCATATGATTGATCACTGCTTGTTCGCTCCTTGACCAAGAAAGCGCCGGATTATGCCAGACCCTCCCAAGCGAACTCCACACGGGCCGTGCGGCCATCCGCGGACCAACGGCACTCATTACTCAATTGCCGGACCAGGTTCAGACCGCGCCCGGACAACTGGTTCACCGCAGGAGGGAGTGACAGCACCCGATCGACGTCGAATCCATTGCCACTGTCGTGAACTTCGATGATCAGCCGCCCGCCCTGGCCGACCGGAATTATCTGGAAACTAAATCGTATGAACCCGCCTTCCATGTTCTCGAGCCGTTCGGCCCGCTGCTGGTAATACAGGGCAAAACCCTCGGCGTCGCGCTTGAGCGACGAGTCCAGCCCCAGCACCCCGTGCTCCAGCGCGTTGCTGTACAGCTCGGACATCACCGTGTACAGCTCACTGCTTTGCAGGCGCAGGCCATGCACTTCCTGCAGCAGCTGCAACAAGTACGGCAGCGGGTTGAAACGCTTGAGGGTCGAGGCGCGGAATTCGAAGGTGCCCGCCCAGTCCAGCGGGCTGGAATCGCCGCTATCGGTATAGATGACCGACGGTGTGCCCAGTGACTCGGGCTCGCTGAAGCCCACTTCGAGCATGCTCACGTCGTCACGCACCTGGCCGCGAAAACGCGCCAGCGCCCACTGCACTTCCTCCATCAGGGACACCGGATTGCGGTTGCTGACGAAAACGTTCTGCAGGCGCCGCGCGCCGAACATCTCGCCATTTTCGTCGGTGCTGTCGACCACGCCATCGGACAACAGAAACACCCGATCGCCCGGCGCAAACGGATAGACCTGAGTGTTGTCATCGAAACTGCCGGCCCCCAGCACCCCCAGTGGCAGGTGCGCCGAGACCAGCGGCGTATGCGGCCGCCCGTCGGCGTGCAGCAGGTAGCCATCCGGCAGGCCGCCGTTCCAGACCTCGACCAGTTGCTGCTTGAAGTTCACGCATACCAGCGCCGCGCAGCAGAACATGTCCACCGGCAGGATGCGCTTGAGCTTGGCGTTCATTTCGCGCAGGGTTTCCGGCAGGCCATAGCCCTTGGCGGTCATGCCGTAGAACACCTCGGCCAGCGGCATCGCGCCCACGGCGGCGGGCAAGCCATGGCCGGTGAAGTCGCCGAGCAGCACGTGCATGTTGCCGGACGGCGCCCAGGCGGCCAGCAGCAGGTCGCCGTTGAACAGTGCATAAGGCGACTGCAGGTAGCGAATATTCGGCGCGTTCAGACAGCCCGAGTGGGCGATCTGATCGAACACCGCCTTGGCCACGCGCTGCTCGTTGAGCAGGTATTTATGGTGACGGGCGATCATGTCGCGCTGCTGCAGGACGGTGTCCTGCAACAACCGCAGCCGGTTCATCGCGTTGATCTTGGCGGCCAGCACGATGGGGTTGTAGGGCTTGGTGATGAAGTCGTCGCCACCGGCGTCCAGGCAGCGCGCCAGCCCCTCGCCCTCGCTCATGGAGGTGAGGAAAATGATCGGCACCAGCGCTTCGCCCGCCAGTTCCTTGATCCGCCGCGCCGCTTCGAAACCGTCCATCACCGGCATCAGGGCGTCCATCAGCACCAGTTGCGCACGCCTGCGCTCGAACAGCCCGACGGCCTCTTCGCCATCGCAGGCGCTCTGAACCTCATGCCCCAGACGACTGATGATCGCCGAGAGCAGCATGCGGTCGCTCGCGTTGTCGTCGGCGATGAGAATCGTCAGGCGCTCAGGCGGCGCAGAACCCGCCATCAGCCGATGTTGAAGAGTTTGGAGAAGTTGGAAATGGCGAGGATTTTGATCACGTCGGCGCTGCAGTTTTCCAACCGTACATCGGCACGCTCACCCCCGGCATGGTCGCGCAGCAGCAAGAGCATGCCCAGCGCGGAGCTGTCCAGGTAGTTGGTTTCCTTGAGGTCGACTACGTACTGCTTGGCATCCTCTCTTTCGTAGGCACCACGAAAATCCTGATGCGTCGAAAAATCGAACCGTCCTTTGATCTTGATGGTCAGCTTCTGCTTGTCAGGAGAGCGCTCGGAAGTAACTGACATTGGCAAATCCCTTATATGAAACGGCGTCAGACGGATGAAGTTTTAGCACCCCTTGTGCGGCGCGGCAAATGGAAGATTCCTACAGATAGGGGGAAATGATCTGGCAAAGCGTTTGGCGGTCTCGGGTTGGGGTGTACATCTCTTGGTGCGTGGTGCGGCTGGTAGAGATGTTCTGGCTTCGTCGGGTTCGTTGAATCAGGATCAAGATCAAGATCAAGATCAAGATCAAGATCAAGATCAAGATCAAGAGCGTTCTTCCTAACGTCAGACCTGTTTCGACTTCGTCGAGTTACTTGGAAAAGCCCCAAGTAACCAAGGGCTTTTGCTCCTGGTTTGGGTCCGACTGCGTCGGACTTCCTTCATTCCGGTCTCGCTCCGTGGGCCCGGCGCGAATGGGCCATCCATGGCCCCGCGCCTCGCGCGGCATCCTGCCGCTTGGCCCACTACACGAGACCTCCACTCAGCCTGCACCCAAGTCGCGATTTGTGGTGCCTGTGAGGTTTGCGCATGAAGATCAAAAGCCAGATCAAGAGCGTGCGGTGAACTCTGTCCCGTAGCAGCCGGGCTTGCTCGCGGGTCGCCCTCAAGATCGCTCCCGCCGGCAAGCCGTGCTGCTACGGTCGGGATATGCTTTTGATTTTGATCTTCATACGCGATCGCCCAGACGACACAAAACGCGACTTGGGTGCAGGCTGAATGGAGGTCTCGTGGAGTGGGACGAGCGACAGGATGTCGCGAGAGGCGCGTGGGCCATGGATGGCCCTTTCGCGCCGTGCCCACGGAGCGAGACCGGAATGAAGGAAGTCCGACGAAGGAGGACCCAAACCAGGAGCAGGACACCTTGGTTACTTGGGTGTCTTTTCCAAGTAACTCGACGAAGTCGAAACAGGTCTGGCGTTAGCCAGAACACAAAATATCAGCACCACCCGAGATACAGGATCTGCACACGAAATTAAAAAGGCTGCTCCCTGGGCAACCGCTGCGAAAGCTCATCTAACAGCTTCTGCTCCCGCTTGTCCTCCAGCGCCCGCGCCTCTTCGATATACCGCTGCACCAGCTTGCGCAACCCCTCGACCCGCGCATAGGCCTTCTGCCACTCACCGCGCGCCTTGTTCAGATTGTTCTGATGCCACACCAGACTCTGGCGCTGCTGACTCACCGCCGTCTCCAGCTGATTGAGAAAGCGCTGATAATTCATCAGCCACTGCCCGGAAACCCCCACCGAGCCCTTGTCGATCCACTGCTGCTGATAATCGGCACGAAACTTCTCAAGCTCACCGAGCTTGTTCTCGGCAAGCCGCACCTGCCCCTGGAAATGCCCGAGACGTTGAACGGCAGTCTTCTCGGCCTTCTCAGCCATTTCCACAACTGGCGCCAGACGCGCCGCGCGACTCTGTGCCATGGCCTATCA
Source organism: Pseudomonas sp. 2 (assembly GCF_056627435.1). Lineage (NCBI taxonomy): Bacteria > Pseudomonadati > Pseudomonadota > Gammaproteobacteria > Pseudomonadales > Pseudomonadaceae > Pseudomonas > Pseudomonas sp. 2. The sequence goes on from NZ_JBWXNG010000016.1 coordinate 88,850, forward strand.
GCCAGCCGCCTGCGGATTGAAGATCCTGGCCAACTGCGCCTCGCTGCTCTGCATGCTCTCGTTGTCATGCAGGCCCTGACGCAAGTACTGCACCAGTTGCGGCTGCAAGTTGATCGCCAGGTCCGTCTCGCGATCACCACCGGCCACGTAAGCGCCGACGCTGATCAGGTCGCGACTCTGCTGATAACGCGACCACAACTGCTTGAAGTACTGCGCCTGAGTCATGTGCTGGGCATCGACCACCGACGGCATGACCCGGCTGATCGATGCCTCGATGTCGATGGCCGGGTAATGCCCTTCCTCGGCCAAGCGCCGGGACAGCACGATGTGGCCGTCGAGTACGCCCCGCGCCGAGTCGGCGATCGGGTCCTGCTGGTCGTCGCCTTCGGACAGTACCGTGTAGAACGCGGTGATCGAACCACCGCCCTTCTCCGCATTACCGGCACGCTCCACCAGCTTGGGCAGCTTGGCGAACACCGACGGCGGATAACCCTTGGTCGCCGGCGGCTCGCCGATGGCCAGGGCGATTTCCCGCTGGGCCTGGGCGAAACGGGTCAGCGAGTCCATCAGCAACAGGACGTTCTTGCCCTTGTCGCGGAAATATTCGGCGATGCGCGTGCAGTACATGGCCGCGCGCAGACGCATCAGCGGCGCGTCGTCCGCAGGCGATGCCACGACCACCGAACGCTTGAGGCCTTCTTCGCCAAGAATATGCTCGATGAATTCCTTCACCTCGCGGCCCCGCTCGCCGATCAGCCCGACGACGATGATGTCGGCCTCGGTGAAGCGCGTCATCATGCCCAGCAGCACCGATTTACCCACGCCGGTACCGGCGAACAGGCCCAGACGCTGACCGCGCCCCACCGTCAACAAACCGTTGATGCAGCGGATGCCCACGTCCAGCGGCTGGCTGATCGGGTCGCGCTTGAGCGGGTTGATGGTCGGGCCGTCCAGCGGTACCCAGTCTTCGGCCTTCATGCCGCCCTTGCCGTCCAGCGGACGACCGGCGCCATCGAGCACGCGACCGAGCATGGTCATGCCCATCGGCAAGCGGCCGGTGTCCGGCAGCGGCACCACGCGGGCGCCCGGGGCGATCCCGGCCACGCTGCCCACCGGCATCAGGAACACCTTGCCACCGGCGAAGCCCATGACTTCGGCCTCGACCTCCACCGGGTGCTGGCTGTCGTCGTTGATCACCACGCAGCGGCTGCCCATGGCGGCGCGCAGGCCCTCGGCTTCCAGGGTCAGGCCGACCATGCGCAGCAGCCGCCCTTCGACGATCGGCTGCGCAGGCAGATGAATGGAATCGCTGTAGGTGCTCAGGCGCTTGCCGAAGCTGGTGCGCTCAAGACGCATGGGTGGCGTCCGTTTTCTGCAGGCTGTCTTCGGCGCTCTTGATCGCCGCTTCCAGGTCCACGCTCACGTCAGGCATCGCCGGGTGCATGGCCTGTTCGTGCAACTGATCGAACATCTTGGCGATGGCGACGCTCATGCGGGTTTCGACCGAGGCGTCTATACGGCTGTGCTCGGTTTCCACACGGCAACCGCCCGGCTGCAGCGAGTCGTCTTCGAGAATGCGCCAGTTTTCTTCATGGCGCTCGCGCAGGGCTTTGACCTGGGCGAAATCCTGGGAGTTGACCAGAATCCGCACGTTGTTGGCGCCCATCGGCAGCATGCGCAGGGCGTCCTGCAACACCTTGCCGATCTGGCTGGAATCGGTTTTCAGCTCGCGCTGAATCACCTGCCGGGCGATGTGCTCGACCAGCATGATCACCGATTTCTCGATCTGCACGTCCTGCTCGGCGATTGGCTCGAACAGATGGCTCATGAGGGTTTCCAGGCTTTCCAGCTTGGCCGTCAGGGCGATTTCGGCTTCCTGACGGACCTTGAGCTGGGTGCTGTGGAAACCTTCTTTTTCGCCGATGGCAAAGCCTTCGTTGTAGGCGTCCTGACGGATGCTCTCCAACTCTTCGAGGGTCAGCGGCTGGACTTCTTCCAGCGGCACTTCCTCGCTTTCGGCAGGTTCGGGCTCAGGCTCGGGTTCCGGCTCGGGTTCTTCCACGTGCGGATCGAAGCTGGGCAATGCCCAGACATCGAATCCACTCAGGTCCTTGGCGCGGATGAGCTCGCTGGGGGCTTCTTTATCGGAGCTGAACATCGACTGCACCTGCTGTTAAATCATTTCCTCGCCACCCTTGCCGCCGAGAACGATCTCCCCGGCCTCCGCCATACGACGGGCAATGGTGAGGATTTCTTTCTGGGCCGCCTCGACGTCGCTGACGCGAACCGGGCCCTTGGCTTCCAGGTCGTCGCGTAGCAGTTCGGCAGCACGCTTGGACATGTTCTTGAAAATCTTTTCCTTGATCGCGTCGTCCGAGCCCTTGAGTGCCAGTACCAGCACATCGGAGGAGACTTCGCGCAGCAAGGCCTGAATGCCGCGGTCGTCGACGTCGGCCAGATTGTTGAAGACGAACATGAGGTCTTCGATCTGGGTCGAGAGGTCTTCGTCCACTTCGCGGATCGAATCCATGAGCTGGCCTTCGACCGAACTGTCGAGGAAGTTCATGATGTCCGCCGCACGCTTGATACCGCCCAGTGTGGTCCGCGAGGTGTTGGCGTTGCCCGAGAACTGCTTCTCCAGAATCTGGTTCAGTTCCTTGAGCGCCGCCGGTTGTACGGTGTTCAACGACGAGACGCGCAGGATGATGTCCAGGCGCACCTTGTGGTCGAAGTGGCCGAGCACTTCACCGGCCTGGTCGGCGTCCAGATAGGCGACGACGATGGCCTGGATCTGCGGGTGCTCGTAGCGAATGACGTCCGCGACGGCGCGCGGTTCCATCCACTTGAGGCTGTCCAGACCACTGGTGTTGCCGCCCAGCAGAATCCGGTCGATCAGGCCGTTGGCCTTGTCCTCGCCCAAGGCCTGGGTGAGCATTTTGCGGATGTAGCCGTCGGAGCCGATGCCGACGCCGGTCTGATCGCCGACCAGGTCGACGAACTCGCCCATCACCTGCTCAACCTGTTCGCGGTGCACGTTGCGCATCTGCGCCATGGCCACGCCCACACGCTGGACCTCTTTGGGGCCCATGTGGCGCAGCACCTGCGCAGCGTCCGTCTCACCCAGGGTGAGCAGCAGAATCGCGGCCTTGTCTACGCGGCTCAGTTTGACCGCTGCACGTGTCTCACTCATCTGTGTTGATCCACTCTTTGACGACCTGAGCCACCCGGGCCGGATCTTCGGCTACCAGACTCTTGATTGCGTTGAGCTGCGCGTCATAACCCTCGGTGGGGCTAGGCAGCAGAATGCTTTGCGGACCGCCCAGGCTGACGCGGTCGTTGGCCAGCTCGCCATCCAGGCCGACCATGCCGCCCAGTTCGACGTCGCCGTCGCCATGCTTGCCTTTCGGGTTGGTGATGTTGTTCAGCACCGGACGCAGCACGCCGAACACCAGCACGAGGATGAAGATCACGCCCATCGCCTGCTTGACGATGTCCCAGAACCACGGCTGCTGATAGAACGCAACATCTGGAATGACTTCGCCACGGTCGGTGGAGAACGGCACGTTGATCACGCTCACGCTGTCGCCACGGGCGGCATCGAAGCCCACGGCGTCCTGCACCAGACGGGTGAAGCGCGCCAGTTGGTCGGCGGTCCACGGCACCATGGTGGTTTCGCCATTGGCCGGGTTGACCTTGACCTGATCGTCGACCACGACCGCAACCGACAGGCGATTGATCTTGCCCTGCTGCTGCTTGGTATGGCTGATGGAACGGTCCAGCTCGAAGTTCTTGGTCGACTGGTTACGCTTGTCGGTCGGGTACGGCGCCAGCATCGGCTGACCGGTGGCCGGGTCCATGATCTGCTGACCGTTGGCGTCCAGCAGCGGCTGGCCAGGGGCGATCGGGCCGGCAGCACCGCCAGCAGCACCGCCGGTGGTTTGCGGCGCGGTAGCCGGGCCAGGCGGCTGGTTGCTCAGCGCACCGGGCACGCCTTGCGGGCCGCTGCTGCTGGAGCGTTGTTCGTTGGTGGTCTGCTCGCTGCGCAGCGCAGGCTGGTCAGGGTTGAAGCTTTCAGCGGTGGATTCCACGGCGCTGAAGTCGACGTCTGCGGAAACTTCTGCCTTGTAACGATCGTTGCCCAGCACCGGCTGCAGGATGTTCTGCACGCGCTGGGTGAGCATGCTTTCCATGCGACGGGTGTAGTCGAACTGCTTGCCGGCCATGGTCAGCTCGGAATTTTCCGCCTGATCGGACAGCAGGTTGCCTTTCTGGTCGACCACGGTGACCTGGGATTTGGTCAGTTCCGGAACACTGGTCGCCACCAGATTGACGATGGCCATGACTTGACCCGGCTCCAGGCTGCGACCGGCGTACAGCTCGACCAGCACCGAAGCGGTCGGCTTGCGGTCGTCACGCACGAAGACCGAGCTTTTCGGAATCGCCAGGTGAACGCGGGCGGCCTTGACGTTGTTCAGGGCCGAAATGGTCCGCGCCAGCTCGCCTTCCAGGCCGCGACGATAGCGGGTTGCTTCCATGAACTGGCTGGTGCCCAGGCCCTGGTCCTTGTCCAGGATCTCGAAGCCGACGTTGCCGTCGTTCTGCGCGATGCCGGCACCGGCCAGTTTGATGCGGGCACGGGACAGGTCTTCGGACTTGACCAGCAAGGCACCGGAGTTCGGCTCGACGGTGTACGGGATGTCAGCCTGGGCCAGGGTGTCCATGACCTGCTTGGTGTCCATGCCCGACAGGCTGCCATACAGCGGCTTGTAGTCCGGCTGTTGCGACCAGAGCACGACGGCAAAACCAATCGCCACGCTGGCAGCCAGACCGACCATGAGGCCGACCTGCCGCAGCATGGTCATCTCGGACAGATTTTGCAGGAACGCCAGGCCGAACATCGGCGGCTTGCTTCCTGTCGCACCCGCTTTGGCGGGTACGTTATCGGCGACGGCTTCAGCCATGACTTAAATCGTCCTCAAACCGGCATTTGCATGATGTCTTGGTACGCCTGAACCAGCTTGTTGCGTACCTGGGTCAGCGCTTGAAACGAAACGCTGGCTTTCTGCGAGGAAATCATCACTTCGGTGAGATCCACGCCGCTCTTGCCCATCTCGAAGGCGTTCGCCAGCGAACTGGCGGCCTGCTGGGTGTCATTGACCTTGTTCACGGCCATGCCGAGCATGTCGGAAAAACTGGTCGCACCCGCCTGCTGTGGCGCATCGATGGCTTTGGGCTTGGCCATTGCGTCCATCTGCATGGAACGCATGTCCAACATCAAGCGATTAAATTCAACACCCTGGCTCATGGACTTCTCTCTTAAAAGGGCCGCAAATTTTTGACACCGATTCAGCGGTTACCCATGTAGTAGCAACAACGATGCCAGACCAATGGCGGCACTGTGCCAGCTTTTCATGAAAGTATTGGGGTGGTTACAGATCAAGATTCTTGCCCTCGTAGCAGCACGGCTTGCCGGCGGGACGATCTGTCTGCGACGAAGATGTCGACTGACACACCGCCCCGCCGGCAAGCCGTGCTGCTACGGGGGAATACTTAAAACTCAAGAGGCGAACAGATACCCTTCCACATCCATCCCCGCATCACGCATCTGCGCCAGCTTGTAGCGCAATGTACGAGGGCTGATACCCAGCCGTTCCGCGGCTTCCTTGCGCCGGCCGCGCTCGGCACGCAGGGTGTCGATGATCATCTGGAACTCGCGACGACGCAGATCTTCCCCCAACGCGCCGGCCACTTCACCGCCCGCCGCTTCCGGCGACGTTTCCATGACACCCGGCGTTGTCGGCAGCGTCGGCAAAACCTGAAGCACGGGCGCAGCCACCGACACCTGAGCAAAGCCGATCGGCCCGGCCAGGCAGAAGTCTTCGGCCTGGATCACCCCACCCTGCTGCAGGATCAGTGCGCGCTGCACGGCGTTGTCCAGTTCGCGCACATTGCCCGGCCAGCTGTAGCCCACCAGGCACTTTTGCGCCTCAGGGGACAGGCTCACCGGCGCGTGCTTCATTTTATTGACGTGCTTGGCCAGCAGGCGCTCGGCGAGCGGCAGAATGTCGGCGGGACGCTGCCGCAGCGACTGCCAGGCCAGCGGGAACACCGACAGGCGATAGAACAGGTCTTCACGGAAGCGCCCTGCTGCTACTTCACCGGCCAGGTCGCGGTTGGTGGTGGCCAGCACGCGGATGTCCAGCGCGATGGGCTTGCGCGCACCGACGCGTTCGACTTCACGCTCCTGCAGAACCCGCAGCAGTTTGGCCTGCAGGCCCATGGGCATTTCGGAAATCTCATCGAGCAGAATGGTGCCGCCGTCGGCCTGCTCGAACTTGCCCGGCTGGGCCGCAATGGCGCCGGTGAACGAACCCTTCTCGTGACCGAACAGCGTGGCTTCGAGCATGTTGTCCGGGATCGCCGCGCAGTTGATGGCAATGAACGGCTTGCCTGCCCGTGGCGACTGCTGATGAATGAAGCGCGCCAGCACTTCCTTGCCGGTGCCTGACTCGCCGGAAATCAGCACCGTGGAATCGCTTTTGGCCACGCGGCTGGCCAGATTGAGCAACTGCAGGCTGGCAGGCTCGACCGCCACCGGCCCTTCGCCATCAGCCGGCCCCAGGCGCCCCAGCGCATGCCGCGCCACCAGCGCCAGGAGTGCCTTGGGCTCAAACGGTTTGACCAGGTAATCGGCCGCGCCTTGACGCATGGCGTCCACTGCGCGATCCACCGAACCGTGGGCGGTCATCAACAGCACCGGCAACTGCGGGTAGCGACTGCGCAGCTGACCGAGCAACTGATGGCCGTCCATGCCGGGCATGTTGACGTCACTGACCACCAGGCTGAACGACGCCTGCCCCGCTGCCAGCAAAGCCTCTTCGGCGGAGCCGACGGCCTGGTAATCGTGGCCGGCCAGCTCCAGGGTTTCGCCCAGCGCTTCGCGCAGGGAATGGTCGTCCTCGACCAGCAACACCTTGATCGTCATGATTGGCTTTCCTCTGCCTCGGCCGGAGCACAGCCTGCACTGCCAGCACCCGGAACCAGCGGCAAGGAGACGATGGCACAGGTGCCGCGCCCCGGACGCGAACGGAATTGCACCTGGCCCTGGTGAGCCCGGGCGACCGCCGTGACCACCGCCAGCCCCAGGCCCGTGCCCGTGGTCTTGGTGGTGAAGAAGGGTTCGCCGATGCGGGCCAGGGCGGCAGCGTCGATGCCACTGCCGTTGTCACTGATGCACAGGCGCAGGGTGCTGCCGCGGTCGTAGACGTGCACCTTGATGCGCGCAGCCCCTGAACTGGCCTGCACGGCATTCTCGACCAGATTGAGCAGCGCACCGACCAGCGTGTCGCGGTTGCACAGCAGCTCGCCCTCGAGGCTGTCGCACTGCCAGCGCACGGCGGCATTGCGCACATGGGTCTGCGCCGCCGATTCCAGCGCGCCGATCAGGCCGGCCGGCGTCACGCGATCGGTCAACGGTAACTCGCCACGGGCGAACACCAGCATGTCGCGCACCTGATGCTCCAGCTCGTGCAGACGCTCTTTCAGGCGCCCAGCGAAACGCTGCTGGGTTTCGGTGTTCAAGGCCTGCTCGGTCAAATGGCTGGCGTAAATCATCGCTGCCGACAGCGGCGTGCGAATCTGATGTGCAAGCGAGGCAACCATGCGCCCCAGCGACGACAAGCGCTCGTGGCGCGCCAGCTGGCTTTGCAGGTGGCGGGTTTCAGTCAGGTCGTTGAGCAGCACCAGTTGGCCAGGTTCTGCGTCCAGCGAACGGGTGGAGATCGACAGGCGACGGCCGTCTTTCAGGGAGATTTCGTGGCCGTCGTCTTCGCGCGGGGCGAAGCAGCGGGTGATGACATGGCGCCAGAGCATGCCCACCAGCGGCTCACCGAGCATGTCCAGCGCTGCCGGGTTGGCTTCACGGACCATGCCGTGGGCGTCGATGACGATCACGCCGCCGGGCAGCAGGTCCAGCAGGTTCTGCAGGCGGTTGGCCAGGCGCTCTTTTTCCGCCAGTTCCTGCATGCGCTGGTCGCTGACCACCGCCAGCTCGCCCTTGAGCTCGGTGACCCGCGCTTCCAGCAGGCTGTAGGAATCCGTCAATTGCGCCGACACCTGGTTAAACAGGGCAAACGCCTGCTCCAACCCTTGTCGACTTTCCAATTCCGGGGACGGCTGCACTTGCAAACCCGCTGGCGTTGCAGGTTTGGAAGACATCGGAGCGGCCTGGGACATAAATGATCTCTCGCGTGGCGAACCGTCAGTTAAACGGTATGTTGCAAGAGACTTAGCAATCCTCGTGCCGAAAAAAAACCGCTGAATAATCAGCGGTTTGTTTTTGGCGCGTCAATCGAGCGTCAGTCGTCGCCCTGATCATCGCCTTCGCGACGGCTCATGCCGTACTTGCGCATCTTCTCGACCAGCGTGGTGCGGCGGATGCGCAAACGTTCAGCCGCCCGCGCCACGATACCGTTGGCATCGTCCAGCGCCTGCTGGATCAGGCCCTGCTCCAGGCCACCGAGGTAGTCCTTCAGATCCAGGCCTTCGGGCGGCAGCATCGCGCTGTTGGCGAAATTCGGCGTGTGGCCGTTGATGGCAACGCGCTCTTCCAGATCGCTGCGCAGGCTGTCGACCAATTGCTCGTCTTCGTCGTCGACGTAACGGAATTTCTTCGGCAGTTCGGCCACGCCGATCACGCCGTACGGGTGCATGATCGCCATGCGCTCGACCAGGTTGGCCAGCTCGCGAACGTTGCCCGGCCAGCCGTGACGGCACAGCGACATGATCGCTGCCGAGTTGAAACGGATCGAACCGCGCTTCTCGTGCTCCATGCGCGAAATCAGCTCGTTCATCAGCAGCGGAATGTCTTCCACGCGCTCACGCAGCGGCGCCATTTCGATCGGGAACACGTTCAGGCGGTAGTACAGGTCTTCGCGAAAGCCTCCCGTCTCGATCATGTCTTCGAGGTTCTTGTGGGTCGCCGCGATGATGCGCACATCGACGCTCTGGGTCTTGTTGCTGCCCACGCGCTCGAAGGTGCGCTCCTGCAGCACGCGCAGCAGCTTGACCTGCATCGGCAGCGGCATGTCACCGATTTCATCGAGGAACAGCGTGCCGCCGTTGGCCAGTTCGAAACGCCCTGCCCGGCTGGTGATCGCACCGGTGAAGGCGCCCTTCTCGTGGCCGAACAGTTCACTTTCCAGAAGCTCTGCCGGGATCGCGCCGCAGTTGACCGGCACGAAGGGCGCGTCACGCCGCTTGGAATGGTAATGCAGGTTGCGCGCGACCACTTCCTTGCCGGTGCCCGACTCGCCAAGAATCAGCACGCTGGCGTCGGTGTCGGCCACTTGCTGCATCATCTGGCGCACGTGCTGGATGGCACGGCTGGTGCCGACCAGGCTGCGGAACAGGTTGGGTTCGCGCTGGCGACCACGCTCGCGGGCCTGATCGTACATTTCACGATAGACCTGGGCACGGTGCAGCGAATCCAGCAGTTTGCTGTAGCTGGGCGGCATTTCGACGGTGGAAAGCACGCGCCGACGCAGGTCTTCGGCAAGGTCAACCGAAGAATTTTCGCCCATCAGCAAGACAGGAAGGAACTCATCCCATGCTGCGATGGTCTTAAGCAGCCCTTGGAGACTGCCCGGAGCATTCACGGTGCCAACCAGCACGCAAAGGACTTCCCGAGTGGACGCCAGAGCGCCTACCACTTGCTGCCAGTCAGTGCTGGAGCAGGAGAGGTTCTCATCGCCGAGGAAATTCAGAATGACCGCCATATCACGGCGGCGCTGGCTATCGTCATCGATCAGCAGAATCTTGATTTCACGCCACATGCAATAGCAACTTCCCTAGTCAACTCGATGCCCGCTCAGGGGCAAGCTTGGCTTCATGCATCATCAGATGAGCACTGCATGAACCAGAAATTAGTGAACATCACTAGTTAAGTCAAAAAACCGTACACAGTCAAATTAATGGCGCACAATTTTTTTCGATCAACCAAGCGTCAACCGAACAGATGGTATACCTTGGCGGCGCTTTTTGCTCGCTGGATCTGCGACATTTCATCGACAATTGCCTGACGCTCGCCCACCGCGACGTCGATCAACTGCCGATACACCCCCAACAACTCTTCCAGATTGCTGCGCAATTGCGGCTCGTCGTCGTTAGCCTCGCGAATGACCTCTTCAACGCAGGCACGGCAGGCCAGATCGAGCTTGCCAATGGCTTCCCAATCGCGTTCGGCCAGGGCACCGACCAGGGCTTCGCGGGTTTCTTCGATTCGCTTGAGTGCAGCACTCATGGTGATTTCCTCTTACAGCGCAGGCAGCACAGGTGGCTGTTCGCCAATGGCGTCCCAACCTTCCTTCACGGTAGTCAACAGACCGCTGACTTCATCCAGAATTTTCGGATCGGTCTTGATGTTGGCCTCAGCCAGACGCCGCATCATGTAAACGTACAGGTTGTCGACGTGAGCCAGCTGTTCGGCCTGCTTCTCCATGTCCAGCCCCTCGCGCAGGCCACCGACGATCTCGATGGCCTTGCCGATCAGCACGCCCTTGGCAGGAATGTCCTTGCGATCAATGGCGCCCTTGGCCTGGGCAATGCGGTCAAGGCCGGCTTCCATCAGCATCTGCACCAGACGGTGCGGCGTCGCGACGGCGGTCTGCGCGTGTGAATTGACCTTCTGATACTGCCGAAGGGCTGCCATCCGGTTCATGTACTTACCTCACACCACTTGAAGTTTCTATATTCAGGGTATCGACGGCCTCTGGAATAACTTTAGGCCCAGATGCCAAAAACCCGGCACTTTGGCCGGGTCCTGGTTTTTCAGTCAAGCATCAGCTGGATTTTTGTGCGTTCAGCGAGTCGAAGAACGACGTGATGCTGGACGCCGACGCCTTCAACTGCCCGACCAACAAGTCCATGGCGTTGTATTTGGCAGTCAGGCTGTCGGTCAGTTTGCTGACCCGCAGATCGAGGGCCGCCTGCTGATCCAGCAAATCGTTCTGCTGAGTGTTCAGGCTGGTTTTGCGAGTGTCGAACATCCCGCCGGTCTGGGTGTACGGATCGAGCGCCGCATTCATCCGCGCCAGCAGGCCGTTGCTGTCGGTGGTACCGCTGAACATCTGCTGCACGTCACCGGCAAGCCCTTTGTCCATCGCCGCCTTGAACTTGGCCTCATCCAGCGACAGGGTGCCGTCTGTCTGCGAGGTGGTGATACCCAGTTGCGACAGCACCGACAGGTTGCCCGCAGCGCCCGTGGTTACCAGCTCGTTGCGCATCGCCGACAGAATCGAACGCGGCATCGAGTCACCGGTCAGCGCAGCCGGGGTCACGGTGGCGCCGGTGGTTGGGTCGGGTGTCGAGCTGATGGTCGCCTTGGTGACGGTCGACACGGCAGAAACCACCGCGTTGTAGGCAGTGATGAATGACTGCAGCGAGGTTTTCAGGCCGTCGGTGTTGGTGTCGACGGTGACGGTCGAAGTACCCTGGGCGACCAGCGTCATGGTCATGCCGCCCACGGTCGAGTCCAGCGTGTTGCTTTTGCTGGTGATCGGCAGGTCGTTGATCGTCAGAGACGCATCCACGGCCTGCTTGCCGATATAGCCGGCCGAGGTCGCCGACGTCGAGTCCAGCTTGGTGTTGGCATTGATGGTAAAACCGCTGATATCACTGCTGGTGGTGATATCGGAGCCGGCACCGGTAGTGGTCGAACCCAGCACCAGACGCGAGCCGTTGGCGTCGGTGATGATGTTCGCGCTGATCTTGGTGGTGTCGGTATCAGCGTTGATCTGTTTGACGACCGATGCCAGGGTGGCGCCATCGGGAATCGTATAGCTTTTGGAAATGCCATTTTGAGTGATGGTCAGATTCCCACTCGGAATGGCACTGGCAGTACCGCCGGAAAAGGCAGCAGTGGCGACACTGGAACTGGTCGCAATGTTGTCGACTTTGATCGTGTAACTGCCCGGCACCGCATTGTTGTCGGATTTGACGGTCAGTTTGGTTTCGTCGGAAGACTTGGCGGCATAGCCATTGAAGGCAGGGTTGTCCTTGTCGCCCAAGGTTTTCAGAGCCGTCTGGAAGGCAGCCACGGCAGACTGCAGGGTACCGATCCCGGACAGTTTGGTGGTGACCAGCTTGGTCTGTGCGGTGATTTGCGTTTGCTTGGCCAGCTTGTCGGCATTGACCAGAGCAGTAACGATATCTCCGATCGCCAAGCCCGATCCAAGGCCGGTGGATGGAGTGATTGGACTAGCCATGAGTATCTCCCTTCAGTTTGAGTCGGACTTTTGACTGCGCAGTGGCTCAAAAGTACCGCGTTCACGTTTCATGCCACTTACACTTTTGCGTCGAACAACAGGCTGTGTGCGTTCTGCAGGCTGTCCGCGATTTTAAGCGCCTCTGCCGACGGCAACTGCCGCACGACCTCGCCGGTTTCACTGGCAATCACTTTCACGACGACCTTGCCCGAAGCCTCATCGATGGAGAACTCCAGATTGCGGCGCACCGACTGAACGAACTTCTCGATTTCCTGGACTGCAGCTTTCAATGCGTCTGGGTCACTTTTGGAATGGGAGTCTTTACTTGCATCCGTATCGGCCTTTGCAGTGTCTGCCACAGGCGCAACGGTTTGCTGAGGGGTGACAGCGGGCTTGTCCGCGACCGCGGGTACAGGTTGTACAGCAGCGTAAGACAGGTTCAGCTTGGCGGTCATGTCCATGTCCACTTACCTCTCAAAGTAAAAAGGCGGGAGAGTACGCAAGCACACTCCCCCGCCAAAACTCATTCCGATATTACTGAAGCAGTTTCAGTACAGCGGAAGGCAGTTGGTTAGCCTGGGCCAGAACAGCGGTGGAAGCCTGTTGCAGAGTCTGCTGCTTGGTCAGGTTGGCGGTTTCAGCTGCGAAGTCGGTGTCTTGTACACGGCCTTGTGCAGCAGTGGTGTTTTCCACGATGTTCTGCAGGTTCGAGATGGTGCTCGACAGACGGTTTTGAGCAGCACCCAGGTCGGCACGGGTGGTACCGATCTTGGCGATTGCAGCGTCGATCGCGGTGATAGCGTTGTCCACGCTAGCGGCGAAGGTGGCGCTGGTGCCGGAGATCGCGATGGTACCGCTGCCTGCGGACAGGGAAGCGGAGTCAAACTTGCTGCTCAGCACGATGTCGATGTGGTTGGCGGAACCGGTGTCTGCACCTACTTGCAGAGTCATGGTGCCAGCCGAACCGTCCAGCAGGTTCTTGCCGTTCAGGTTGGTCGAACCCGCGGTACGGTCCAGTTCCGACTGCATCTGAACGAATTCTTTTTGCAGAGCGTCACGGTCAGCCGAGCTGTTGGTACCGTTACGGGCCTGAACAGCCAGTTCACGCATACGTTGCAGGATGTTGGTCGATTCTTGCAGAGCGCCTTCAGCGGTCTGAGCGATCGAGATACCGTCGTTGGCGTTCTTGATAGCTACAGTCTGACCACGGATTTGCGAAGTTTCGCGAGTGGCGATCTGCAGACCAGCGGCGTCGTCTTTTGCGCTGTTGATTTTCAGGCCCGAGGACAGACGGGTCATGGAAGTCGACAGAGCGTCAGAAGCGCGGCTCAGGTTTTTCTGAACGGCCAGGGAAGTAGTGTTGGTAGCAACGGTTAAAGCCATGATGAATTCCTCGTTGGTTGGGTGCTGCGGCTATCCGGCCCTGGCAACCGCCGGGTGTGGCCTAGAGAACCTTCGTAATGTTTATCGTCGTATCTGCAAGGAGCTTTAGGGGCTTTTGAAAATTTTTTGCCACCAGAGCGCCACCCCTGCTTTTGACGGGGGATACACAGCGTTTCGGCGCACCTTGCGAAAGCTTTAATCACATCGTTAACCCGTTGATTACCAACGATTTGAATACCGTGCACGACCTGCGTCGTGCACGGCTTGTGCTGCAATTGCGGGTGGAAAATCGTTACTGGAGCAGCTTCAGGACCGCCGATGGCAGCTGATTGGCCTGTGCCAGGATGGCGGTCGAGGCTTGCTGGAGGGTTTGTTGTTTGGTGAGTTCAGCGGTTTCGGCGGCGAAGTCGACGTCCTGAACCCGGCCCCGTGCTGCTTCAGTGTTTTCCCGCATGCTTTGCAGGTTGGCGACCGTCGCCGTCAGTCTGTTCTGTGCAGCCCCTAGATCCGCCCGCGTGGAGGTCACCAGAGAGAGCGCGGCGTTGATAGCCGACATGGCGGTATCGGCATTGGTGTGCGCCTCATCGACAGTGGCGCCAGATAATGACAGCACCCCGGAATCAACGCCCAACGATACAGCATCGAACTTGTCGCTCAGCACCAATGTGATTCGATCTGCCGAAGTTGTCTCAGTGCCGATCTGCAACTCCATTGAGCCGGCAGTGCCATCCAGTAATGCGCGGCCATTGAGCTTGGTACTTTCTGCAATCCGAGTCAGTTCAGAACTCATCTTTATGAACTCAGCGTTCAATGCCTTGCGCTGCACAGAGCCGTTAGTATCATCACGCGCTTGAATAGCCAACTCTTTCATTCGAATGAGGATAGTAGCCTGTTGATCAAGAGCCCCTTCTGCTGCCTGCGCCATGGACACACCATTACTGGCATTTCTCAGGGCTACCGCTTGCCCTCGTATTTCACTGGTCATCATGGTCGCAATCTGCAAACCAGCGGCATCATCCTTAGCGCTATTGATGCGCAACCCCGATGACAGACGGCTCATGGACGTGCTGAGCGCATCGCTGGCTCGGTTGAGCTTGGTCTGGATAGACAGCGACGCAATATTGGTATTTACAGTCAAAGCCATTTTGAATTCCCTCGTTGATAGAAACGGCAGGTTTTCAAAAAGCGGGGAAGTCCATTTCTCCCGGAAAACCTACAGTTTCGTTATCGACGACCGCCCCTCTGGCTTTAACAACTTACCGGCATTCAAAGCCGCGCCATCACGACAACTGTAGGGGGATTAATTCGCTAACTCCTTAAAAAGACGAAACTTAAAAAAAACCAAAAAAAACGGCCCACTCGGGCCGTTGAAACTTATGACTGGCAAAATTCTGTAGGACTATTCCTTAACTATTCGACGATTGGAAATATCATGCGCTGCGTGCGGGAATTTCAGAGCCTGAAGAAATCCTCGATGATCCGTCGCTTCGCCGGTTTCTGGATCAACCCTCGCCCGCTGTCATTGAACGCAATGCAGCCGGGTGCGACATCCTGGTTGATCACGCTGACGCCCTGGGCGATAACGGCTTCTTTTCCAATGTGGCAGCCGCCGATCACCACCGCGTTGGGGTACAGCAGCACGCCCTCTTCCAGAACAGGCGCTACGCCGTGGTTTTTGCCCACGGTCACGTTCTGATGGACCATCAGGTAGTTGCCATAAGTCGCCTTGGCGAAAACGATGCCGGTGCTGTGGCCGATCAGAAAGATGTCCGGCATGGCAATTTCGTAGAACAGGTCCAGGCCGTTGAGCATCTTGTTGAGCAGAAACAACTTCGTGGGCACTTCCGTGTCGCCAGACTCGCGCCAGATGGTGTTGGCGAGAAAATACAGATAGTGGCAATACTGGGTGGAATGCAGGTAGTTGAACTGATCAGGTACCCATGCCTTGATCGCATTGGCACAACGCTGGGTACGTGCCAGCGCCTCGTCCAGATGCTGATCGATGACCGTGCGCACATGCCGGTCGCGCCCGTCGGGCAATGCCTGGGCGATCTGCCGGCAGGTGTAATCCAACAGCCCGTCACGGCCCAGTACAACGATGTCCAGCTTGCTGCTCATACCTGTAATCCGAAAAAAAGACTCATGGCGAAACCCGGTCTGCCGGGGGATTTTCCATCAGGGGTGCCAGTTCGTACTGCAGTGCGTCGGCGACACCCAGCCAGTCCTGCCGCTCCTGACAGTCCAGTATCGCACCCATGACCGTGGCCAGTTGGGCCTGCTCGATCTGGCTGCGTGCAGAAAAGAGCGAGACGGTCGCGTCCACGACATCCACCATGAGCAACGCCGCTTCGATGTCTCGCCCCAGTCGAAACAGCCGGGCGCAACGCTGGATGTCGTCAATATGAGCAATGGTCGCCATCATGCGAAGGTCCAGTCGGAGTCGAATCGGGTGCCCGCGATCAGTGCGCCGTCGCGGCTGGTGTTGAGGAATTCCACCTCGGGGTGCAGGGTGATATAGCGCTCAAGTTCGATCAAGTAGCTGCGGAAATTGAGCTGAGTCTTGACCTTGTTGCCGCGGCCATCGTGCACCCAGTGCCTGGCGATATTCATCTGCGGTCCCAGCTCGCCGTCCTGCCAGCCGGTGTGCGTCTTGTCGCCGGGAAAGGCGAAATCGGCGCCAAACAGGGTGATGCGCGCGGCGCCCATTTTCACGGCCAGGTCGATGGCCGGGTGAATGACGCTGCCCGCCACGAACAGCTCGGCCCTGGGGATGGCCTTGCGAATCTCGGCGTACATCGGGCTCGACGAATACCCCACGTAGCGCGGGCCCTGCCAGGCGCTGAGCAGTTCGGCGCTGAGCCTTGGCAGGTAGACCAGCGGCAGGCCTGCGCTGGCATCCGCGGGCAGGTGGCGCTGGGTGATGTTGTGATCGATGCTGACCACCAGGTCCGGGCGGATCCCTTCGCGGCTCAACGGCACCAGCGCCGTGTCGACGCAAATGAACAGGGGCCGTTCACTGGCCTGGTTCAGTTGCTTGAGGCGCGGCAAGTGCCGCTGCAGGCTGGGGCCAGTGGCGATCACGAAAACATCGCGACCGGGTTGTGTGCCGAACAGCTCACCAACATCGGTGTCACCCTGCAGCAGCGCCCTGCCCTGCTCCAGGTGAAGGATATTGTCGGGGTGCTGCGGCGAGAACTCGCGATTGTTGAAGCTCAGGTGAATCTCGCTCACCAGCCGGTCGCGAATCCGCGCGCTGGCGTCTTCGGCCAGCACCAGCTCGGCGGGCAGCGCGAAGAACGGCAGCTGGATTTCCGCCCGGGCATCGGCGTACGCCAGATGGACGCGAGGATCGCTCAGCCAGTCATCCTGCTCAAGCAGGCGCAGCACCAGGGCGAAGATCGCGCCGTTGAGGATATGTACGTGCAGGCTTTCAAGCGCAGACGACGTCAGCGCGACTCGCTGAAAGTCGCCCAGGCCGGTGCCGTACAGATGAACGCTCTGGCTGTCCGCGGGCAGGCTTGCGGCTTGCAGCTGCGCTTCGGCCACCCGGTCGTGACGACTGGTCAGCTGAATGCCGGCGATGCTCAGGGTCGAACCTTGGCCTTCGAGCAACTGCGCCGGCACGGCGTCGGCGTCTTCGCGCGACAGCCGCTGGGCGACATCGGGCCAGCGCTGTTCGAGGATCGCGAAGTTGCGCTGGAAAATCTCGCTCATGGCAGCGGTCCTTGGCAAACGTGAGGGATAAAAAAACGGCGACCTGAAGTTCAGTGTCGCCGTTTTGACTGACGCAGGGTTCAGGGACGATAAATGATCGCCGATCCCCACGACAAGCCTACGCCGAAGCCCGAAATGGCCACGCGTTTCCAGCTGGCGTTGGCCAGATGCTTTTCCAGCAGCAACGGGATGCTCGAAGAGACGGTGTTGCCGGTCTCGAGCATGTCCTTGACGAACTTCTCCGGGTTGCTGCCGTCTTCGAAGCGGCGCGCCACGGCGTCGACGATGGCGGCGCTGCCCTGGTGAATGCAGAACGCGTCGATATCGGACGACTGCAGGCCCGAGTCAGTGAGCAGTTCGTTCAGGTGCGCAGGCACCTTGACCAGCGCGAAATTGAACACCTGACGACCGTTCATGTAGAACTCGCCGTTGATGGTCTTGAGGAACTCGGCGCCCGAACCGTCGGTGCCGAACTTGGACTTGCCCAGCTGCCAGGCGGCGTCTTCACCCATCCAGGTGGCGGTGGCGGCATCGCCGAAGAGCATGGTGGTGTTGCGATCTTCGGGGCTGACGATCTTGGAATACGGGTCGGCGGTGATCAGCAGGCCGTTCTTCAGGCCCGCGGCTTCCATGAAGCCCTTGATCGCGTAGATGCCGTAAACGTAGCCCGAGCACCCGAGAGAAATGTCGAACGCGGCGACGTGGGTCGGCAGGCCCAGTTTGTGCTGAACGATGGCAGCGGTGTGCGGCAGGCCTTCTTCGTCACCGTTCTGGGTGACGACGATGACCACGTCGATCGCTTCACGGGACAGCTCGGGGTTGTTGGCGAACAGCTGGTTGGCGGCTTCGACGCACAGGTCGGAGGTTTCCTGTGTGTCGTCCTTGCGCGGCAGAAAAGCAGAACCGATCTTGCCAAGGATGAAATCTTCATCCTTCCCGAATTTGGCACCCTGCGCGTAATTGTCGACGCCGGCTGCAGGCACGTAACTCGCTATGCTTTTAATGCCAATCATCATGGCTTCCCAATTGAAAACTGCTGAACATCACCCGACGCCTTATGGGCGGGGCATTGAAATCCGGGGCTTGAGGCCGAAATAAATGGCAAATGCGAAGGCAGCGGGCTGTCCGGAATCGCTGTGGAATCAGCCTGATGCTTTCATTACCTGCAAGCACGATACATTGAAGATGCCCGTTATGACTCGCAGGTCACCAAAAGTTTTACAAGCTTTTAGCTGACCGGTCGGTGCTGTGCAAGGGTGAAATGCGTTTCGGACAGGGGATTGACATGATGGTGTCATGGGGGTGTGGGTCTGGGTTCTCGATGTTTTGACGCATCGCTCTGGTATCAGCGGGTGCGTTTGCGGTGGTCCTGCTGACCTTTGTTCTGGCTAACGCCAGAGCTGTTTCGACTTCGTCAAATCACGATCAAGAGCGCTCTTCCTAACGTCAGATCTGTTTCGACTTCGTCGAGTTACTTGGAAAAGACACCCAAGTAACCAAGGTGTCCTGCTCCTGGTTTGGCCCCTCCTTCGTCGGGGTACCCTCTCTCCGGCGATGTTCCGTGGGCCCGGCGCGAATGGGCCATCCATGGCCCCGCGCCTCGCGCGGCATCCTGCCGCTTGGCCCACTCCACATCGCCTCCGTTCGGCCTGCACCCAAGTCGCGTTTTGTGGTGTCTGGGCTATCGCGCATGAAGATCAAAAGCAAGAGCAAGAGCAAGAGCAAGAGCAAGATTGGGCTGGACGCGGTTTGCTCTTGATTCTGCCCGGAGGGCGTAGGAGCCCGGCTTGCCGGCGATCTGCCGGGAACCGGCAGCAAAACCTGTGCATGCGGTGTGTCTGACATGGCCAAGGTGTATGGATTTGCTGCCGCTGCGCGCCAGATCGCGAGCAAGCTTGCTCCCACGCCCTCCGGGCAGAATCAAAAGCAGATCGCACAACATCAGCCGTTGCCGTTGCCGTTGCCGTTGCCGTTGCCGTTGCCGTTGCCGTTGCCGTTGCCGTTGCCGTTGCCGTTGCTTTTGATCTTCGTGCGCAATTCTCACAAACACCAAAAAACGCGACTTGGGTGCAGGCTGAATGGAGGTCTCGTGGAGTGGGCCAAGCGGCAGGATGCCGCGCGAGGCGCGGGGCCATGGATGGCCCATTCGCGCCGGGCCCACGGAGCGGGACCGGAATGAAGGTAGTCCGACGAAGGAGGACCCAAACCAGGAGCAAGACCCCTTGGTTACTTGGGGGTCCTTTCCAAGTAACTCGACGAAGTCGAAACAGATCTGACGTTAGGAAGAGCGCTCTTGATCTTGATCTTGATCTTGACCTTGATCTCGATCAAACCCACACAAGTCACTCAACAACATCCCACTTCAACGCCGTCCCCCGCTTGACAGCAACCCGAGCCCGACGCCCGATCACCGCATCGATATGCTTGGGCGCCAACCCCAGGCCAGGTCGAATGGCCCGCACATTGTGCGGCGTAAAAACCTCCCCCGCCGCCATATCCCGGACCACATAAAGCGAACGCCGAAACACCAGCGACTTCTGCTCCGCCACCGTCGCGCCATAGCGCACCTGCCCCAGCCCCTGCCAGGCCCGCTCGGTCTCGACCACAAGGCTGGCCATCTCCGCAGGCTCCAGCGAAAAACTGGCATCCACACCACCGTCCGCCCGGTCCAGCGTGAAGTGCTTCTCGATCACCGTGGCCCCCATCGCCACCGCAGCCACCGACACCCCCACGCCCATGGTGTGATCGGACAGCCCCACCTGACAGCCAAACAGCTCGGCCAGATGCGGGATAGTCCGAATGTGACTGTTTGCAGGCGACGCCGGATAGGTACTGGTGCACTTGAGCAACACCAGGTCCTTGCACCCGGCCTCGCGCGCGGCACGCACGCTGTCGTCGAGTTCGGCAATGCTGGCCATGCCGGTGGAAATGATCATCGGCTTGCCGGTGGCGGCCACTTTGCGGATCAGCGGGATGTCAGTGTTTTCGAAACTGGCGATCTTGTACGCCGGTACGTCGAGGCTTTCGAGAAAGTCCACCGCCGTCTCATCGAACGGCGTGGAGAACGCCAGCATGCCCAACTCTTTCGCCCGCTCGAAAATCGGTGCGTGCCATTCCCAGGGTGTGTGGGCCTTCTCGTACAGCGAATACAGCGACGACCCCGCCCACAGGCTGTCCGGGTCCTTGATGAAGAACTCGCCCTCGCTGATGTCCAGGGTCATGGTCTCGGCGGTGTAGGTTTGCAGCTTGAGCGCGTGGGCGCCGGCCCTGGCGGCGGCTTCGACGATGCGCAGCGCCTGGTCCAGCGACTGGTTGTGGTTGCCGCTCATCTCGGCGATGACGAAAGGCGCCGCATCGGCGCCGATGGTTCTTGAACCGATCTTGAAGCTATTCATCGCGGATCACTCGCTGGTAATGCTGACCGGTCTTCGCATAACCGGCCTTGTGAAAAAGAGTCAGGGACGCTGCGTTCTCGGCCATGATCTGCGCGCTGATCAGGCGGACCTGCGGCCAGTGCCTGCGCACGAAGCGCTCGCCGCTGTCGAGCAGGGCCTGCCCCCAACCCACACCGGTCTGCCCCTCGAACAGATAGAGAGAGATCTCAGCCGTCTGCCCCTCAAGATCGTAGCGCAGCACACCGATCGGCTCCCGGGGCGTTTCGGCGATCAGGATCAGGCGCTGGGGGTCGGCCAGGCTGCGCGCCAGCCAGGCCACATGGCCGTCCCAGTCGATCAGATCCGCATTGAACGAGAAGCGCCGCACGTGGGCGGCATTGCGGCCTTCGAACAGCAGGCTTGCGTCCAGCTCGCTGGCCCGACGCAACTCCAGCAACGGCGCCATCAGGGCCACCGCCAGCCGCCGGGCGCCATTGCCATCGACCAGCGCGCGGGAATGCAGGGCGAAGCTGCGACGCAGTTCCTGATCGTCACGCAGCGCTGCGATGGCCAGTACCAGCCGCTGCGGGTCGAGGTTTTCATGAGCGCCCAGATACAGGTGCGCGCCCGCGTCCGCCATCAGCTGCGCATTGAGCTGCTGGTTGTTGGCCACCGAAATGCAGATCGTCGGCAACCCCAGCGCGGCGCGCTCCCAGGTCGTGCCGCCACCGGCGCCAATGAACAAATCGGCCTCGCGCATCAGGCCGATGAAATCGCTGACCAGCGTGTGCAACCGCCAGTTCGGATGCGACTGCGCAAGCTGGGTCATGGCGTCCCATTCGGGATTGTGCAGCCCGGCGACGAAGTCCACTTCGAGATCGTCAAAACCTTGCAGCGCCAACATCGTGGCGTGAACCTGTCGCGCCGCATCGAAGCCACCGAAGTTGACCAGCACCCGCTTGACCCGGGGTTTGATGGCGATGGCGTCGCAACGGAACTCGTCGCGCATCAGCGCAAAGTGCGGGCCGAGGAAGGTGCGGCAGCCGGCATCGACCCACTGCGCGTACGGCCGATCCTGCGCCTGGGCGCTGTAATTCTGGTCGAGCAGCACGTCCACGGCATGGGGCCGGTTGGCCAGATCGTCGATGGCCATCAAGCGCTCGGCGAACTGCCGCGCCGCCTGCTCCCAGCGCGCATCCAGGCCGTAATGATCGACGATCAGCCAGTCGAACCCAGATTCATCCTTCAACGCCAGTGCCAAAGCATCGATGTCGGCCCGCCACGGCAGGAATGCTTCGATATCGCCGCTGCTCTGCTCTTCGGCGTACCGCTCTGGCAGCCCGTGAGCGACGTAACCTTGATCCGCCAGCCGTTGCAGCAGATGCCCCGGCAGTTGCCGACAGGCGAACACCACCTCGGCGCATTCCTTGCGCAGCACCTCGGCCAGGGTCAGGCAGCGAGCGATGTGGCCGCTGCCGATAGCGATCGAAGCGTCGGCGCGAATCAGCACTCTCATGGCTCGAGTTCCCCGCCCGCCTTGAGCGCGGCGTAGAGGTACTCGGCACGCAGCCAGTCTTCCTCGGTGTCGATGTCCTGCACCAGATGCCGGGGCAGGATCACCGGCAGGCTCACCTGGGAAAACAGCATATCGCCGCGCAGCCAGGCCTCGCTGCGGCCCCAGTAGAATTGCCCGGCGTCCTGATAGGCCACGGGCAAGTCCTGGGAGCGCACGTTGCGGTATTCCGGGTGCATGGATTGCAGCGCGCCGCTGTCGTCGATCAACAGCGCGCGCTGAATCGGAAAGCCGAAATTGCACACCGAAAACGCATAGGATTTGTCAGGCGCGGCTTCGAGCAATCGCAGGCCCTGGCGCAGAAAGCGTGCTTGCAGCAGAGGCGCGGTAGCGTAGATGCAGCAGGTGTAATCGAAGCGCTGCTCCAGCGCGCCGATGGCATGTTCGATCACCTTGGCGGTGCCGGTGTAGGCGTCGGCCAGTTCCGCCGGGCGCATGAATGGCACCTGCGCGCCATGGGCACGGGCGACCTCGGCGATTTCCGGGTCATCGGTGCTGACCACCACCGCATCGAACACGCCAGCGGCCAGCGCGGTGCGGATGGAGCCTGCGATCATCGGCTCGCCGTTGAACAGCTTCAGGTTCTTGCGGGCAATCCGCTGGCTGCCACCGCGGGCCGGGATGATCGCCACGGCGCTCACGGGCGTTTTTCCAGGAGGAACCAGGTGATGTCGTCCACCGGGAATTGCGGGTCGCGGTGGTAGCCGAAACCGTAGTCCAGCAGTTGCAGGTCAGGGAAACGGTCGAGCATCTCGCCAGCGAAATCGCGCTTGAACAGCTTGCCGCTGTTGCCGCGATAGGCGACCTCGACCGGCGAGCGATTGTAGTACTCGGCGATCAGCACATAGCGTGAGCTCAGGTGATAGAGCTGATCGTAGGCCTGGCTCAGCAGCTCGGGGGCCAGGTGAATCAGCACGCCCTTGCTCAGCGTCAGTTCGAACTGGCGCTCGCGGGGAAAATCGAACAGCGAGCCGTGCCAGACCTGCGCAATTTCAAGTGCCTGGGCCTGTGCATGGGCCATAGCGTTGATCTCCACGCCCGCCAGTTCACACGCCGGCAGCAATTGACGCAGCGCCAGCAGGTTGTTGCCGGTGTTGGTGCCCAGCTCAATCAGCGAGGCCAGCGGCTGGGTCCGGCCCAGGGCCTTGGTGAACAACGCCAGGTTGGCCGCGATCAGCGCTTGGCCCTGATTGCGTCCCACGTACTGGTCGCCGAAGTCGCCTTGCCAGAATTGTTCCTGTTCAGTCAGTTCGCGCATGGTGCCTATCCATCAATCCGGTTCGATCAGCAGCCCCTTGAGCTGCTCGATCACGAAGTCTTGTTGCTCGAAGGTCAGGGCCGGAAACAGCGGCAGGCTGATGGCCTGGGCGTAGTAGGCCTCGGCCTCGGGGAAGTCGCCGGGGATGAATCCCAGCTCCCGGTAGTAGGGCTGCAGGTGCACCGGAATGTAGTGCACGTTGACCCCGATCCCCGCCGCGCGCAAGCCTTCGAAGACCTCGCGGTGGCTCAACGTCAAGCGCGGGGTGTGCAAGCGCACCACATAAAGATGCCAGGCCGATTCGGCCTCGGCCTGCGGCGTTGGCAAATCCAGCGGCAGGTCCGCCAGCAACTGCTGATAACGCGCCGCCAGCTCACGACGACGGGCGAGAAAGCCATCGAGCTTGTCCAGTTGGGAAAGCCCCAGCGCCGCCTGCATGTCAGTGATGCGGTAATTGAAGCCCAGTTCGACCTGCTGGTAAAACCAGGGGCCGTGGCTGGGTTCGGTCATCTGCGCCGGGTCGCGGGTCATGCCATGGCTGCGCAGCCGCCGCAGGCGCTCGGCCAGTTCCGGGCGATTGGTCAACACCAGCCCGCCCTCGCCGGTGGTGACGATCTTCACCGGGTGGAAACTGAACACGGTCATGTCGGCGAATGCGCCGCAGCCCACCGGCCGCCCGGCATAACGCGCGCCGACGGCATGGGAAGCGTCTTCGATGACGATGAAGCCGTAGGCCTTGGCCAGCTCGGCAATCGCCCGCATGTCACAGCTCTGCCCGGAAAATGCCACCGCCACCAACACCTTGGGCAGCTTGCCGACGCGTTCGGCCGCCCGCAGCTTGTGCTCCAGCGCCTTGACGTCGAGGTTCCAGGTCAGCGGGTCGATGTCGACGAAATCGACCTCGGCGCCGCAGTAGCGCCCACAATTGGCCGAGGCCAGAAAGGTGTTGGGGCTGGTCCACAGCGCATCGCCCTCCCCCAGCCCGGCCGCCAGACAGGCGATGTGCAGCGCCGCCGTGGCATTGCTCACGGCAACGCCAAAAGCCGCTTCACAGCGCTCGGCCATCGCCGCTTCGAAGCGCTCGATGGTCGGGCCCTGGGTCAACCAGTCCGATTTCAACACCTCGACCACAGCGTCGATATCGGCCTGATCCAGGCTCTGTCGACCGTAAGGAATCATGGCTTGATATCTGCGTGCAGGTCACCGATCTGCTTGACCGACATGAAGTCCGGGTTGGTGTCGGAGCGGTACTCGAAGTCATCGGCCACCGGACGGCCCTTGGCGCCTGTGGCATCGATGGCGAAATCGGTGTCGACGTTATTGAAGCGGATCGACGGCACGATGGTGTAGTGATCGTCGAATTCCAGGGTCATGCGCGCGTCATCCTGCGGCACCATCAGCTCGTGCAGTTTCTCGCCCGGACGAATGCCCACCAGCTTGTGCGGCAGATCGGCGGCCATGGCCTGGGCCAGGTCGACGATGCGCACCGACGGAATCTTCGGCACGAACACTTCGCCGCCGTGCATGCGTTCGAAACTCTGCATGACGAAATCCACGCCGTGATCCAGGGTGATCCAGAACCGCGTCATGCGCGGGTCGGTGATCGGCAGCTCCTTGGCGCCGCTGGCGATCAACTTGTTGAAGAACGGCACGATCGAACCGCGCGAGCCGGCCACGTTGCCGTAGCGCACCACGGCAAAGCGGGTCTGCTCTTCGCCGCCGATGTTGTTGGCGGCCACGAACAGTTTATCCGACAGCAACTTGGTCGCGCCGTACAGGTTGATCGGGCTGGCCGCCTTGTCGGTGGACAGCGCCACCACCTTCTTCACCCCATTGGCAATGGCCGCCGCGATGATGTTCTCGGCGCCGTTGACGTTGGTGCGAATGAACTCGGTCGGGTTGTACTCCGCCGCAGGCACGTGCTTGAGCGCTGCGGCATGGACCACGTAGTCGATGCCGCGCATGCCCTGCACCAGGCGGTCGGCGTCACGCACGTCGCCCAGGAAATAGCGCATGCAGGGCGCGTTGAATTCCTGCTGCATTTCGTACTGCTTGAGCTCGTCGCGGGAGAACACCACGACCCGCCGCGGCTGATAGCGCGCCAGCAGCGTGCGGATGAACTGGCGACCGAACGAGCCGGTCGCCCCCGAGATGAACACTGATTTGCCGTTGAACATGACGGTGTCCTTTACCTTTACCGGCTACGCCAGCCATTGCTGCCAGATGGAGCCATTGGCAGCGCCCAGTGTGTACGCTTCACCGCTGCTGGAAAGATTGGCGCTATAGGCCGGGTCCTGAGCGAAGGTAGCGGCCCATTTTTCGCGCAGAGCCGCCAAGGCGACCGGGTCGTGCGCCAGGGTGCCCGGGTGCTGGATGTGGACCAGCGGTGCCCACACGATCAGGTGTCCGGTCTGCCCGATTTTCAGGCTCAGGTCGACATCGGCGAACGCGTGAGCGAAGTGCTCTTCATCCAGCCCGCCGACGCTGTCGAAAAGCGATTTGCGCACCATCATGCAAGTACCCGAAACCGCCGAGAGATTCTGCTCCAGGCAGGCGCGGGACATGTAGCCGCCCTCGTTCTTGTCCAGGCCGGTGAACGGCGTCGCCACGCCACCCTCGAACCCCAGAATCAGGCCGGCCTGCGTGACTTTGCCCGCCTCATCTATGAGTTTGGCGCCCACCGCACCCACTTCCGGACGCAGCCCCTGATTGAGCAACGAGCCAATCCAGTTCGGGCTGATCACCTGACTGTCGCCCGCCAGAAGCACCAGATACTCGCCACGCGCCTGTGCGGCAACCGAGTTGAGCAAGGCGTTCTGCGCCAGCCCGTCGCGGTTGGCGATCACACGAACCTTGCTCAACGTGTTGCTCTGCTGGCTCAGCCATTGAGTGATGGCCGACTCCTGCTCGGGCGCAACGGTCAGCAGTACTTCATAAAGCGGGTAACGGGTCCGCTGAACGATGCTGGTGACGCAGTTCTGCAAGGCGTTGACCGAATGAACACCGTGCACAACGATCGAGACCGTAGGGCGCTCGCTGTGGCAATAGTCGATCTGATAAGTGCCAGGCTGCGCCGAACTCACCAGTGCCTTGTAGCCGCGATTGCCCAGATGACGGATCAGGGCCAGCCGTTCGTGTTCGTTTTCCTGTGGTTTGCTGGCGTCACACACCAGCAGCGGTTCGTCCATGTGTGCAAGGTCGCTCATGCCGCCCTGCTCGATGATGCGCAGCAGCAGGTCGAACTCCAGCGCATCGGAGAAATCGGCCGAGTAGCCGCCCACGTCCAGCAACACTTCGCGACGCACCAGCCAGTGGCGAGCCATCAATGCCGGTACGCTCAGCAGCAGGTCCAGGTTGAAGCCGGGGCGAAGAACGTGTTCCAGCGCCGCTGATTCGTTCTGTTGAATCTCGTCGACAGACACCGCACGGATCCCGGGCGCCGATTGCAGCTCAAGGCTGGCGCGCAGCAGGCCACCGGGGGTGAACACATCGCCGACCTGGGCCAGCAGGACCCAGTCGCATGAGGTCTGGCGAACCATCTGGTTGAGCTTGTCGACCCAGTTGCCCTTGCTCACCTTCACGAAGTGCAGGGTGTTGTTGACCACTGTGGCCGCGGGGGGCTCGCCCGTGGTGAAAATCACCACCTTGAAAGCCTTGCAATGGCCCTCGACCAAGCTGTCGAGTGTCACTTGCAAGCGCTTCATGTCGTCGTCCAGATTCAGCAGGAACAAACCGAATTGCGGGCTCACCCCGGCCTGGGCCAGACGCTGGTTCAAGGCGCTGCTCTGGGCCGCACTCGGGCTGCGGGCATCCAGCCATTTGAGCAGGCGACCGGACGGCATGGCCTCGAAGGTCTTGCGATGATCGTATTCAGGTGCACTGGCCAGACGTGCAGACCAGGCGTTGATCATCTGCACATCCTCCTCGTTCGATTCAGCGCGCGTGCCCAGTGCCTCAGCCAGCGCATTGACCACTTCGCGGTTGAACGGATTGAGTTCCATGGCCTGCCACAGACGGTTCAAGACCGTTTCCGGCACATCGTTGGGGTGAAGCTGCATCAGGGCCTGCTGTTTGACCCATACGCCCTCAAGCTCCCACAACTGCTTGCGGCCTGTGGGCATGGCATGTTGCAAGAACTCGTATTCACTCAGCAGATCGAAAAAGCCCTGGTTGTAGAACGGCATCTCGACGTACTGGTTCGGCCCGAAGACACGGGTAGGCCCGCCTTCGGGCGAGTTCCAGACCGACTCGAAGAGCGGCTCCAGGGTCAGCGACCGGCGCTTGGACAATCCCTGCCCCATGGCGTCGAACGCATCGAGGGCAAACTGTTTGCGCAGCTGGGGGTCGGTCTGGGTCAGCTGCGAAGGCAGCCCCCCCAGAAACTCGGCAAACGCCTCGCGCTCGGCCACGGTCTTGGGGTCCAGGTGGCCGAGCTTGTCGAGCACGTTGGTCTTGTGATCCGAGGACACAACCCCCGTCTCACGCACCACATACGGCACCGGCAATACTCGGGCCTTTGCCTGGGACAGCATGAAGAACACGTGGCCGATTTCCATCCACTCAAAGCCGCGATCGGACATGACTTCGAAGAAGCTGCGCAACAGATGGGTGCGGGTCACTGCGTAGAACGGCGGCAGATACTGGCCCATGTACGAGAGCACGCGGTCTTCTGCGCACTCATCGTCGTAGTCTTCGCGCACTTTCTTGTCCCGGCGCAGGTACCGTACGCCACTGCCCTCAGTGACGTACATCAGGCAGTAACCATGGCAAAAACCATAGTCAGGATGCGCTTGCAGGAAGGCGACCGAGTCACGAAGGGCCGCATGCACCATGAAATCGTCGTCGGAGGCCATCACCGTATACGGCGTCTGGACGAGGGTCATGCCGTAGGCCACTTTGGTCTGGAAACTCCAGTAGCCGTACTCCGGCACATGGCGATAATCCACCGACGGCAGCGTGGTTTCCGCACTTTCCAGCGGGCTGGCGGAAGAGTCCAGCACCAGCACGCGGCATTGCAGGGCGCTGTAAAACGCCAACGCACGGCGCAGGTAAACCGGCCGGTTGTGGCTGAGCAACACCACCGTCAGCAGATCTTGCAGAGGGGCCGAAACGTCCAGACCATTATTGGTTTTCATCACTTGCTCCTGACACTGATGAGCAGCCCGACTCATGCGAGCGCTGCGAATACTTGAAAAACGCCCACCGATCAGCCAAGGCTCAACGCCGCGCCGGAGGAAAGAAACAGGGCGTCGTCGACCACGTGATAGACACACTGGCCACCGGTCATCTCGCGGATCTCCTCGAGATAATTGGAATTCATCACGAACAGCTGGATACCCGCCGGCCATTGCCCCATGGCCTGCTCTGGCGATGACACCCGAACGCCACTGAGCGGCAGGTAGCGCCCCTGTTTGAGTGGGTTGATATCCACCAGGTAATCGACATCGATCCCCAGGCGCTGCAAAAACAGCGAGAAGATCACCCCTTTGGATGAGCCGCCCCAGATCGCCACACCCTGTTGCGGCGACGCCTTGATCAGTTCAACCGCCCGCGCCAGGCTGGCGTCGAAACCGTCAGGCAGACGCACGGGCGTCCATGGACCGGTGGGTGTCAGGCGCAGGCTGGCCAGATCGGCCACCACGTACAAAAACTGCCCATTGAACAGATGCCCGGACTCAAGGACCGTACCGAACAGCCGGTGCAGGTCCTCAAGACGGAAATAGTTGACGTGTTCATAGAACAGATCGAACCAGGCGCGGTGCTCCAGAATCCAGTCCAGGCAAGGCACTTCGATGTAGATCTGCCCGCCACCGTTGGCCTTCGCGATCTCATGCAGGAACACCACAGGATCGGGGATGTGCTCCAGCACGTGGCGAAGAATCACCGCATCGCCCGAAATCCCGAGCGCCGGGCTGAAGGCATCCTTGATCACGGCCGGATTGTCGCCTTCGTACGCAGGATCGACCCCGGTAACCGCGTAGCCCATGTCGCCGAGCATCTCCAGGAAATAGCCCTTGCCACAGCCGACTTCGATCAGCTGCTTGCCGGCAAAATGTCGGGCCAGAATCCGCTCGACAGCCTCAAGATGCTGACGGAACACCGCCGAGTGCGCCTGCTCATTCTGGTAATTGCTGTCGTACACCAGCTTGTCCGGGTCGAACGCCTGGTTGTAGACAAGGCCGGTTGCGTCGTCCTGCACCAGGATGACGTCGGCCGCCGTCGACTCCCGGGCCGATTGTGCATCGCAGAAGGTCCGGTTCTGCAACACAGGCATGCCCATTGCCCTGTACAACTCACGCGCCATGATCTGCCCCTGTCAAACGCTGCAATCGATTGTTGATGCCCCAGAACGCCATCGGCTCATGGGGCGAATAGTGGTAGTGGCCAAGGTTGAGCCTGATCGACACACCGCGCTGGCGCAGGTAGTCCTCGACCAGCCCGCGCACCGAAACCGGCTGGCCGCTGCTGCAGTTGAAAATGCCCTCACAGTCGCGGTGTTCAACCAGCGTGGCCAGGTAATGCGCCGCCTGCACCACTGGGAGATAGTCACGCAGCTGATCGCCCGGGGACATGTCGAATTGAGTGGCACCCGACGCCAGGGCCCGATCGAGACTGGCCAACAGGCTGTTGGGGCTCTGCCCTTCGCCGTGCAGGTAAAACAGCCGCGCCCATTGCAGGGTGAACGGCTCGATGCGGCTCAGGGCTTCGAGAAACAGGCGCAGGGTGTTCTTCGCCAGGCCATAAGGATTGGTCGGTTGCGCCGGCGTCGATTCACTCAATGGCCCACTTTGCAGGCCGTATTCGAAACAGGTCCCGGTCACCAGCACCTGCTTGACGCCGCTTTGCACTACTGCCTTGATGAAGGCGTAGTCGGCAGGCAGGTTGCGCTCGAAGTGGAACAGTTCCGCGTAATTGGGCAAGCCGCGCCAGGCCAGGTGCACCAGGGCATCGACACCCGCGCTCAGCGCGCCGACGTCGGTGCCCGGGTGATGGATGTCGGCGGCGACGAATTCGACCTCGGCGAACCAGTCCATGCCACGCGCCTTGTCCAGGTCGCGCGCCACGGCCCGCACGGCAAAGCCTCGCGCCAGCAGTGTTCGGACCACGTGCCGACCGATAAAACCGGTGGCACCGGTCACCAGTACTTTTCGTGCGCTCACAGGAAAGTCAACTCCGGTACGGCGATCACGAAGCGCCCGCCCCAGCTGTGGACGTGGCTCTGCTGCTCGCCGATCTCCTTGAGCAGGTTCCACGGCAACACCAGCACGTAATCCGGCTTCTCGGCGGCAATGCGCTCAGGCGAGACCACTTCGATGCGGCTGCCCGGCAAAAACTTGCCTTGCTTGTGTGGGTTGGCATCGGCGACCCAGGCCAGCAGGTCGGATTTGACCCCGGCGTAGTTGAGCAGGGTGTTGCCCTTGGCAGCAGCGCCATAGCCCACCACGCGCTTGCCTTCGGCGCGGGCCTTGAGCAGGAAGCTCAGCAACTGGTGCTTGATGCGCTCTGCGGCCGGGGCCAGCGAGGCATAGA
This sequence comes from Pseudomonas sp. 2, assembly GCF_056627435.1. NCBI lineage: Bacteria > Pseudomonadati > Pseudomonadota > Gammaproteobacteria > Pseudomonadales > Pseudomonadaceae > Pseudomonas > Pseudomonas sp. 2. The sequence goes on from NZ_JBWXNG010000016.1 coordinate 119,945, forward strand.
ATTCGGGCGTCTTCACTCCAGCGTCGAGTTCAGCCTGCAACTGCTGGGCGACCGCCGCTTGCACGGGCCGGACACCGGGTTGCGCAGCACTGCCGCGCTGCACGAAGACCCGCAGCGAGCCGCCGTGGGTGTTGAGCTGTTGCACGTCGAAAATCTGTAGGCCGTTGCGCTCGCACAGGGTCTGCACCGCAGTCAGCGACAGGTAGGAATAGTGTTCGTGGTACAGCGTGTCGAACTGCTGCCCGGCGATCAGCGCCAGCAGTTGCGGGAATTCGAAGGTCGCCACGCCCGTGGGTTTGAGCAGGGTCGCGAATCCGCGCAAGAAGTCGTTGATGTCCGGCACATGGGCCAGCACGTTGTTGGCGGCCATCAGGTCGGCTGACCAGCCCTCCTCGACCAGCCCTTGCGCAGTGCCTTCGCCGAAGAACACTTCGCGGATCTCCAGGCCTTTTTCCCGCGCGGCCTGAGCGGTGCTGCGGGTCGGCTCGATGCCCAGGCAGCCGATGCCACGACGGGCCACGTACTGCAGCAGGTAACCGTCGTTGGCAGCGATCTCCACCACTCGGCTGTCAGGGGTCAGGCCGAAGCGCTCGACCATCTCGCCCACGTACTGCTCGGCGTGAGCCAGCCAGGAACTGGAGAACGAGCTGAAGTAGGCATAGTCGGCGTCGAACAGGCTTTCGGCGCTGGTGTAGTCATCGGTCTGCACCAGCCAGCACTGCTCGCACACGTCGACCTTGAGCGGCACCCACTGTTCGGCCTGAGTCAGTTGCTCGGCGCGCAGGTAGGCATTGGACGGTGGCGCGGTGCCCAGATCGATCAGCGGCAGCGAAAGCTTCGCGCCACAACCACGGCAGTTCATAAACGCACTCCAGCAAAAGTCGAGTCCAGCATTGGGTGGCCGGCGTCACGGGCCGACAGATTCTTGACAGGCAACGGCCACGGGATGTCCAGCCGCGGGTCCAGCGCCGACAAACCGGCTTCATGCTCGGCCGAATAATCGGCGCTGTGCAGGTACAAAAGCTCGGCATCGTCGGTCAGGGCCTGGAAGCCATGGGCGAACCCGGCAGGAATCAACAGACTGCGCCCGTCGCCCGCTTCCAGACGCTCGGCATGCCATTGCAAAAAGGTTGCCGACTCCGGGTTCAGGTCCACCGCCACATCCCACACCGCGCCGCGCAGGCAGGTGATCAGCTTGGCCTCGGGGGCCTGGGCCTTCTGGTAATGCATGCCGCGCACCGTGCCACGCTCGGTGGTGCGGGAGTGGTTAATCTGGCGGATATGAAAGGTCTGGCCGAACGCCGCGAGGCTGCCCTCGCAGAACAGCCGCGAGAATTGCCCGCGCGGATCGGCATGGCGACGGTGCTGAACGCTGAACAGCCCCTTGAGCGGCAAGGCGCGCAGTTGCATGTCGATCATGTGCGCTCCGTGTACAGGCTCAGTTGCGCGAGGGTGAACTCGCGCATGTCCTGGCCGGCCTTCCAGGCCAGGTGCCAGTCCAGGGTGTTTTTCAGGCACTGGGCCAGCGACCAGCGCGCCTGCCAGCCGAGCAATTGCCGCGCGCGGCTACTGTCCAGACGCAACAGGCCGGCTTCGTGCAACTCGCTGGTTTCAACGCGCAAGCCCGCCGCGTCCGGCCAATGGCTGGCCAGGGTCGAGACCACTTCGCCCACGGTGCACATGTCGCTGTCACCGGGACCAAAGTTCCAGGCGCCGGCCAATGCCGGGCCCTGGTTATAGAGCCCTTGCGCCAGCAGCAGATAGCCTGCCAGCGGCTCCAGCGCGTGCTGCCAGGGGCGCACGGCCTGAGGGTAACGCAGGGTCACCGGCTCGCCGGCCGACCAGGCCTTGAGCACGTCGGGGATCAAGCGGTCGGCGGCAAAGTCGCCGCCACCCAGCACGTTGCCAGCGCGGGCCGTGGCGATGGCCAGGCCGTGCTCGGCGTACTTGTCGGGATGAAAGAAGGATGCGGCATAGGATTGCGCCAGCAGTTCGCAGCAGGCCTTGCTGCTGCTGTACGGGTCATGCCCCCCCAGTGGCTCGTTCTCGCGATAGGGCCACAGCCACTCCTGGTTGGCGTACACCTTGTCGGTGGTCACCAGCACACAGGCGCGCACGCAACCGACCTGACGGATCGCCTCCAGCAGGTTGAGCGTGCCCATCACGTTGCTCGAATAGGTCCCCAGCGGGTCACGATAGCCTTCGCGCACCAGCGGCTGGGCGGCCAGATGCAGGACGATCTCGGGCTCGACGTCGGCCAGCACTTCGAGCAACGCGCCCAGGTCACGCAGGTCGCCACGACGATCGTCGATACCTTGCGCCACTCGCGCCAGCTGGAACAGGCTCGGCTCGGTGCCGGGGTCCAGCGCAAAGCCTGTGACCCGCGCGCCCATGCTTCCCAGCCACAGGGCCAGCCAACTGCCCTTGAACCCGGTGTGCCCGGTCAGCAGGACACGCTTGCCCTGCCAGAACGCGGGGTTCAGTTCCACTGCTTCCACGGCGCCTGTCCTTTCTGCCAAAGGTCTTCCAACTGGGTTTTGTCGCGCAGCGTATCCATAGGCTGCCAAAAGCCATCGTGTTGAAAAGCGCGCAGTTGATCATCGGCTGCCAGTCGTGCCAGCGGTTCGGACTCCCACGGCGTGCTATCGCCATCAAGGTAGCGCATCACTTTCGGTGACAGGACGAAGAAGCCTCCGTTGATCCAGCCACCGTCTCCGCGGGGCTTCTCGGTGAAACCCAGGACGCGGTCACCATCGCGATCCAGCGCGCCGTAGCGGCCAGGGGGCTGCACAGCGGTAACCGTGGCCAGCCGGCCATGGCTGCGATGAAAGTCGACCAGCGCGCCGATATTCAGATCCGACACGCCGTCGCCGTAGGTAAAACAGAAGGCTTCCTGATCTTCCACATAGTGTCGCGCACGCAGCAACCGCCCGCCGGTCAAGGTTTCCTCACCGGTATCGATCAGCGTCACCCGCCATGGCTCGCTGTAGTTCTGATGAACATCCATGCGATTGGCGCGCATATCGAAGGTGACGTCGGAGGTGTGCAGGAAGTAGTTGGCGAAGAAATCCTTGATCGCGTAACCCTTGTAGCCCAGGCAGATCACGAAGTCGTGAATGCCGTGGGCCGAGTACTGCTTCATGATGTGCCAGAGAATTGGCTTTCCACCGATCTCGATCATCGGCTTGGGTTTCAGATGCGACTCTTCGCTGATCCGGGTCCCGAGACCGCCCGCCAGAATTACTGCTTTCACTGCACTTCCCCTCATGTTCCGTTCAGGGCTCAAGCTGGCGCTCTTCGCGCTTCGCGGGCCGTCTGATCCAACCGCTGAAACCGCTGTCGTGCGTTGTCGGGCGATGCCCGGAATGCACGATTTATGGCGATATGAAGGGGGACTTGCAGGAAGCGCGCCAGTTTGGCGGCGGCGGGTTTGTGGCGATGGGGCGCGGTTTCATGAGGTGGTGAGGCTTGGCTGTTCTGACTTCGTCGAATCACGATCAAGAGCGTTCTTCCTAACGTCAGACCTGTTTCGACTTCGTCGAGTTACTTGGAGGGACCTGCGTTCGGCCTGCACCCAAGTCGCGATTTGTATCGTCTGACCTATCGCGCATGAAGATCAAGAGCCAAATCAAGAGCGGGTGGTGAACTTCACCCCGTAGCAGCCGAGCTTGCTCGCGGGTCGCTCTCAAGATTGCTCCCGCCGGCAAGCCGTGCTGCTACGTCGGGATGGAGTGTTTTCAAGATCCGGTTCACCCCCAAACCCGTAGCAGTCCGGCTTGCCGGCGTTCTGGCGCGAAGCGGCAGTAAAATCAGGCGGCTCGGTTGTATCAGGCACACCGCATTCATCGGATTTGCTGCCGCTTCGCGCCAGAACGCCGGCAAGCCGGACTGCTACGGGGACGCGGTGTTCTCAAAAACGGACGCTGATCTCAATGCGGGAGGGAGCGAAGCTCGCGATGCTCTTGATCTGGCTCTTGATCTGGCTCTTGATCTGGCGCTTGATCTTCATGCGCGATATTTCAGACACCGCAAAACGCGACTTGGGTGCAGGCCTCATTCCGGTCTCGCGCAGTGGGCCAAGCCGCAGGATGCAGCGCGAGGCGCGGGACCGGAATGAAGGTAGTCTGACGAAGTCAGACCCAAACCAGGAGCAGAAGGACTTGGTTACTTGGTCCCTTCAAGTAGCTCGACGAAGTCGAAACGCTTCTGCCGTTAGGCAGAACTAACGAAAGCAGCGCCCCCGCAGAACTGGAGATGCCCGCTATCCAGGCACCTCCACACGCACTGCGCAGACAATCAATCCGCCAGCCAGCCATTGACCCAATGCTGCAAATTATCATCGCGCAGCATGTAGTCACGCAGCACCGTCTCGCGCAGCGCGTCGCCCTGGCGGTAGCTGGCGTCCGGATCGTCGAGATGGCTGCGGATCGCCTCGAGCCATTCCTCGGTGCTGTTGGTCACGATGCGGGTACACGGCAGGTAGCCGCGATAGGCCAGCGTATCGGTACAAATCACCGGGTAACCACAGGCACCATACTCCAGCAGACGCAAATTGCTCTTGCAGTCGTTGAAGATGTGATGCTCCAGCGGCGCCAGTGCAAGGTCCAGGTTCAGGCTGGCCAGGCGCGCCGGATACAGCTTCAGATCGATGACCGGGTGGAACTCTTTCACATACGGGCGCAGTGCGTCGGGGCACATGCCGAAGAACACCCAGTCCACTTCATCGGCCAGCGTGCGGACGACATCGGCGATGATTTCAAGATCGCCGGAGTGGCTGGTGCCACCGCCCCAGCCGACCCTGGGTTTGATCGTGGTGCGACGCTGGCTGCGCAAGCCGCTCCACCACTCTGGCGCCAGCATGTTCGGCACGACACGAATGTCGTGGTGCATGCTGGACAGCGCATCGGCCAGCGGTTGGGTCGAGACCACTACCCGGTCGCACAGACCGATGCCCTCAGCCACCAGGCGCTGCATTTCATCGGTCTGAGGCATGCCCCGCGAGTGCGTGTTTTTCTTGGGAACGTGAATGATGTAGTCGTCGAGTTCGAAGATGCGCCGTGCGTTCGAGTACTTTTTGAAGCGCTCGATCTCCTCGATTCGCGATTTGCTGTAGCGCCCCTGGAAAACGATGATGTCCGGTGACTGACGCTCGACCTCGAGGATGCTCGGGGTGTTGTAGTGAATTTTGCCGACGGCACGGCCGGCGGCCTGCAGCTCGATCAGCGGCTGGGTGACGCGATAATGGCCAATGGCAGAATCGTTGATGGGCAATGCCAGGATCTGCGGCAGTTCAGTGGTGGAAAACGGCGTCCAGCCACTGATCAGACCCGCCTCCAGATTGAAGCTTCCGCCTCCCAGACTGTTCAACGCAAGGTTGGGGTTGTAGGCAGGGTCGCGCGCGATCAGCGGCAACCAGCGCTGGTAGAATCGCTCCTGGTCGCTGACTTGCCGCTCGTACTGCCCAACGCTGTCTTGCGGCGCCGGCTGTGTGCCCAGGGCCAGTAACGCATGAGGCGTCCACACCACCAGATGACCGCTCTGACGCACACGCAGGCACAGGTCGACGTGGCTCAGCTCGTTGCCGTAGCACGCGTCGTCCAGGCCGCCCAAATCCTCGAACAGCGCCTTGCGCACCATCAGGCAGTCTGCACCGACCGCACTCAGATCATTGACGACCTGCAGGCGTTGCAGGTATCCACTGGCACTCAGACCCTCACCGTAGAACGGCCGCCCGGCCGGACCGTGCAAGCCCAGGATCAGGCCGGCATGCAGCACCTGCCCCTCGGAGCCGAACAGCTTGGCGCCCACGACCCCCACTTCCGGCCGTTGCGCCTGGCTGACCAGCTCGCCGAGCCAGTCACCGTGGGTAATCATCGCGTAAGGGTTGAGCAACAGCAGGTATTGGCCCCGTGCCGCTGCGCTGGCCTGGTTGTACAGCGCCATTTCCCCGCTGACCTGTGGATAGCGCAATACCCGCAACAGCGCAGGATCGAGCTGCGCCATGCCATCGAGCCACGCGCGGGTTTCGGGGGCCTGGCTGCCATTGTCGACGATCAACAGCTCGAAGCGGCCGTAGGTGGTTTTCTCCAGCAACGTTTCCACGCAACGCTGCAACGCCGCCAACTGGTCTTTGACGATCAGCATGATCGACACCAGAGGCTGCTGCGCATGCAGGTAGTGGATGCGGTTGAGCAAGACCATGCCGTCGGCAGGCTCGATGGTGTGGGCAATACCGCAGCGGTTCAGGTGAGCCTGAACCACGTTGAGGTTCTGCTCCACCACCTGGGGCAGCGCCAGCCACTTGGGCAGCGACAGGGTGGATTCGACCAGCAGCTCGCTGACGTGACCGATGGCAACGTCGCCCGCCTGCTCGAACAGACGCCACAGCGCATCGTGAGGCGCGAGTTCGCCAAAGGCTGCATCAAACCCGCCCACCGCCAACAGGGCGTCCCGGGAAAACGCCAGGGCGCGTCCCACGTAGGGGTAACTGCGCATCAGGTCCAGGTTGAAGTCAGGCTTGAACACAGGCTCGGCAGACTCGCCTTCGCGCAGGGCGCCTTCATCGGCATAGAGGCATTGCAAGGCATCGTTCATCGCGATGCGCTCGGCCATGATCAGCAACGCCGATGTCGTCAGGCGATCCCCGGCCTGCAGCAGATACAACCACTGCGCGCCGTTGAGCTGTGGCATCAGCTGGTTGATCTGAGCGTAGGGATCGTCTTGCAACGGCACGGTAAAAATCCGCCCTTCGACGCGGGACTCCGTACAGCTGCGCGAAAGCACCAGCACCCGCTCCGCCGGATACAACTGCTGCTCAAGACTGGCCAGCGTTGTCTCAAGTGCCGAGCGACTGCCAAGCCTGTCGATCACCACCGGCACCACTTTTGGACGGTACGGCCAACGGCTCAGGGTATTGGGCAATTGCGCCTGCTGCACCGGCGTCAACGTCCGGCAATCGAGCCAATGGTGGTAGAGCTCGGCGAAGCTTTCACTCTGCACGCCCACCCACCACTGCTGCGTGCTGTTCTTGACCCCCAGCGAGCGGCCCAGGCAGAACTCCTGCCATTCCCGGGGTTGGGCAAGGCCGCCGGCAAGCTCCGCTTCAGTCAACGGCTGATAGCGCACCCAACCCTTGGCAGGCGCCTGTTCGCCACTGCGGGCCGTGAGCATCTGTACCAGCCAGACCCGCTCCTGCTCGATCGAATCCTTGATTGCCTGCACCCGGCTCAGGCGTTCGGGATGCAAGCGTTCAACGCTGAGCACGTTGTTGAGCACCACGACATTGCCCCGGCGCATCAGGCAGATGTACAAGGCCAGGTCCAGGGTTGCGGTGAAACAGTGATCAGGCGTGGTCAGCGCTGGCAACAGCTCCAGGACGTCCTTGCGACGAAACATCGAGCTGCTCAGGCCACCGACGAAATTGAGCGGGAAGGATTCGAAAATCGCCAGCAAGTCGTCGCCACGATAAATCGCGCTGCCAGGGGCCAGTGCGCTGTTTTCCATGCGCTCGGGCAGCTGAATGTCATCGGCATCCCAGAACAGCCGCTGGGAAAGCACCAGGTTCACGTCAGCGTGCAGGGTCAACTGCTGCGCCTGCAGCTGCACCGACAGCGCGAACAACTGATCGTCGTCGCACAGGAACTTGATGTACTCGCCCGTGGCCTGGGCCAGGCACGCCTTGAGGTTGCCCGTGAAACCCAGGCGCTGCGGATTGCGCACATAGCGCACCGGCACATGGCTGGTCTGGGCCAGGCTCTGGACGATCCGCTCGATCTCGTCGCCAGGCGAATCGTCACAGACGATCACTTCCAGATGGCTATAAACCTGCCCCAGCGCCCCTTTCAACGCTCTCTGGAAAAACCGTGGGTTGAAGGCGGGAATGACGATACTGACGAGGGGTACTGGATTCACGGGCGGACTCACAAGCGTTGCGCCACCCTCGGCCGAGGGATCGGCTGTGTCGCTGACTTAGACGTTTGACACTGCACGGGCAGCGCCGGATCGGGCCCGACGCCGCCCCGCGCAGGCGATTACAACTTGCTGAACAGGTTAAGCGAAGACAGCTGGGTGAACACCAGTTGCGAAGCCTGCAACATGTTTTTCTGCAGCGTCAGGCGGGCGATGGCGTCGACCGGATCGGACGCGGTAATCGTGCCGGACTCGGTGGTGCCGTTATCGATCAGCGACTGGTTGGTCGTGCTCTGCGAGGTGGCCGTGGCCGCGCGCGCACCACCGTCGGCGATCGCACCACCAATCTGCGTGGCCGCACTCTTGAGGTTGCCGATGGTGGAGGTCAGCGTCGCCTGCAGGTTCTGCTTGGCGATCGGATCACCGTCGACCTTGCCGTTGAGCGCCGTGATGATGCTGCCCAGCGTGTTGAGGATGTTCTGGTTCTGCGGCGTGGCCGAGGCTGCCGTGAACTGGTCACCCGCCGCCGGGGCGCCATTGAGCGTGAACGTCACACCCGCAGCGGTGGCCGTCGGCGGAGTACCGGTCAGCGTGCCGCTGGAGACCGGCTTGCTGGACGCCGGGTCATAGGGCGCTGCGTACAGGTCGAAATCGGTGGCGCTGGTGAAGCGCAGAATCGCCCCGCCCGACGGAAAGGTGCTGTTGAACTGAGCCTGATCGGTCACTGACGTACCGGTGATCACGGTAGTCGACGGGTTGGCAGGCAGGCGCGCGGTACTGACGTTGCTCGGCGAAGTCGCCAGCTTGAAGGTATGGCCGGCCACGGCGGTATCCGCCAGCCCCGCATCCTTGTATTGGGCATCGGTCAGGTTGACGTTGAGGTTCAGCTCAAGGCCGCGGAAACCGATGGTCTGGTTGGCCGAGCTGGAGGAATTGAACTTGCCCGCCGAGGTGGCCTCCGCGGTGACGTCCTGACCGTTCTTGTCGAGAATCTGGTACTGGGTGCTGCTCTGGAACGTGATGCTGTACGGCTCGCCGCTGGTGAACTTGCTGTCGTAGGTGGCGGAGTCGCTGACGAAACCGCCCGAAAGCGTCAACACGCCATCGTCGGTGGCAGGCGACGTCAGCGTGGCGGAAGTGCGGGTGGTGTTGATCGCCTGTTCAAAGGCGTCCCAGCCGGTGGTGTTGCTGGCCATAGAGATGCCGCCGCCGATATCCAGCAGGTTGCGAGTCTGGTCGCCGTGGTAGCTGTAGGTGCCATCCGGATTGACGGAGTACGGCGGCGTGCTCGACTTGGAGCCGGAGAACAGGTAGTTGCCGTCCGAGTCCTTGGAGTTCATCAACCCCAGGATCTGGCTCTGCAGCGCCGAAAGCTCACGCGCGCTCGCCTGACGGTCTTCATCGGTGTTAGTGCCGTTACTGGCGGTCAGCACCAGTTCTTGCGCGCGCTGGATCGCCGAAGTGATGGCCGTCAGCGCGGTCTCGGTATTCACCACGCCCGTGTTGATGGCGCTGATGTTGGACTGGTTCTGCAACAGCATCGAGTTCTGTTGCTGCAACGCCAGCACGCGGGCGGCGCCCACCGGATCGTCACCCGCGGTATTGAGCTTGATCTGGCTGGAGACTTCGTCACCGGTCTTGACCACGTTCGAATAGGTGCGCGAGTAGTTGGCAGCGCTGGTTTCGTAAAACTGGGAGGTAGAAATACGCATGGTTTACGATCCCTTAAAGGCTGTTGATCAGCGTGCTGAAGATGGCTTGAGCGGCCTTGATGATCTGCGACGAGGCCGTGTAGTACTGCTGGTACTTGACCAGGTTGGCCGCTTCTTCATCCAGCGAAACCCCGGACACACTGTCGCGGGCGCTCTTGGCCTGAGTCAGCACGGCGGTGGTGGCGGTGGCATCGCTGGCCGCCTGCTTGGCCTTGGCACCGACGGTGGAAATCAGGTTGGCGTTGGCACCGCTCAAGCTCATGCCCGTGCCGTTGCCACCTGCGGTGTCGACGGTCTGTTTGGTTTGCAGATCCAGAGTGGTCTGGGCATTGCGGTTGTCCGAGGAGCCGGCGCCGGTCATGTCGATGCTGTAGGTATCCCCCGACTTCGGTTCGCCGTTGATCGACAAGCCAATCGAGAACGACTGACGGGTGCCGGACGAATCGGTGTAGCCCACGTCCAGCGTGATGTCGTTGTTCTGCTTCGGAACGATGCTGCCGGTGATCGGGTTGCCGTTCTTGTCGTTCACGGGAGTGCCGCTGGCGTCGACCAGCGAGTAGGCTTGCGAGCCATCAGCGGCGACAGCCCCCATGATCAGGCGCATTGGCGTCGCCCCGCTGATTGCATTTCGCAGGTCAGTGGTGCCAACGGTGTCGTAGATGTTCGCCTGGGTGTTCAACACAGGCTGAGTGAAGGTGCCGCTGCCCGAGTTCGAGCCAGTGGAACCGGTCAATGGCGCTGCGACGGCAATGCCCTTCGCATCGGTCATGACGGTCTTGATCCCACTGGCGCCGTTGCCGGTCGGGCTGACCTTGAACGAGTCACCCGCGGCAAGACCACCGCCATTGAGCGTGAGCGAGAAGCCGTCGATCACCGGTGGCGGCGTGGTGCTCAGGTCATAGGCGCCCATGTTCTGGCCATCCGGCAGGCGGGTGACGCTGTAACCGGTGGCGCTGGTGAAGGTCACCTGATAATCGTTGGTGGTCAGCGCACCGGTGTTGGCGATGGTCACATCCAGATTGCCGGAACCTGCGCTGTTGCCCTTGTTGGCAAGGCTGCGCTGGCTGACCAGGCTCGGGTCGTTGATGCTGTTGAACATGCTCGAGCCAAAGTTGCCGTTGGCATCGACACCCTGGCCCATCTGCTGGTTGATCTGGTCGGAGACCACCAGTGCCAGACGTCCCAGTTCGTTGGATGCCGGCTGCAACACATCGCTGCGGTAGCGCAGCAGGCCACCGATGCTGCCGCCAGTGACGACGGACGACACATCGACGCTGCTGTTCTGATAGTTGAGCTTGACCGAATACACGTTCGGGTCGCTGTCGCTGGGGCCTGCAGTCAACGTACCGGCCTTGCCACCGGTGACCAGCGGCTGGCCGCTGCCGATGTACACGTCGTAGCTGCCGTTGTTGTCGACCACCTTGGCACCGACCAGATCGTTGAGCTGGCGCACAGCCTCGTCCCGCGCATCGAGCAGCGAGTTGGGCTCACCACCGGTGGCCTTGGCCTGGGTGATCTGGGTGTTCAGATCGGCGATCGACGAGGCCAGGGCATTGACCTGCCCGGTCATGGAGGTCAGCTGGCTGTTGATGCTGCTGTTCTGGTCCTTCATCTGCGCAGCGATGGTGTTGAACTGCCCCGCGAGGGACTTGGCGCTGGTCAGAAAGCTGTTGCGCGCCGCGGAGTCCGTCGGCGATTTGGACAGCGTCTGCAACGCTGTGAAGAAATTGCTCAAGACCGTACTGACGCCGGTCGAGCTGTCCGACAGGATCGAATCCAGCTTGCTGGCCTGCCCCAGGTACGCCTGGGCGTCGGAGTTGAGCGATGTACTGGTCTGCACCTGGGTGTTCAGGAAGCCGTTGTAGATGCGACGCACGTCCGACAGCGTGGTACCGGTGCCGATGAAGCCGACGCCGATATTCTGCTGAGCACTGGAGGTGGTCATCACCTGCTGGCGCGAGTAACCCATCGTGTCGACGTTGGCAGTGTTGTTGCCGATGGTGGTCATCGCTGCACTGCTGGCGTTCAGTCCCGAAAGCCCGATAGAGATCAGTGACATGGTTCAAACCTTATAAAGTCATAACGTTGAAGAGGAGCTCGATGCGGTTGCATAGTTCTGGTAGCTCTTCATCTGTTTCGCGATTTGCGTGATCTTGCTGGCATAGCCCGGATCCGTGGCGTAGCCGGCCTTCTGCAACTCTTTTACAAACTGTTCCGGGTTATCGGCCGACTTGAGCGTGGCTTGATAGCGATTGTTGTTCTGCAGGAAGCTGACCAGGTCGTGGAAGCTGTCGGCGTAGGAATCATAGGAACGGAAGTCCGCCGTCTCCTTGACCATCTTGCCGTCGCGGAACTCGCTGGTGATCGCCCGCGCTTCAGGGCCCTGCCAACCGCCCTGGGCCTTGATGCCGAACAGGTTGTGGCTGCTCGAGCCATCGGATTGACGCATGATCGATTTGCCCCAGCCGGTTTCCAGCGCCGCCTGGGCCACCAGCACGGTCGGATCGACACCAATGCGTGCGGCAGCGTCCTTGGCCAATGGCAACATGGTGGCAACGAATTCGTCGGCGTTGGCGAACGCAGCCTTGCCCGGCGCCAATGGGGTCTGCACGCGAGTGCGTACATAGCTGTCGGCCTGGGCGGTGTATTCCGGGCCGATGGTCCAGTCGCCGTTGGTGCCGGCCTTTTTCGCGGCGGCCACGGCGCTGGACACGGCAATGCGGTTTTTCAGCGTGGTTGCTGTCGCATCCTGAGCGGTGTTCGGGACGATGCCGGCCATGATCCGGTCGGTCAGCTTGCTCGGCAGCGACAGGCGCCGGGAATTGAGCGCGGCCACGTCGTTGTGCGGTGTGCCGTCGGCATTGGTGGCCAGCGAAGTGGACGCAGGCGCCACTGAGCGGGTGGCCCACAGCGGACGCTGGGCGATGCGCGTGGCCAGGCCACCCTGGGCCTGATTCTGCGCGGTATCGCTGGCGGCTTGCGCCGTCGGGTGCAATTGATTGGTCGCAGGCGCGACATCGCCCTTGTTCTTGGACAGCTGACGCATCAGCACGTCCTGCAGACCGATACCGCCGCCCTCGCGGGACATGCTCACCGCCAGCTGCTGGTCGTACATGTCCTGATACTGCCGGGTCGCGGCGGTGTTCATCGGGTTGTCCTTGGCCAGCACTTCGTTGGCCGAACGCATGGCCTTGAGCATCTGGCTGACGAACAGCGACTCGAATTCCTGCGCCACCTTCTTGAGGTTCGCTTCGCTGTCGCGGTCGCCGTTCTTCATGGCGGTCAGGCGATTGAGGTCGGTATACGCCCCCGAATCCACTGTGCTCGTACCGCCGGTTGGAATGCTCATGCCTGCACCTTCAAGTCAAACAGCCTTAAATCACGATCAAGTCGGCTTGCAGTGCGCCAGCCTGTTTCAGTGCTTCGAGAATCGCCATCAAGTCGCCAGGCGCAGCACCCACCTGGTTGACCGCACGCACGATCTCGTCGAGCGTGGTGCCCGGGCCGAACTTGAACATCGGGTGCAGCTCTTGCTGGGCGTTGATCTTGGAGCGCGGCACCACGGCGGTCTGGCCGTTGGAGAACGCACCCGGCTGGCTGACCACAGGGTCTTCGGTGATGGTCACGGTCAGGCTGCCGTGGGTCACGGCGGCCGGCGAAACCTTGACGTTCTGGCCGATGACGATGGTGCCGGTACGCGAGTTGATGATGACTTTCGCCGAGGTCTGGCCTGGGTCGATTTCCAGGTTTTCCAGCACCGACAGATAGTCGACGCGCTGGTTCGGGTCCAGCGGCGCAGTGACGCGTACCGAACCGCCGTCGATGGCCTGGGCCACGCCTGGGCCGAGCATGTCGTTGATCTTGTCGACGATGCGCTTGGCGGTGGTGAAGTCGTTGCGGTTCAGGTTCAGGGTCAGCGAGTTGCCCTGGTTGAAACCGCTCGGCACCGCGCGTTCAACCGAAGCACCACCCGGGATACGACCCGAAGACGGAACGTTGACGGTGATCTTGGAACCGTCGCGGCCCTCGGCGTCAAAACCGCCCACCACCAGGTTGCCCTGGGCGACGGCATAGACATTACCGTCGATACCTTTCAGCGGGGTCATCAGCAGCGCACCGCCGCGCAGGCTTTTCGAGTTACCGATGGACGACACGGTGATGTCGATCTGCTGACCGGGTTTGGCGAACGGCGGCAGGTCGGCGTACACGGCCACGGCCGCGACGTTTTTCAGCTGCACGGTGCCCGAACCTGCCGGCACCTTGATGCCGAACTGCGAGAGCATGTTGTTGAAGGTCTGCAGGGTGAACGGGGTCTGGGTGGTCTGGTCACCCGTACCGTTGAGCCCCACCACCAAGCCGTAGCCGATCAACTGGTTGGTCCGCACGCCGGAAATGCTGGCAATGTCCTTCAGGCGCTCGGCGTGGGCACCGAGGGCCGTGGTGAACAGCAGCGCTGCGGCGATGAGTTGCTTGAACGTGATCATGGCTATCCCGGTATCAGAAAGGGAACAACGGGCTCAGGAAGAAGCGGTCGAACCAGCCTGGCTGACTGGTATCGGCGAATGCTCCCGTACCGGAATACGTGATGCGCGCATCGGCCACCCGGGTGGACGACACGGTATTGTCGGTCGCGATGTCGTCTGCACGAATCAGGCCAGCGATACGCACCAGCTCATCGCCGGTATTGAGCGTCATCCACTTCTCGCCGCGCACCGACAGAATGCCGTTGGGCAGCACATCGGCCACGGTCACCGTGATGGAACCGGTCAGGCTGTTGCTCTGCGCCGCCTTGCCGTCGCCCTTGGTGGCGCGGTCGCCGCTGTAGCCAGCATCCAGGCTCAGGCTACCACCGCCCACCGGGTTATTGGTTTTCACGCCCGCACCGAACAGCGACGTCAGGCCAATGCTCGTGTCGCTGGTCTTGCTCAGGCTTGAGTTGGCGGCCTTGCTGGCGGCCATGCGCTCGGACAGGGTGATGGTGATGATGTCACCGACCCGGTACGCCTTGCGGTCGCCATAGAGGTTCTGTTCGAAACCTGCCTGGTAGATCGAGCCGTTGTTGGCAGCAGCTGGCAACGGTGTTCGTGGCAACACCGGCGCGTAGTAAGGGTCATTGGGCTTGGCCGAAGGCGCAACGCAACCGGTCAGCAGCGCGATCCCGCAGAGCGGTGCTGCCAACAGGGAAAGCCGCAGTACAGAAAGCCGTTTCATGACACTTAAAACCTCTCGGTGTAGCAAGGATTGATCAGGTGTTTCGTTAACCGACATCAGGCGATTCAGGTTCCGTTACAGGCTGGTATTACAAGTTCTGCGTGACGTACTGCAGCATCGAGTCGGCGGTCGAGATCACTTTGGAGTTCATCTCGTAGGCACGCTGCGTGGTAATCATGTTCACCAGCTCTTCAACGGTGCTGACGTTGGAGTTTTCCAGGGTGTTCTGCCGCACCACGCCCAGACCGGTCAGGCCAGGGGTACCGACTTGCGGCGCACCGCTGGACGCGGTTTCCAGATACAGGTTGCCGCCCTGGGATTGCAGGCCGGCCGGGTTGATGAAGTCGGCGGTCTGGATGTTGCCGATCACCTGCGGCGTGGCCGTGGCGGTCGAGGTGGTCACCGACACGGTGCCGTCTTCGCCGACGGTGAAGGTCTGCGAGTCCTGAGGCACGACAATCGCTGGCTCCAGCGCGTAACCGTTGGCGGTCACGATCTGGCCGTTCTGGTCCAGGTGGAAAGTACCGTCGCGGGTGTAGGCCACGGTGCCGTCCGGCTGACGGATCTGGAAGAAGCCACGGCCATTGATCGCCATGTCCAGCGGCTGGTTGGTGGTCTGCAGGCTGCCAGCGGTGAAGTTCTTCTGGGTGCCGACGATGCGCACACCGGTACCCAGCTGCAGGCCCGATGGCAGCTCGCTGTCCTGAGTGGACTGAGCACCTGGCTGACGCTTGATCTGATAGAGCAGGTCCTGGAACTCGGCGCGATCACTCTTGAAGCCGGTGGTCGAGACGTTGGCCAGGTTGTTCGAAATGGTCGTCAGGTTCATGTCCTGAGCGGCCAGGCCGGTTTTAGCGACGTAAAGTGCCGGAAGCATGTGTTGAATCTCCTCGCGCGCCTGATTATCGGCGCAAGCTGTCAGTCATTAGCCCATTTGCAAGACGCGAGCCATCGACTCGTCGTCCTGCTCAGCGGTCTTCATCATCTTGATATGCAGTTCGAACTGACGGGACAACGCCAGCACCGAGGTCATTTCCTCGACGGCGTTGACGTTGCTCGACTGCAGGAAACCGGATTCGACCTGCACACTGGCATCGGCCTGCGCCGGTTTGCCGTCTTTGGTGTGCATCAGGCCGTCGGGGCCTTTTTCCATGTTGCCCAGGTCAGGCTTGACCAGCTTGATGCGGTCGATCTGCGCCATGACCTGCGGGCTCTCGCCCAGCGACTGGACGCTGATCGTGCCGTCGGCGCCGATCTCGATCTGCTGCTGTGGCGGCACGGCAATCGGCCCGCTGTTGCCCATGACCGGCAAACCATTGCCATCGCGCAACACGCCCAGAGCGTCGATGTTCATGCTGGAGGTGCGGGTGTAGGCTTCGCCGCCGTCGGGTGTCTGGACCGCCATCCAGCCGTCGCCCTTGACGGCAACGTCCAGTTCGCGACCGGTGTCGATCATCGAACCCTGGCTGAAGTCAGTGCCCGGGCGCTCGCTCATGGCATAGGCGCGAGACGGGTTGACCTCGCCAAATACCGGCATCGAGCGGGCCTGTTCAAGGTCGCGCTGAAACCCGTTGGTCGAGACGTTCGCCAGGTTGTTGGCATGGGCCTTCTGCGCGATGGCGTTTTCCGACGCTCCGCTCATGGCCACGTAAAGCAACTTGTCCACAGTCTTCCTCCTCCGACAGACGCTTGCCGCCTGTAGCTGTACTGAGCAGGTGTTAGCAATGATCGCGCCAGTTTTTCAGAGGGGATACAAATGGCTGATTCCCCAGTGATTTCGGGGGTGGATCGAGATCGATTGCCGGTGGTGTTTTCAGCCGCGACGGAGGACCGCCACTTTCGATAGAATCGCCACCGGTCGCGCGCCAAAAAAATTTCGCGCAGGGAGCGATAATTGCAGCGCTTCGACTATCGGCCCCTTCGCCAACAGGAATCTGCCATGCGCCAGCCCTTGATCCTCGCCCTGCTCCTGGCCTGCGCCACCTTTGCCGTGGCAGCGCCTGCGCCCTATTACCTGTGGCAAGGCAAACACAAGACCGTCTGCGCCCAGACCAGCCCAGGCAAGGGCTGGACGCGGGTGAGTGCGGCCTTTGTGAAGTCGGATTGTTCGGTTTGAATGACTTGAACCGCTCCGTTTCTGCCCGAAGGGCGTAGGAGCGCAGCTTGCTGGCGATCTGGCGCGAAGCGGCAGCAAAATCAGGCACCTTGGCCGTGTCAGGCAAACCGCGTAGTCCGCAATTGCTGCCGCTTCGCGCCAGATCGCTGGCAAGCCAAGCTCCTACGCCTTCGGCAGAAGCCTGACCAAATCGCCCTCAGGTTGCGCGGATCAGGGTCTGCATCAACTCAGCCTCGGTCGACAGCGTTTTTGAATTGGCCTGATACGCCGTCTGCGCCTGAATCAACTCCACCAGTTCTTCATTCAACTTTACGTTGGAGCCCTCCAGCGAATGACTGACCACGGAGCCCAGGCCGCCCACCCCGGGGTTGTCGTAGTTGGCCATGCCTGACGCATGGGTCTCGACCCAGCGGGTGCCGCTGATCGGTTGCAGGCCCTGTTCATTGGCGAAGCTGGCGAGCATGACCTGACCGATCTTGCGATGCAGGCCGTTGGTGTAACCGACGCTCATGATCCCGGACTTGTCGATTTTCAGCCCCGACGCCACCCCGGCCGCATGTCCGTCGACGACCACGCTGGAGCGGCCGGTCTCGGCACGGTGCTGGGACAGCTTGCTGTAATCGAGCACGATGCCGTCGCCGTTGCCCGTCGCACCGCTACTGCCCCAGCGACCGTCAGGCTTGTTGCCGTCCAGGGATTTGGCCGGAATCCAGCCACTCAAGGTCAGCTTGCCATTGGCTGCCACCAACCCCGGCGTACCGCTGAGCGACTGCATCGAGCCATCGGCGTTGAACAGCATGCTGGCGGTCAAAGGCTCGGTGCTCTCCGGATTCTGCGGGTTGCGCCCGTCGATCAGCACATGCATTTTCCAGCTGTTGCTGCCGTCCTTGACGAAGTACTGGCTCAGCTCATGACGATTGCCAAGGCTGTCGAACAGGCCGGTGGGAATGACCTTGTTGTAGGTGGTCACATCGGCAGGGTTGAACGGCGGAACGGGGCGCACCATCGGTGCATCGGCCGGGTCGAGCAGCGGCGCGCCAGCCTCGGTCAGCGGCAGCTTGACCGGGCCGGCACTGGCCGCCGGGCTGGCGGTCCAGCTGCCATTGACCTTGATCGCCGGCTTCCAGTTGTGCAGCGCCAGTTCGGTGTCATTCTCGACCTTCACTGCGGCAGTCGTACCGGTCAGATGCAGCTTGCCGTTGGGGTGAGTGTAGAGACCGATTTCCAGAGGCGACATGCTGGTCGGGTCCAGCGGGTTGATGCCATCGATGAGGATGTAAGACGTCCAGTTGTTGTCGTCGGTCTTGACGAAATACTGCTTGAGCTCGTGATCCTGCGGGGCAATGGCCGCCCGGGCGCGAGTAGTGATGACCTCTTTGCCGTTGTGATCCGTGCCCTTGACCTCCTTTATCTCCGGGGCCCCGGCATCCTTGATGGTCTGGGTGGTCATGCGCGTGTAGGTGCGCGGATCGTCGGGATTGAAACGCGGCAGTGCCGCCAGTGAAGCCGCTGACGAATCCAGATTCAGCGTCTGTTCGACCTTGCCGGTCGCCTTGGGCGACATGTTCGCGGTGTCCATTTTCAGATCCGTGCGCACGCCACCGATCACCTGCCCTTCAGCATTGACCGCATAGCCCTGCAAGCGGCTGCCATGGCTGTCGACGATGAAGTTTTCCGCATCCTTGTTGAACGCTCCCGAGCGCGTGTAGCTGATGGCGCCGTTGTCGCTCATCACGAAAAAACCGCTGCCTTGAATCCGCAGATCCAGCGGTCGCCCTTCGCTGCTGATGGCGCCGCCGGAGGCGAAGTTCTGCGAAACGTTGGCAAGCCGTACCCCGTCGCCAACGGCAGAACGGCTGCCGCCCAGAGTCGCGGAGGCATAGACCGCAGAAAACTCCGCCCGAGAAGACTTGAAACCCGAGGTATTAACGTTGGCGATGTTGTTGCCCGCCACTTCCATGCGCTTGTGCGCTGCGTTCAAACCGGAAACCGCAATGTTGAATGACATGAACACTCCCTGAGTCGTCTGTGACGACACATCCGTCAATGCATTGATGGGCGCGGGCAAACGAATGCGGTCGAGCCCGGGGGCGCAAACGCATTCATTTGTCAGCGGTTTCATGCTCGCAAAAACGGAAGTAGGAAGTTTCCGGGTATCGAGTGGGACGGTTCTGGACGTTTCAAGGCTGTCGAGCAGCCGTCCATTACCCATAAAAAAACCCCTCCGAGGAGGGGTTTTCAGTGTCGCCTTCAGCCGGCCGTCATCAGGTCATCTGAATGGTGGTCTGCATGATGGTGCTTTCAGTCGAAATGGTCTTCGCGTTCGCCTGATAGTTGCTCTGCGCCTTGATCAGCTGAACCAGTTCGGTGGTCAGGTCGACGTTGGATTCTTCCAGCGCGGAACCGGTAATGTTACCCAGCGTACCCGACTCCGGCGCGCCGGTGACCGGGATGCCCGAGGCGTAGGTTTCACGCCACATGGTGCCGCCGGCCGGGGCCAGGCCCTGGACGTTGGCGAACGAGGTCAGCGCGACCTGGCCAATGACGCGGGATTCGCCGTTGGTGTAGGTGGCGAACAGGTTGCCCGAGGAGTCGACGTTCATCGCGCTGATCTGGCCGGTGTAGTTGCCGTCCTGCTTCTTGGCGATGGCACCGCCCGCCGCGTTGGTCTGGGTGGTGGCCAGCATGTCCAGCTTCATGCCGCCCGCTGTCGCCGCTGCACCGTTGGCCGCCCAAGTGGTGGTCGAACCGACGGTCTTGCTCTGCGCCGGCACCCAGTTCACAACCTGGAAGGTACCGTCGGTGTTCACCGTCACGTTGGCGGTCGAAGTCGGCGCCGGGCTGGTGATCAGGTTGCCTGCCGAATCGAAGGTCAGCTTGGTGGTGTCCGGCGTGGTCGAGGTCGGGTCGGCGACGTTGCGACCATCGACCAGGGTGTACATGTCCCAGCTGTTGAGTCCGGTCTTGCGGAAGAACTGGTCCAGCGTGTGTTCGTTACCCTGGCTGTCGTAGATCTTGGTGCTGTAGGTCAGGTCGTAGGTTTCAACCTTGGCCGGGTCGAACGCAGCAGCGGTGTTGATCTCTTTGCTCGAGTCCAGGTTCGAACTGATGGTAATGCTCGACGTCGCCTTCGGCGGCATGTTCGAGGTGTCGACCTTCAAATTGGTAAGGACGCCCGTCTTCACGTTGCCGTTGGCATCCACGCCATAACCCTGCAGGTTGTTGCCGTTGGTGTCGATGATGTTGCCGGCGGTGTCGGTGTGGAAGTTACCGGCACGGGTGTACAGCTTCTCGCCGTTGTTGCTGACCATGAAGAAGCCGTTGCCGTTGATCGCCAGGTCCAGGTCGCGACCGGTACCGGTGGTCAGCGAGCCCTGGCTGAAGTTCTGGGTCACGGCGGCGGTGTACACGCCGCTACCGACGTTGGTGCCACCGGAGGTGCCACGGATCGATTGCGCGTACTGGTCGGCGAACTCCGCACGGGAGGCCTTGAAGCCGACGGTCGCGACGTTGGCAATGTTGTTGCCGGTGACGTCGAGACTTTTATTTGCTGCGTAGAGCCCACTCAGACCGATATTGAAAGACATGTATCACTCCTGCGCCGTCGAATCGGCTCTAGATTCCGATTTGTTGAACTTTGGACAAGGCAATGTTTTCGCCGTTGGCCAGGTTGAGAGTCATGGACGTACCCGCCGAGCCCATGGTGACGCTGGTCACGGTGGCTGGCAGATAGGTCGTCAAGGTCGTGGACTGGCCATCGAGGCTGCCACTGGCGACGAAGCTGTAGTTGCCCGATTCGAGCACATTGCCCTCCTCGTCCTTGCCGTCCCAGGTGAAGCTGGCGTTGCCGGCCTTCTGTTCGCCCAGGTCGATGGTGCGCACCACCGTCTTGCCGTCGCTGGCGTAGACCTTGACCGTGGTGGTGGTGCTGCTCGACGGCAGAACCACCTGGCCGGTCATGCCCTTGGTGGTGTCGACGCTGGTCGAACCGCTGTCGACGATCACGTTGCGGCCTACCAGCGAGGACGCCTGCAGCGCCTGCGAAGACTGGTACATGCCGCCGATGGCATCGACCGAGGTGCTCAGGTTCTGCATGGTTTCCAGGCTGGAGAACTGCGCCAGCTGGGCCACGAATTCGCTGTTGTCCTGCGGATCGAGCGGGTTCTGGTTCTGCATCTGGGTGACCAGCAGCTGCAGGAACGAATCCTTGCCCAGGGTGCTGGCGCCGGTGGTGGTGTCGCCGGTCTTGCCAGACGTCGCAGTCTGTAGCGACTTGATGAAACTGCTGGAGGTGTCGTTGGTAACCGTCATGACTGTCGCCCCTTATCACTGACCCAGGGTCAGGACCTTCTGCATCATTGTTTTGGCGGTGTTCATCACTTCCGCGTTGGTCTGGAACGAGCGACTGGCCGAGATCATGTCAGCCATTTCGTTGACGACGTTGACGTTCGGGTAGTAGACGTAACCGTTCTTGTCGGCCGCTGGATGGTTGGGCTCGTAGCGGGCTTCCAGGTTGGAAGCGTCCTCAACGATGCCGGACACCTGCACGCCGGTGCCGGCCTGGCCCTGGTCTTCGAACAGCGAAGCGCTGCCGCCGGCTTCCTGGCCCTGGAACACGGTGGCGAACACCGGGTGACGGGCGCGGTAGGTCTTGTCCAGGCTGGACGAGACGGTCTCGGCGTTGGCGATGTTACTGGCGACGGTGTTCAGGCGAGTGTTCTGGGCACTCATGCCGCTACCGGCGATGTTGAAAACACTGGATAGAGACATGAATTACTCTCCGCGCAGGGCTGCGACCAGCCCTTTGAACTTACTGTTGAGCAAGGTGAAGCTGGCCTGGAAGCCCACGGCGTTTTCGGCGTAGTTGGCGTTCTCGACCTGGGTATCGACGGTGTTCTGGTCCAGCGACGGCTGCGACGGCGTGCGGTACAGCAGGCTGGCATCGCCGGTGCTCATGCCTTCGGCCTCGATGTGGCGGCTGTTGGTCATGTTCAGGGCAAAGGTCCCGTTGTTGGCCTTGTCGCTTTCGGCGGCCAGCACCTTGGAGAAATCCAGGTCGCGCGCCTTGTAGTTGGGCGTGTCGGCGTTGGTGATGTTGTTGGCCAGCACTTCTGCACGTTGGGCGCGGAAGTTCAGCGCCTTTTCGTGAATGCCAAGTGCCTTGTCGAAGCTGATGCTCATGTCGGGAAACCTTTATCGGTTGACCAGATGTTCGTGACTGCAGGTCTTTGAGCAAGTGGCGTGCCAATTTTGAAAAAGGCCGTGTTTGTTGGGGTTCGGGGGTGGTGGCAAGGGTTTATGCCAGAAAAGCGGCAAGCGATTTCCGCTGGTGGGAGGGGGAGCGGCAAGGGGGGTGTCGTTTTTTTGCCGTTTGGGGTTGCCGGTTGGCTGTCAGCTAGAAGCGGTTATTCGGTGGCTGGCAGGTTGTGGTCTTTTAACGTGAAAAGCAGATTTTTGTTGGTTTTGGGATTTCTGGGCATATCCATTTTCTTTGTCACGGCCGCTTATGGTTCCGCCCTTACGGCGGGTCACTTTTTCCAAGAGCCGAAAAAGTAACCAAAAAGGCCCTGCTCCTGGTTTGGGTCCGACTGCGTCGGACTTCCTTCATTCCGGCCTCGCTCCGTGGGCCCGGCGCGAATGGGCCATCCATGGCCCCGCGCCTCGCGCGGCATCCTGCCGCTTGGCCCACTCCGCGAGACCTCCATTCAGCCTGCACCCAAGTCGCGTTTTGTGGCGTCTGGGCTATCGCGCATGAAGATCAAAATCAAAAGCCAGATCAAGAGCGCAAGGGCGATGCCCGCCGTAGCAGCACGGCTTGCCGGCGGGGCGATCTTGAGGGCGTCCCGCGGGCAAGCCCGGCTGCTACGGGGACGGCATTAGCCGTTGGCCTTTGATTTGGCTTTTGATCTTGATCTTCATGCGCGATAGCCCAGACGACGCCAATCGCGACTTGGGTGCAGGCTGAACGCAGGTCTCGCGGAGTGGGTCGAGCCGCATGGATGCGGCGAGAGGCGTGTGGGCCATGGATGGCCCTTTCACGCCGGGCCCACGGAGCGAGACCGGAGTGAAGGGACCCTGACGAAGTCAGGGCCAAACCAGGAGCAAAAGCCCTTGGTTACTTGGGTGTCTTTTCCAAGTAACTCGACGAAGTCGAAACAGGTCTGACGTTAGGAAGAACGCTTTTGACCTTGACCTTGATCTTGATCTTAGAAAAAACAAGCCCGCGCCATTTTGCCGCACCCCGCTCATCGCCTCCATTCTGTTACCTTCGCGCCCCATGAAAACCACCCGCCGCGACCGCCACGTCATTGCCTGGATGCTCTACTGCTGCGTCCTGTTCAACGTGTTCGCCTGCAGCATCGGCCATGGCCAGATGGTCGGCATGCAGCTCAACGGCATCGGCGGCGAATTCTGTTCCACCGATGGCCGGGCGCTGGTGGTCGATGCATTCAAGCCTGGCGAGCAGAAGCTGCCCACCCTGTCCGCCGCCTTCGGCTGCCCGCTGTGCTCCACCGGCGGCATGGGGCCGGCGCTCAATAGCAGCCTGACCCTGGCCATCCTGCCCGAACAGCACAGCCCGCCGCCTGCGCTGGTCGCCTCCTATGAAATCCCCGCCGATCCCCATTGGCCCACCGCCAATCCCCGCGCCCCGCCCTTCTCCCTGATCTGACTTCAGCACTAAACCGACTCTGTTTTTCAGACGCCTGTGTCTGCGGCTTTCGCACGCCTGCAGACACGCACATGCCCAGTAGCAGCACGGCTTGCCGGCGGGAGCGGCGTGTCAGTCGATAAATCCGTCACTGACACACCGCCCCGCCGGCAAGCCGTGCTGCTACGAAGAGCCGTGCATCTGAACGCAGGGATCCGCTCGACCTCATTTCAGGTTTTCACCATGAAACGCATTCCCCTGCTCGCCGGTCTGATCGGCAGCCTCTCGCCGCTTGCCCACGCCCAGACCGCCCTGGACCTCGCCCCGATCACGGTCAATGGCGACGAACAACCCACCCAAGGGCTGGATCTGGAACAACAGGCCGCCAGCGCCACCCGCCTGGGCCTGAGCCTGCGCCAGACGCCGGCCTCGGTGGCCGTGGCCAATCGCGCCGACATCGAGCGCCGTGGCTCGCAGAACTTCCAGGACGTTGCCAACACCCTGCCCGGCGTCAACGCCAGTGCCCCGCCGGGGTTTGGCGGGTTCATTTCCTATCGCGGCTTCACCAGCAGCCAGGTCACGCAGATGTTCAACGGCATCAATGTCGCCACCGGCCTGGCGCGACCGGTCAATAGCTGGATCTATGACAGGGTCGAATTGCTCGGCGGGCCTTCGTCGTTAATGAATGGCGCGGGCTCGGTGGGCGGTTCGCTGAATTACGTCACCAAACTGGCGACCCGTGAAGAACAGGCCGCCGAGGGGCGCGTCAGTTACGGCAGTTTCGACACCACGCAAACCGCGTTCGGCGTCAATCACCGGCTCAGCGAGCCGACCTCGGACGTGCAGCATTACGCTCGGCTCGACGTCAGCCACACTACGAGCAATGGCTACATCGACCGGCAGGAAAACGATGCCTGGAGCGCGGCGTTTTCCTTGCTCAGCGACCTCACACCGAACCTGTCTCACACCCTGGCGCTGGAGTATCAGGACGAGCACGAGGACAGCCCCTACTGGGGCACGCCGGTACTCAACCCCAAGGCCGGCGAGCTGAAGATCGACAAGCACAATCGCTTTCGCAACTACAACGTCGACGATGGCCTTTACGAGCAGCGCACGCGCTGGGTGCGTTCGATCATCGACTACCGCGTCGATGACGCCACCACCCTGCGCAACACGCTGTACCGCCTGGACAGCCAGCGCGACTACCGCAATCTGGAGACCTACCAGTACAACGCGGACAACAGCGCGATCAACCGCTCCACCGCCTATCTGGTAAGGCATCAAGGCTGGCAGCAGGGCAACCAGTTCGAGCTGCGTCACGAAAGCAGCCTGTTGGGCATGGTCACCACCTGGGCCGGCGGCTTCGAGTACAAGGTCAATTCCACCACCAACAATCCGTGGAATGTCCCGGCCAACAACAGTGTCGACCCGGATCATTTCGACCCCGGCCACTTCTATGACCTGCCTGGCACGCGTCAGAGCTTCGTCAAGGACAAGACCAACGAAGTGACCACCAAAGCGCTGTTCGTCGAGAACCATCTGGCACTCAATGAACAGTGGTCGCTGGTGACCGGCCTGCGGTACGACGACATCGACCTGGACGTGACCAACCACCGCGTCGTGACCGCCAGCAATCCCCGGCACCTGCGCCGCGACTGGCAACCGCTGACCGGCCGCGCCGGCCTGACCTGGCAATTCCTGCCCAGCGCCAACGTTTATGTGCAATACAGCACCGCCGCCGAGCAGCCCAGCGGCACGCAGAACTTCGATGTGTCCACCGGCAAGCAATGGGAAATCGGCAGCAAGTTCGACTACCTGCAGGGCCGCGGTTCGGCCACCGTTGCGGCGTACCGCATCGAGCGCAAGGATTTTGCCATCACCGATCCGCAGGACCCGACCAACACCATTCCCGTGGGCCAGCAGTCATCGAAGGGCATCGAGCTGGCGAGTTCGCTGCGCATCACCGACGCCTTGCTGCTCGAAGGCAATGTCGCCTGGGTCGACGCCCAATACGACGAATTCAGCGAAAAAAACGCGGCGGGCGTGGTGGTTTCGCGCAAGGGCAATACGCCGACCAACGTGCCGGACCGGGTCGGCAACCTGTGGCTGACCTACGACTTCACCCCGCGCTGGCAAGGCGGCGTGGACGCGCGCTACGTGGCGTCGGTGTATGCCGACAACGCCAATACCCAGACCGTGCCGTCCTACACGCTGTACGGAAGCTTTCTGACCTTCAAGGTGGACAACCACACGAGCATCACCGGCCGCGTGCGCAACCTCACCGACGAGGTCTATGCCCGCTTCGCCCATGTGTCACCGGCGTACTACCTGGGTGAGCCGCGCACGTTCGAACTGGCGCTGCAGACGCGCTTTTAAACTCGTGAGCAACAAAAAGGCCAGCGAATCACTCGCTGGCCTTGAACACCAGTTCGCCTTTGCGCCATTTGGCGGCCTTGGCGGTTGCAGCCTTGAGCACCTTGGACAGCCCTAGCTGAATCTGCTCGTGGGCGGCAAACACCATGAACACGCTGTGGGATTCCTTGAACACGATGCCATGGCCTTCCGGCACTTCGACGAAGGCATATTCGCCCAGGCCGTAGATGGTCATCTTGATATCGCGAAACTTGAGTTCGAACTTGCCGCCTTCGCGACTGGGCAACACGGCGGCGCGAAAATGATCGCCCACCTTGAGCTCCAGCCGCGGTTTGTCATCGACCACCAGTGCGGTTTCGGTGTCGATCTCCGACATGTAGATGCCTTCGGGGGACTGTTCGATGACATAAACAAAACGCGCCTGGAACAGCTTCACCAACTTCGCGCGCAAGTCGCCGAGCACGAACAGCGCGTGGGTATCCAGATTACTGACTGCCAATGTACAAACTCCCAACCAGATATGAACGTGCCCGACCGATGGGTCAGGCAAGAAAAAGACGTGAAAACGGTGCGTCGCGAATGCCGGACGCTGGCAAAAAACTGGATTCTACCGGCACAGAGTCTATACGGAATATATGCCTTTCGTCCGTAATGTTTATCGTTTTGTACACGAATCCGACGTGATGGCTGTGTGCAATCGTGCGGATTTTGCGCACCGCGCAGGCTGAATCGTTAAGGCTAAAGTCCGGAAACTCTTGCAGTCGGCCGAACTCACATGCAACACCAGGGCATTGACCCTCCACGGCAATCCGCGGCCCTGCCCGCAGGAGGCAACATGGAAATCACGACACCGACCCTTGCGACACTGTTTGAACAACTGGGCCTTGATTCCGATCAGGCCAGCATCGACGCTTTCGTTGCCCGACATCGGCTGGCCGATGATGAAAAACTGGTGGAGGCCGACTTCTGGACACCCCAGCAGGCACGCTTCCTGAAAGAAGAACTGCATGAAGACGCCGACTGGGCGCCCGTGGTCGACGAGCTCAACGAGCTGCTGCATTCAGCCAAGTAACAGTACGGCGTGAGAACCAGACCCAAGCGGTGGCGGATGTGTCCATGCCGCCATCGCTCGGAAAGCACGGGTTCGCATGATCGCTGACCACACCTCGGCAAACGTCGCCACTAATGGGGGTAGCCCGGCTGCTGCACGTTGGGATAACGCGCGCGGCCCC
The DNA here is from genome assembly GCF_056627435.1 of Pseudomonas sp. 2. NCBI lineage: Bacteria > Pseudomonadati > Pseudomonadota > Gammaproteobacteria > Pseudomonadales > Pseudomonadaceae > Pseudomonas > Pseudomonas sp. 2. The sequence goes on from NZ_JBWXNG010000016.1 coordinate 147,146, forward strand.
CACTGGCTGGCGCGTGCACGAACAGGCCGTCGATAAACGGGCCACGCCTTTTCAACGAGCTGTTCCAGTGCGCGGAGCAATGAATGTAGCGTCTGTAAAGCATCTGCATTTCTTCGCGGGTTAGCTCATTCTCCCCGCCTCTTGCATAGGCCAGCATCTTGCCTTGCAGCTTTTTCAATTCGGGCGACAGCACGAACGGCGGCGTTTCGGGCAACGGCCGGAACGGCACCCCCTCATCGCACGCCAGCGCATGCATGATGCGCAGATAAACGCGTGACAGATGCCCGAACACGCGCCGCTCCAGCATGACCCTGGCCACTACGCGCTTGAGCCCTTGGCCTTTTTTGGGGCCCGTTTCGATACACTCCACGGCCAGGGACGCGTCTTCATCCTGAGGGTCGATCCAACGCTGCGCACCCAGCGTGTCCATTTCCTGATGAGTGTTTAGCCAGGCTTCCGTAGCGTCGTAGGGTGTCTGGATACTGACGACACTGCGCCGAGGCCGGGTCAGGGCCACTTTCTCGACCATGTAGGGGTGATAACCGCCACCGATATCGGAGTGGCTACCCGGAAACACGATCTCCCGCGGCCATGCCGGGGTGACGCTGTTGAGAGAGAAATTGCGCCGATGCTCGTCGGCGGCGACCAGATGAATGACCTGTTGGGCGCACCCGGGGGGCAGGAACAGATTGACCCGTCTGTTGACGTCGTCCCCCACGCTGCCCAGATCGGAAATCCCGCCAACGGCCGCCACTGTATCGAACAGCCCGATGACCTTGAGCCGTACGCTGGCGTTGTCCCAACTGAAATCGGCGGCCAGTGGCAGTTTATGGCGGCTGAGCAGCGGCCCCAGTGCTCCCTTCGATCGTTTGAGCACCTCGTTGGCAAAGTGCCGAGCCGACGCTGCACCGCGACTGAATCCGAAAACATCAAACTCCAGAGCAGCGATGGCGCAGCCCGGATTGTGCGTTTCGAACTTGCTCAAAACACGTTGTACTTTCTTCACACATTTACAGACCTTGGCGACCACCCCGGTGTTGCCTCGACCAAACCCCTGGCCGGGCAGCGAATCCCGCCCACCTGAAGTAGTGCCGACGCCACTGATATAAACCGGATGATAAACCCGCAATCCCTGTCCTTCGTTACGGGCCACCAGTTGTTGGCCATAGAGATCGGCCAACAGCGCAATATTGGTGAAATCGTTACTGTAACTACTGTTGGGATCGGAATGACGTCCACCGCACTCTTTGATATGAGCGCTTTTGTAGACGCTCGTCATGGCCTGGCAATCGGCACCGATCTGGCTATTGATCCGGTTGTTCCCGGTTCCGTCGAAGAACACGCCGATACGCACGGTCACCCCAAGCGAAGCGGGCGTTGGCGTCGATCCCTTGAAACAGCGTAGCACTGTCATACTCGAACTCCTGTAAGTGTCGACATTGTCCGGAATACTGTTTTAAATATCCGGACACATACCTCACAGAATGCTCACCCTCACGACATCGTCAATGGGGTCAGTACAACTTCAGAAACTTCCCACTTAAAAATCAGACCTTAAAAAAAATCTTGCACTTGAATCTTACAAGCACCAGGCATTTTTCTTAAATAAACAAGTAACGTCGCACAACAAATGAACGCATGAACAATAATTAAATATTACCCATCACTCATAAACATTAAGCGACACCGGACGCCTACGCGCGAATCCCGCTCGGCTGACAACGGAGCCGTCGGGAGCACGTCCGGCGTTTCATTGGGCAATGAAAATCGCCCGGGCGAACGCCTCGGGCGATTGGACACGACCGCGAGAGCTCGCGGTCGAGAATCGCGATCAGGCCTGACGCTGGTGGCGATCGATCTGCTCGTGGCGCTCTTGCGCTTCGATGCAGTATTTGGTGGTCGGGCTGATCAGCAGGCGTTTGAGGCCAATAGGCTCACCGCTGTCGTCGCACCAGCCGAAGGTGTCTTCGGCAATACGGGTCAGGGCCATTTCCAGCTGTGGCAGCATGCGCTGGTCACGGTCGATCACGTTGACCAGCCAGTGGCGCTCTTCTTCGACGGAAGCGGCGTCGGCGGGATCAGCCGGGGTGTCCAGGCTTTCGATAGCGATACGGCTCTGCTCGATACGCTCGTGGATTTCCACTTTCATGGCTTGCAGCAGCTCGATGAAGAAGGCGTGTTGCTCCGCATTCATGTAGTCATCGGCCGGCATCGCCAGCAACTTTTCCTTGGTCATTGATTTCTCTATAAAAAAACGTGCATTAAGGCGATTTTGTGCAGCGCCTCTGCGTCATCGTAAAAGCGCCGTGGTCTCCAAGCGCCACCTGGCACTCAATTTACGAGGGGCGGCAGTCTAAGCCCGGGTTTCGTACTCGGCAACATAATTGAACAGGAATCGCTCAACAAGCCCCCAAAACCCCGGTGGCATTGAGCCAAACCGGTGTTTCAACCTGTGTCGCGAGTGTTACGCCGTGGCCAGGGACGCTGTCTGACCCGCCAATTGCGCTCGGGTTCAAACCGACAGAAAAACGAAAAGGGCCCCGATCCGGGCCCTTTTCGATGATCTTCGAACGACTGGCATCAAGCCATCAGCGCTTGAGCTTGCGTTTGTTGCGGTACTGATCGATCACCACCGCGACCACGATGATCAACCCTTTGATGATGTCTTGTACATAGGCATCGACGCCCACGAAGGTAAATCCGCTGGCCATGACCCCGAGAATCAGCGCGCCGATCACGGTGCCGGTGATTCGTCCGACCCCACCGGCCAGGCTGGTCCCGCCGATCACCGCTGCGGCAATGGCGTCCAGTTCATAGGACACGCCCATCCCCGCCTGCCCCGTTGCCGCCCGTGCCGAGGCCACCACGCCGGCCAGCCCCGCCAGTAGCCCGGCGATGCTGTAGACAATCACCAGATGGCGCTTGACGTTGATCCCCGAGGTGCGCGCCGCCTGCATGTTGCCGCCGATGGCGTAAGTGTATTTACCGTACTTGGTGTAACGCAGGGCGATGTGGAAGATCACCGCCACCACCAGGAAGATGATCACCGGCATCGCGCCCTGACCGATGGCGGTGTAGGAATCATTGAGCATGCTCACCGGCTGGCCACCGGTGTAGAAACGCGCTAGGCCGCGGGCCGAGACCATCATCCCCAGGGTTGCGATAAACGGCGGGATGCCGGTAATGGCGATGATGCTGCCATTGATCGCCCCGGCCAGCAGCCCGACGCCAAGCCCGGCGATGATCGGCGCCCAGACCGGCAAATCGGTCAGTGACGGGAACACCGCGCGGGTGTAATCGGACGATTGGGCAAGGCTCGCGGCGATCATCGCCGACAGCGCCAGCACCGAGCCGGATGACAGGTCAATGCCGGTGGTGATGATCACCTGGGTCACGCCGATAGCCAGCAGGCCAATGATCGACACCTGCAGAATCATCAGCACCAGGCGCTGGGAGTTGAGCAGAAAGCTCTGGTCGCGCACGATCCAGCCAAACAGCTCGAAGATCAGGCCGATGCCGATCAGCACCAGAAAAATGCTCAGTTCGGTGGGCAGGCGGCGTTTGTGCTTGTTCGGTGCCAGCGTGGGTTGCTTGTTGTCCAGTATCGCGTTCATTTTCATACGTGCCTCTTGTTCTTGTTCTGACCCAGGCGGGCCTTTGGCAAACCGGCGTCAGTGGACCGAATGGCCCGATGCCAGATGCATGACCCGCTCCTGGGTCGCCTCGGCGCGATCCAGGGTGCCCATCATTTCGCCCTCGTGCATGACCATGACCCGGTCGCTCATGCCCAGCACTTCCGGCAGCTCCGAAGAAATCATGATCACCGCCATGCCTTCACTGGCGAGCATCGAGATCAGCCGGTAGATCTCCGCCTTGGCACCGACGTCAATGCCGCGGGTCGGCTCGTCCAGAATCAGAATGCGCGGATTGGTCATCAGCCAACGGGCGATCAGCGCCTTCTGCTGGTTGCCGCCCGACAGGGTGTCGATGCACTGCTCCAGCGACGGCGTCTTGACCCGCAGCTTCTTGCACATGTCTTCGCACAGGGCGCGCAGGGCCTTCTGATGCACGAAACCATTGCCCACGTAGTGCGGCAGCACGGCCATTTCCATGTTTTCCAGTACCGACAGGCACGGAAACAGCCCGCTGAGCTTGCGGTCCTCGGTCAGCAGGGCGAAGCCTTTCTCGATGGCGAAATGCGGGTCGGTGACCTTGATCGGCGCACCATCGAGAATGATCTCGCCGCGCGAACAGGGGGTGATGCCAAAAATGGTCTCGGCGACGTTGGTCCGACCCGAACCCATCAGCCCGGCGATGCCCAGCACTTCGCCGGCGTGCAGGTCGAACGACACGCCTTCGAAGACGCCATCCAGCGCCAGGTCGCGCACGCTCAGCAGCAGATCGCCGATGGGCTTATCGCGTTCAGGGAACAGTTGCGTCAGTTCGCGGCCGACCATCATCGAAATCAGGCTGTCGCCGTCCATGCTGTCAGCGCGCTGCAGGCCGATGTAGGCGCCGTCGCGGAACACCGCCACTTCGTCGGCGATGGCGAACACTTCGTTCATTTTGTGGGTGATGTAGATGATGCCCTTACCCTGGGCACGCAGGTCGGCAATGATCGAGAACAGGTGGGCCACTTCCTTCTCGGTGATGGCCGAGGTGGGCTCGTCCATGATCAGCACGTCCGAGTCGTAGGACACCGCCTTGGCGATCTCGACCATCTGCCGCTCGGCGATGCTCAGGTTGCCCACATGTTCCTCGGGATCGAGGTTGATGCGCAGCCGGTCGAGCAATTCGGCGGTGCAGCGGTGCATGGCGCGGTGGTCGACCATGTGCAGGCTGTTGAGCTGCTCGCGGCCGATCCAGATGTTCTCGGCGATGCTCATGTGCGGCATCAGGTTGAGTTCCTGATGGATCATCGCAATGCCCGATTGCAACGCGGCCAGCGGCGTGTCAAACACCACCGGCTTGCCCCGCAGGCGGATTTCACCGGTGTCGGGCTGGTAGATCCCGGCGATGATTTTCATCAGGGTAGACTTGCCCGCCCCGTTCTCGCCCATCAGCGCCAGTACGCTGCCGGGACGTACGCGCAGCTCGACCTTGTCCAGGGCCACGACCCCGGGAAAGCCTTTGCTGATGTTGGTGATTTCCAGCAGATAAGGGTGTTCATCGCCGGTCGACCGGGCGACGGCAGGGGCAGCGTTCGAAGCAGTCGCTGAAGCGAACATGGTCACAGGCTCCTCAAGTGACCCGGAGCAGCGGCGCATCTGGCGCCCGCTGCGTCCGGTCATTTTCGTGGTGTGAACGTTATTTGAAGGTGCTGACGTTATCCGGCGTGATCAGCTTGAACGGGATCACGATGGCCTGCTGCGGCAGCGCTTCCTTCTTGGCCATTTTCACCGCCGCATCGATCGAGCCTTCGCCCTGGCCCTTGGCGTCCTGGAACACCGAGACCGTCAACTCGCCCTTCTTCACCGCAGCCAGGCCGTCCGGCGTACCGTCGACACCGGCCACCAGCACATCGCCCTGTTTCTTGCCTGCCTGCTTCAACGCCATCGCCGCGCCAATGGCCATTTCGTCATTGTTGGACACCACCGCGCTGAAATCACGGCCCTGGGTCAGCCAGTTATTGGTGATGTCCATGCCTTTCTGCCGGCCCCAGGCGCCTTCCTGTTCTTCGGCGACCTTGATGTCGGGGTATTTCTTGAGGATTTCCTTCACGCCTTCGGTGCGGTCGCGGGTCGAGTTGTTCGACAGCTCACCCAGCAGAATCACCACACTGCCCTTGCCGTCCATTTTCTTGGCCAGGTATTCCATCTGCAGACGACCGGCTTCCTTGTCATCGGAGGTCACCGACGCCACGCCTGCCGGCAGCTTCGGATCGTCCGGACGGCGGTTGACGTACACCAGCGGAATGCCCGCCGCAGTGGCAGCCTTGGTGATGCGCGCGGTGGCGGCGGTATCGACCGGGTTGACGATCAGCGCGTCGACCTTCTTGCCGATCAACTCCTGCACCTGATCGAGCTGCTTGTTCACATCGTTGCGACCGTCGACAAACTGCAGGTCGACGCCGCCCATGGCTTTGGCCTTGCTGCTCATGTCTTCGCGCATGTAGGTCAGGTAGGTGTCATCGAACTGCGACATGGCCACGCCGATCTTCAGATCGGCCGCCAGGGTTGCGCCGCTGCCAAGCATCAGGGCCAGTGCCAGAGAGGTGAAACGGGCTTTGGTATTCATGAACGGTCTTTCTCCAAATTCTTTTTGTTGTAGTGAATTGGCTAACGACTGCGGGTGTTCAGACGGTGCGGGTGGAGCCGGAAAAATGCGGATTGGCGAAATGCGCAACCGACGCTGCCGACGAGCCGCATACCATCACCCCGTGGCTTTGCACACAGAGCACGCGGGCGGCGGTTTCCAGGGATTTGTCGAGGGCAACGGCAAGGAAGGGCTTGATACGTGAAGCGACAAGAGAGCGAGATGCGGAGCTGCAGGACTGAACGGCGCGTTTAAGGATGTTCATCGACGGTACCTGTCTTGTTTGCGTTCTTGTTTTTGTTTCGCTCGTCCGGCCCCGTTCAGAGGCCTGGACGTCGAGATTCGGCAACCTGGAAATGACTGTATTGGAAAATAATTTCTACTTCAACTGATTTTAGAATTTATTTCTATTTCGGTTTTTTGCAGTGAACGCAGATCAACCTGTAGGAGCGAATTCATTCGCGATTGGGCGGTGCATCCGATGTATTTCCATCGTCTGACAGATCTTCGCGAATGAATTCGCTCCTACAGGAAGGTGTCAATGCAGCTCTACTACCTTGCCCTCTGTAGCGCTGACTCTGGCCGCATCCAGCACCTTGGCCGACGCCACCGCATCCCGCGCGCTCACAGGGTTGGCCCCCTGATTCATCACCGCCTCCTGCAACTGGCGATAGAACTCGGTCCAGCAACCGCGTTCCGATGGCACCCGCTCGCGATGATCGCCCTGTTCGAACCAGCCCCAGCGCCGGTGCTCCTCGACGCCCCAACGCTCGCCCTCGGACTTCGGAGACAGCCCGGCCAGAGCGGCTGCTTCCTGACCGTCGAGGCCCTCAACGGTATAGCAGCCCTGCGAGCCATTGACCCGAAAACGCGGGCCCTGACTGTTTTGCAGGCAATTTCCCCACAGGTGAGAGACCACGCCGCTGGCATGGGTGAGCGACACAAAAAAGCCGTGATCGACCTTCTGCTCCGGCGTCGCGAATTCAAGCTCGGCATAGACCCGCTTGACCGGGCCGAACAGCAGCAGCGCCTGATCCACCAGATGGCTGCCCAGATCGCGCAGGATGCCGCCGCCGGATTCCTTGCCTACCGAGTTCGGCGAATAACGTTCTACCCGCGATTCGAAGCGCGTGATCTTGCCCAGCACGCCCTGATCGATCAGCTTGCGCACCGTGAGAAAGTCCGAATCCCAGCGCCGGTTCTGGTACACCCCGAGCAGCACGCCTCGGCGCTCGGCGGCGTCCACCAAGGCCTGCGCACTTTGCGCATCAGGCGCGAACGGCTTGTCGCTGACCACCGGCACGCCCCGTTCGATGGCCTCGAGAATCAACGCCTGACGCGAGGCCAGCGGCGTGGAAATCACCACCGCATCGACGCCTGCGGCCACCAGGTCGGCCAGGCTGTCGAAGGCCGGGACCTTGGGGTAATCCTGTTGCAGTTCGTGACGCCGCTCGGCAGAGCGTGTCACCACCCCGGCGAATGTCGCGCCGGGCATGCTGGCCAACAGCGGCGCATGAAAAAAACGGCCGCCCTTGCCGTAGCCGATGAGTCCGATTTTCATAGCTTTACCTCTATCCATATGTCTGGATGAACGCGATACAACTGTGGGAACCGGCTTGCTGGCGAATGCAATGTGTCATTCAACCCAGCAGTGCCTGACACCCCGAATTCGCCAGCAAGCCGGCTCCCACAAAAGCTCGCACCTCTCAGTACTTGCGGGCTTTCGCCAACATCGCTTGCTGCCGCTCATGGGCCTGGGCCGTGGCCTGGCTGTTCGAGACCTCGGCCACGCCCACCCGCCACCACGACAGGTAGCCGTGGATCATGGTCTTGGGCAGGACCTTGATGTCGATCAGGGTCGAGACGTTCTGTTTGCGCGCATCGATCAGCGCGGCGGCGAGCTCCTCGGCGGTCTTGACGCGGTAGGTCTTGCAGCCATAGGCCGCCGCACTCATGGCGAAATCCACTGGCACGAAGTCGCCGTCCAGCTGCCCGGTTTCCGGGTTGCGGTAGCGGAATTCGGTGCCGAAGCTGCCCATGCCGTTGCCCATCTGCAGGTTGTTGATGCAACCGAACGCCATGTTGTCCAGCAGCACCACGTTGATCTTGCGCCGCTCCTGGATCGAGGTCGCCAGCTCCGAATGCAGCATCATGTAGGAGCCGTCGCCGACCAGCGCATAGACCTCGCGCTCCGGTGCAGCCAACTTCGCGCCCAGCGCCGCATTGACCTCGTAGCCCATGCACGAATAGCCGTACTCGACGTGATAACTGTCAACGCTGGTGCTGCGCCAGGCTCGCTGCAGATCGCCCGGCAGGCTGCCAGCCGCGGCGACGATCACCGCGTCTTCAGGCAACTGCTGATTGAGCAGGCCCAGCACCCGGCTCTGGGTCAGGCATGAGCCGGTCATTTCGATGAAGTCGCGCAGTACCTGCGGGTCCAGATGCCCGGGCACTTCGGGTTCGAAATCCTGGGTCTGGTACTCGACGGCGTACAGCCGGTCCACTTCGGCATCCAGCGCGGCCCTGGCCTTTTGCGGCGCATCGCCCCACTGAGCCTTGTAATCGCCCAGGGCGTTGCCGAGCATCTGCAACGCCAGTTGCGCGTCGGCAAGGACCTGCACGCCGTCGAGCTTCTGCACGTCGAAGGCGCCGACGTTGAGGTTGAGAAACTGCACGTCCGGGTTCTGGAACAGCGATTTGGAACCGGTGGTGAAATCGCTGTAACGGGTGCCGACGCCAATAATCAGGTCCGCCTCGCGAGCCAGGGTGTTGGCCGCCAGCGAACCGGTTTCGCCGATGCCGCCCATGTTTAGTGGATGGGCCGAGACGATGGCGCTCTTGCCCGCCTGGGTTTCGCTGAAGGGAATATCGAAGCGTTCGGCGAACGCCTGAAACTGCGCGTTGGCCCCTGAGTAACGCACCCCGCCGCCGCAGATCAGCAGCGGCTTGCGCTTGCCTTTGAGCAGAGCCAGCGCGTCAGCGAGCATGGCCTGAGTCGGCGGCCGGCGGTCGATACGGTGCACGCGTTTTTGCAGAAACGAATCCGGGTAGTCGTAGGCTTCGCCCTGCACGTCCTGCGGCAGCGCCAGGGTCACGGCGCCGGTTTCGGCGGGGTCGGTGAGCACGCGCATGGCGTTCAACGCAGCGCTCATCAACTGCTCGGGCCGGTTGATGCGGTCCCAGTATTTGCTCACGGCCTTGAACGCGTCATTGGTACTGATGCTCAGGTCATGAAACTGTTCGATCTGCTGCAAGACCGGATCGGGCTGGCGACTGGCGTAGACGTCCCCCGGCAGCAACAACAGCGGAATGCGGTTGGCCGAAGCCGTGGCCGCCGCGGTAATCATGTTCGCCGCGCCCGGGCCGACCGAGGACGTGCAGGCGTAGATCTTGCGCCGCAGGTGCTGCTTGGCAAAGCCCATCGCCGCGTGGCACATGCCCTGCTCGTTGCGGCCCTGATGCACGATCAAGTCGCCTGCGTCCTGCTCCAGCGCCTGGCCAAGGCCCAGCACGTTGCCGTGGCCAAAAATGGTGAACACCCCGGCGACGAACTTGCTCTGCACGCCGTCGACTTCGACGTACTGGTTATCGAGAAACTTCACCAGGGCCTGGGCCATGGTCAATCGTGTCGTGGTCATGCTTGCACCTTGTTGTTATTGGAGGTGATGGAGCGTTGCGCAAAACTCTGCGGCCACAACGCTCCCCTCTGTGGGAGTGAGCTTGCTCACGAAAGGGCCGCTAGGTTCAACCATGTTTGGCGCCTGGAATACCTCTTCGTGAGCAAGCTCACTCCCACAGTGGACAGCATTTCAACAAAAAGAACGTCGTCATTTCGCCGTCGGCATGCTGAACTCCGCGCCCTTGGCGATGCTGTCCGGCCAGCGCTGCATGACGCTCTTGTAGCGGCTGTAAAAGCGCAGGCCTTCTTCGCCGTAGGCGTGGTGGTCGCCGAACAGCGAGCGCTTCCAGCCGCCGAACGAATGCCAGGCCATGGGCACCGGGATCGGCACGTTGATGCCGACCATGCCGACCTTGATGCTGCGGGCGAACGCGCGGGCGATGCCGCCGTCGCTGGTGAAGCAGGACACGCCGTTGCCGAATTCATGGGCGTTGATCAGCGCCACGGCCGCAGCGAAATCCGCGACATGGATGATGCCCAGCACCGGCCCGAAAATCTCTTCCTTATAGATAGTCATGTCCGGGGTGACGTCATCGAACAGCGTCGCACCGACGAAGAAGCCATTCTCGGCCCCTGGCACCTTGAAGTGGCGGCCGTCGACGATCAGCTTCGCGCCCTCTTTCACGCCCTGCTCGATGTAGCCCTCGACCTTGGCCTTGTGCACCGCCGTGACCAGCGGGCCCATGTCCGAATCCTTGTGCATGCCGTTGCCGACCTTGAGCGAGTCGATGCGCGGAAGCAGTTTGTCGATCAGCTTTTGGCCGACATCGCCCACCACCACGGCAATGGAAATTGCCATGCAGCGCTCGCCCGCCGAGCCGTAAGCCGCACCAATCAAGGCGTCGGCGGCCTGGTCCAGGTCAGCGTCGGGCATCACGATCATATGGTTCTTCGCCCCGCCCAGGGCCTGCACGCGTTTGCCGTTGGCGGTGCCTTGCTGATAGATGTACTCGGCGATCGGCGTGGAACCGACGAAAGAAACGGCCTCGATGTCCTGGTGCTGCAACAGCGCATCCACCGCCAGCTTGTCGCCCTGTACCACGTTGAACACGCCGTCGGGCAGACCGGCCTGCTTGAGCAGACGGGCCATCAACAGGCTCGCCGACGGATCGCGTTCGGACGGCTTGAGAATGAAGCAGTTGCCGGTGACCAATGCCATGGGAATCATCCACAGCGGCACCATCACCGGAAAATTGAACGGCGTGATGCCCGCGCACACGCCCAGCGGCTGGCGCAGGTTCCAGTTGTCGATGCCGCCGCCGATGTTGTCGCTGTAATCGCTCTTGAGCAGGCTCGGGGCGCCGCAGGCGAACTCGACGATCTCGATGCCGCGCACCACTTCGCCTTTGGCATCGGAGAACACCTTGCCATGTTCGCGGCAGATGATTTCGGCAAGCTCATCGTGATGCTGGTCGAGCAATTCCTTGAACTTGAACATCACCCGCGCGCGGCGCAGCGAGGACTGATCGGCCCAGGCCGGGAAAGCCGCCTTGGCTGCGGCGACGGCCTGCTCCACGGTGTTCAGTTCGGCCAGCGCCACCCGGGCCTGGACTTCGCCGGTGGCGGGGTTGAAGACATCGCTGAAACGTTCGCTGGTGTCGTGCACCTGGCCGTTGATGTAGTGGCCGATGATTGGGGTGGTGCTCATTGCGGGGCTCCTTGAAAGGTTCGATTATCGTTGCCTCTGGCCGAAGGCCGTGGGAGCCGGCTTGCTGGCGAATGGGGTCATTCGGACACCACAATGTTGAATGACCCACCGCATTCGCCAGCAAGCCGGCTCCCACATGTACGGCTTAAAGATCCAGCAACCACTGATGCTGCGGATCGTTATGGAACTGCCAGGCGCGCTTGGGCCCGGCCATCACGTTCAGGTAATAGGACTCGTAGCCATAGGGCACGCTGACCGGGTGATAGCCCCTGGGCACGGTGACCAGATCGTTGTTCTCCACCGCCATGGCCTGATCGATGCTGCGATCGTCGGTGTAGACCCGCTGAAAGATGAAGCCCTGGGGCGGGTTGATCTGGTGGTAATAGGTTTCTTCCAGAAAACTCTCGTGGGGCAGATCGTCCTTGTCGTGCTTGTGCGGCGGATAGCTGGAGGAATGCCCCGAAGGCGTGCGCACTTCCACCACCAACAGCGAATGCGCAGGCTCGGAATCAGGCAGGATGTCGCAGACATAGCGGGTATTGGCCGACTTGCCGCGCACGCTGCGCTTCATGGTTTCGGGGCGAATCAGCCGCGCAGGCAAGCCCTTGGTGGCATCACCGGGCGCTGCGCAGACGGCGATCTGTACTGCGCTCAGGGCCGTGACCTGGGCCTGGCTGCCGGGCGGCAGATAAACGGCGAAGGGTGATTTTTCCTCGAACACCGACTGCCGGTCACCGATGTTTTCCCAGTTGAACGCGCCCTGCCCCGGCGCCTCGCCACTGACGCTGACGCGCCCGCTGAGCAGCACCAAGCACAACTCTTTGTCGCCGGCACTGACCGGCAGGCGTTCGCCTACGGTCAGGCGATGGGCGGAAAAGCCGACGTACTCCAGCGCACCTTCAGCCAGGGCCACGACATCGCGGCCCTCGGCCTTGCTCTTGACCAGAAGATTCATGCTCACAGGCTCCCTTGTTGTTGCGCGGCGGCCAGCAGATTGCGCAGGGTTTCGTAGCCTTTTTTGGCGTACACGTAGCTCGGCGCGACGGCCGGATCCTGCTCGGCCTCGACCACCAGCCAGCCTTGGTAACCCGCCTGGATCAGCACGTCCAGCAGCGCGGCGAAATCGATGTCGCCATCCCCCGGCACGGTGAAGGTGCCATTGACGATGCAATCCGGAAAGCTCCACAGGTTATTGCGCGCCAGCTGCACCACCGGCTTGCGCACGTCCTTGAAGTGCACGTGGCACACCCGGTCGATGTGTTTGCGCAGCACCTGCAAAGGCTCGCCGCCACCCATGTAGCAGTGGCCCGAATCGAACAGCAGGCCGACTTCGCTGCCGGTCCTGGCCATCAACTGATCGATGTCCTCAGGCGACTCGACATAGGCGCCCATGTGGTGGTGATAGGCCAGGCGCACGCCCTGAGACAGGGTGAAACGCGCAAGCTCGGTGAGTCTGTCGGCGTATTCCTGCCAGGCCGCCTCGCTGTGAAAACGCGGGCGCTCCACCAGGCGAATGCGCTGGCCCTGAATCGAGTCGGCCACTTCGCCGTAGACCAGCACCTTGGCGCCGTTGTGTTTGAGCAGCTCGACGTGGCCGGCGATGGCTTCGATTTCTTCGGCCACCGAGCGCCTGGCCAGGCGGCTGGAGTACCAGCCGGACACCAGCGCCAGGTCATAGGGTTTGAGCACGTCGGCAACGCCTTGGGCGCTCTTGGGGAACTTGCCGTTGAGCTCGAAACCTTCGTAACCGATTTCCTTGCCCTCGCTCAAGGCGGTGCTCAGCGGGGTCTCGCCGCCCAGTGCGGGCAGGTCGTCGTTGCTCCAGGAAATCGGGTTGATGCCAATTCGGATTGCAGAAGCGGGCATGGCTGCACCTTTTATAGTTGTTCTCGAGTGTTGCTCTCGCATGGAAATGAACAGGCAACGGGCCGGATCAGCTGCGCGCCTCGCGCCAGGATTCGATCAGAAAGCCGAACGTGCTCTGCACCCGGTTGATCAGCCCGGCATCATCGATTTCCCCTTCCAGCCAGGCGCGGCTGGGCTCGTGGAAAATCGTGCGGCCCACGGCAAAACCACGGCAGGTGACGCTTTTGCTCGCCTCGCGAAAGCCTGCAGCCAGTGCTTCGGCCGGCGCGTTCAGGCCCAGCAGCACCACGCCTCGGCAGTACGGATCGCGTTCCTGAATCAACGCATCGAGCTTTTCCCAGACCTCGGCGGGCTGGCTCTCGATCTTCCACCACGCCGGGTAGATGCCCAGGTTGTACAGGCGCTTGAGCGAGCGGTAGATCACGTCGGGATGAGTGCTCGGATGATCCTTCGGCGGGATGATTTCCAGCAGCAGCTCGTGGCCGCTGGCCTGAGACGCCTGATACAGCCCCATGATCTGCGCTTCCTGCTCCAGGCGCAGCATCGGTTCATCGTCGGGGTGGTATTGCACCAGGCACTTGATGATCTGTTCCTTCGGCCAGGCCATCAGGTTGCTGCCGATGGAGCGGCCGTGTTCGAACGCCAGCGGCCGCGAGTTCTGCACCTCGACCGGACGGGCGATCCACCAATCTCGACCGGTGGCGGCGTTCAGCGAATCCTGGCCGAAACGCTGGTCGGCCAAGAGGCCCACATTGGCAGCGATGCCGCGTTTGGCCAGGTCCGCCTCGACCCGCTCCACTGCCTGAATGAACAGCTGCTTGAGCTTCGGGATGCACGACAGATCGCGCCCGGCCTTCTGCGCCAGCTCCACCAGTTGCCCGCGATGGTCGAAGGCGAAAATGAACAGCTGCTGCCATTCCTTACGCGGCACGCTGACCTGATGCAGACGTTGCAGCGTGACATCCTGATCCGGCCGGGTGATCGGCACCGGGCTGCTGAACAGGTACTCCAGCTCCGCCGGGGTCGGCATCGCTGGCGCGCAGGCGTGACGCGACACCACAAGGCCGCCACAGGCGTTGGCCAACTGGCAGCAGCGCTCGTCAGACTCATCATTGAGCCAGCCCTTGAGAAAGCCCGACATGAAGGCATCGCCCGCGCCCAGCACATTGAGCACCTCCACCCGCACGCCGGGGTAGATCGCGCCGTCCTCAAGGCGCGCCGGAATCGCCCCGTGAATCACCGTGCAGCCTTGCGGCCCAAGCTTGACCACCAGCGTGGCGGCGGTCAGCTCGCGCACCTTGCGCAGGGCCGCCAGCAAGTCGGTCGCGCCACCGGCAATAAGGAATTCTTCCTCAGTGCCGACGATCAGATCGAAGCGCGGCAGGATGCGCTGCACGTGCTGGCTGACGTTCTGGCTGGCGACGAAACGGGTTTCACCGTCGGCCTTGCCGGTCAGGCCCCAGAGCACCGGGCGGTAGTCGATGTCCAGCACGCGTTTGACGTTGTGCTTCTCGGCGTAGTCCAGCGCCTGGCTGCTGGCCTTGAACACCTGATCGGTGGAGAAATGAGTGCCGGTGATCAACAGCGCCTTGCTCGACGCAATTTGCGCCTCGTTGATGTCGTCGGCACTGAGGGCCATGTCGGCGCAGTTTTCCCGGTAGAACACCAAGGGGAAGGTTTCGCGGTCCTTGATGCCCAGCAGGACCATGGCGGTCAGGCGCTCGGCGTCGACCTTGATGCCGCTGACATCACAACCCTCGGCGGCCAGCGACTCGACCAGAAAACGCCCCATGTGGTCATCGCCCACGCGGGTCAGCATGGCCGACTTCAAACCCAGCCGAGCCGTGCCGAAGGCGATGTTGGCGGACGATCCGCCCAGATACTTGGCGAAACTTGAGACGTCCTCCAGCCGCGCGCCGATCTGCTGCGCGTAAAGGTCGACGCCCAGACGTCCGAGGCACACCACATCCAACTGACGCCCACTGGCAAAACGAGTCTGGCCCATGCCGGCTCCTCATATTTATTTTTATCAGCCTTGGCCTGTGCCAGAGCAGCAGGCCGCGTTCGTGAATGCAGACTAGAACGGCATGGCGTCGGGATCAATGATTTTTTCCATTTTATTTTCATGTGGAAAATTTATTCCAATTTGCGCAAACGATGGCACTTTCGTGCTAAACAGGCAGGCAGCCAATGTGAAGCCCTTGTAGACTGCGGGCCATAAGAAAAGCTTGAGGATCATGTCGTATGTCCAGCCCCGATCAGCCCACCCTGCCCGAAACCGCCGCCGAGGCCGCCTCGCCCGCCAGCGCGCCGGAAACCGCCGAGGCGTTGCTCAAGCTGATCACCGCCGAGTACGAGAGCCTGCCGCGCCAGCTCAAGCGCATCGCCAGCTACATGAGCCAGCAGAGCGACCGGATCATGGTCGACCGCATCAGCGACATTGCCCGCGAATGCGAGGTGCACCCTTCGGCCATCGTGCGGTTCTCCCAGCGTTTCGGCTTCAGTGGCTTCAGCGAAATGCAGGCGCTGTTCCGCGAGGCCTACACCCACAAAGCCACGCCGGTGCAGAACTACCAGCAGCGCATCCGCAGCATGATCGCCAACAAGTCGCAGAAGGCCAGCGGCGGCGACCTGGCCCGCGAATGCGTGAACGCCACGCTATCGGGCCTGGAGCGGCTGGCGCTGGAACTGGACGACGAGTCGTTCGAGAAGGCGGTGGATCTGGTGGTCAATGCCGACAACATCTACGTGGTCGGCGTGCGCCGCTCCTTCGCGGTGGCGGACTATCTGGTCTACAACCTGCAGCACACCAACAAGCGCATTCATCTGGTATCGGGGCTGGGCGGCAGCTACCGCGAGCAGATGCGCAGCGTGCGCGCCAACGATCTGGTGATCGCGATCAGTTTCACGCCCTATGGCAAGGAGACCCAGCATTGCCTGCGCATTGCGCAACATCATCAGGCCAAGACGCTGATCATTACCGACAGCAACCTGTCCCCGCTGGCCAAGCGGGCCAATGCGGTGTTGCTGGTCAATGAGGGAAGTTCGTTTGCCTTTCGTTCGTTGAGTGCGACGTTGTGTTTGTGTCAGGCGCTGTTTATCGCGGTGGCGTATCGGTTGGAGTTGAAGGTCGATGAGATGTCGGAGCAGGTGGGGTTTGAGGACTGAGCGCTTTCGCTTGGTTGATGGTGGGCTGATCCGATGCTGTGGTTGGGGCCACATGCTGCTTCAAGATCAAGAGCGTTCTTCCTAACGTCAGACCTGTTTCGACTTCGTCGAGTTACTTGGAAAAGACCCCCAAGTAACCAAGGGGTCCTGCTCCTGGTTTGGGTCCGACTTCGTCGGACTTCCCTCTCTTCGGTCCCGCTCCGTGGGCCCGGCGCGAAAGGGCCATCCATGGCCCACGCGCCTCTCGCCGCATCCATGCGGCTCGACCCACTCCGCGAGACCTGCGTTCGGCCTGCACCCAAGTCGCGTTTTGTGTCGTCTGAGCTATCGCGCATGAAGATCAAAAGCCAGATCAAGAGCCTGCGGTGAGCCCCGTCCCGTAGCAGCCGAGCTTGCTCGCGGGTCGCCCTCAAGATCGCCCCCGCCGGCAAGCCGTGCTGCTACGGACGGTGTCGTTCATCGCTTTTGATCTGCCTTTGATTTTGATCTTCGTACGCAATAGCTCAGACACCACAAATCGCGACTTGGGTGCAGGCTGAATGGAGGTCTCGTGGAGTGGGCCAAGCGGCATGGATGCCGCGCGAGGCGCGGGGCCATGGATGGCCCATTCGCGCCGGGCCCACGGAGCGGGACCGGAATGAAGGAAGTCTGACGAAGTCAGACCCAAACCAGGAGCAAGACACCTTGGTTACTTGGGTGTCTTTTCCAAGTAACTCGACGAAGTCGAAACAGATCTGACGTTAGGAAGAACGCTCTTGATCTTGATCTTGATCTTGCCCCTGATTACGCAACCGCATCGAACGCGCCCGCTTCTCAAGCACCAGATAAACCCCCACCGCCACCCCCAACGGAATCAGAAAATAAATCACCCGATACCCGATCAACGCCGCCAGCAACTGCCCCTTGCCGAACTGATGCTGCATCAGCGTGATAAACACCGTCTCCAACACCCCAAGCCCCGCCGGAATATGCGCAATTACCCCGGCAATACTGCTGATCAGCAAAACCCCCAAAACCGCCGGATAAAACGCCTTCTCCGGCAACAGGATAAAAATCAGCAACGCCATCAGCCCCCAATTCAACGCCCCCAGACAGGCCTGACGCAGCGCCTGATTCAACGACGGCAACACCAGCTTCTGTTTGCGAATTGTCCAACTGCGCTTGCGCGAAAACCGGCACGCCAGGAAATAGCCGA
The DNA here is from genome assembly GCF_056627435.1 of Pseudomonas sp. 2. NCBI lineage: Bacteria > Pseudomonadati > Pseudomonadota > Gammaproteobacteria > Pseudomonadales > Pseudomonadaceae > Pseudomonas > Pseudomonas sp. 2. The sequence continues at coordinate 164,957 of NZ_JBWXNG010000016.1, forward strand.
AACACACCGCCAACAACACAAACCCGATCAACTGCAGCGTCGCATCGCCAATCTTCCAGCCTGCGGGCAGGTCGATGAAATCCCCGGCGAACACGAAGCCGGCCAGCAGCATGTAGCCCAGCCAGTTGGTGATCAGGCTCAGGCTGAGAATCCGCGTGATGGTCGGCACATCCAGCCCCAGGCGCGAATACAGCCGGTAACGCAAGGCGATGCCGCCGACCCAGGAGCTGAGGTTGAGGTTGAAGGCATAACAGACGAACGTCACTGGCACGATCTGCTTCACCGACAGTTTGTGCTCGGTGTAACGGCGGGCCAGGACGTCAAAGCCGCAGTAGGTCAGGTAGCTGCCGGCTGCCACCAGGAACCCCAGCGCCAGGGTGCTGGCCTTGTAGGACTCGAGCGCGTGGGTCACCTCGTTCCAGTCCAGGTTTCTGACCAGCATGAACAGCAGGATCGGCACGGCGATGAAGAAAAACAGGGTCAGGCCGCGTTTGGCCCATTTCAGCCAGGGGCGCTGGGTGCCGGACCCGGTCGAGCGTGCATCCTGTTCCGAGGTCTGCGACAGGCCGCTCATGATGACTTCTCCTGCTCCAACTCCTGTTTAATCACCTGCGCCTCGGGCAGGGTCTGCGCGGTGCGCAGGGGTTTCAGGCGTGGGCCGTGGACCGGAAACAGCCCGGCAATCGCCGGAAAGTGGCGTAGAAAGTGGAAGCTCAGAAAGATCATCGGCGCCCGCCACCACTGCCCTTTCGCCAGACCCTTGAGGCTGGCCTGTTTACTGTGAGCTGCGGCCAGCTCTTGCAGATGCCGATGCAGCTGCTCGTTGAGTGCGCGGTCACGAATGAACAAGTTGGCCTCCAGGTTCAGCGCCAGGCTCAACGGGTCAAGATTGCTCGAGCCCACGGTCGACCACTCCTCATCAATCAACGCCACCTTGCCGTGCAGGGCGCGCTGTTTGTACTCGTGAATCACCACGCCTTCGCGCAGCAGCCAGGTGTAGGTCAGGCGCGAGCACATGCGCACGAACGGCATGTCCGGCTGGCCCTGCAGAATCAGCGTGACCTTGACCCCGCGCCGCGCGGCATTGCGCAGTTCGCGCAGGAAGCGATAACTGGGAAAGAAATAGGCATTGGCGAGGGTGATGCGCTGCTGGGCGCTGCGCATGGCCAGCAGGTACTGCTCTTCGATATCGGTGGTGTGCTGGCGGTTGTCGCGCTCGGCCAGCAACATGCGCGCCCCGCCCGCTTGATCGGCCGACGGTTTGACCGGGGTGAAGGTCTTGCGCAGCGCGGCGCTGAGCATGTTCAGGGTCGAACGGTGGACGTCGGCCACGATCGGCCCGCGCACCAACACCGCGTAATCCTGCTTGGCGGTGATGCCGGTGTCGGCCATGTGATCGACGCTGTAGTTGATGCCGCCCACGAACGCCAGCTCGCCATCGATCACCACGATTTTGCGATGCAGACGGCGGAACAGGTTGGTGCGCATGCCCATGAAGCGCGGGCGCGGGTCGAACAGCTGGATCTGCACGCCGGCATCGATCATCTGCGCCACGAACGCCGAACTCAGGTCGCTGGTGCCGTAGTCGTCGACCGTGATCACCACCCGTACGCCTCGGCGTGCGGCCTCGATCACCGCCTGCTGCAGGCCTTCGCCGACGCGGTCCTCGAAAATGATGAAGGTTTCCAGCAGCACTTCCGTGCGTGCCGCCCGAATGCACTCGAAGACCTTGCTGAAAAAATCCTCGCCATTGATCAGCAACTCCACCGCATTGCCGTCCTGCCAGATGCCACAGCGGTCATTGAAGATCTTCACAGAATCACCTCCACCGCCAGCGGCGCATGATCGGACAGGTGCGACCAGGGCCGGTTGGACAACACCCTGGGTTTGTCGATGCGCACGTTGCGCACGTAGATACGGTCCAGGCGCAGCAAGGGGAAACGCGCCGGAAAGCTTTTCGCCGGGCTGCCGAAGGTGTCGACGAACACTTCGCGCAGGCCCGTCCCGGCCAGCGCGGTATCAGCCTTCAGGCGCCAGTCGTTGAAGTCTCCGGCGATGATTACCGGGGCCTGGGCCGGCAGGCGCGAGACCAGATCGGCCATCAGCTTCAGTTGCTGCTGACGATGAACTTCCTTAAGACCCAGATGCACGCACACCGCGTGCACTTCGCCAAACTCCGGCACCTGCAGCACGCAATGCAACAGGCCGCGCTCCTCGGTGCCGAGGATCGAGATGTCGAGGTTTTCATGGCGCACGATAGGGTACTTGGACAGCAGAGCATTGCCGTGATGGCCATGGGGATACACCGCATTGCGACCGTAGGCGAAGTCCGTCCACATGCTGTCGGCGAGAAACTCGTACTGGGAAATCGTCGGCCAGTCTTTCACCTTCTGCGCATGGCTCTGTTGCTCGCCGTGCACCTCTTGCAGGAACACTACATCGGCGGAGGCTGCGCGCATCGCATCGCGCAACTCCGGGAGGATGAAACGGCGGTTGAGAAAACCGAAGCCCATGTGCATGTTCATGGTCAGCACATGCAGCGTGATGCGAGTCGCTGTCGGCGCTCGCCGTTGCGCCGCGTCATGGGCGGCAGGCGCGCTGCTGGAAACGCTGTTCAAAACGTCACTCCTTGCAGATCGCCCGGGGCGACCGGCAGCCCGTCCGTCAGTTTGAAACGCGCCAGCAGCGCCCGCGCGTCATAGGGCGCGCGCACCTTGATGTCGTTGTCGAAGTAACAGAACACATCCCGCGACTCGCGTGCCCGCATCGCCTTGTCGCTGGCCAGATGCGCGTCGTCGGGCTGTGCGCCCTGACGCCAGGCGTCGATGCGATCACCCCAACGCTTGAGCGCGGCTTTCGTGTAACCACTGGCGTAGAGCGCCTTGTCGCCGTGCAGGCGCAGGTAAACGAAATCGCAGGTCAGGTCTTCCAGATACGGCCACTTGCCTGCCGTATCGGCAACGACCAGCGCGACCTTGTGTTTGCGCAGCAGGGCAATGAACTCGGCCACGGCAAAACTCGGGTGGCGGATTTCCACCGCGTGGCGCACTCGCGCCTTGCCGGGGATGTCCAGGTAGCCGGGCTTTTCCATGCGCTCCGCGCAATGTTTGGCGCAGGCCTTCGCCGCCTTGCCGTCGTGGGGCAAACGCTGCAGAAAATGCTCGAAACGCTCGGCATCGAACTTGAAGCTCGGCGGGAATTGCCAGAGGATCGGCCCCAGTTTTTCCTTCAACTGAAAGAGGCCCGAGGCGAAGAAGTTGGCCAGCGCCTCGTCGATGTCGTTCAGGCGTTTGACATGGGTGATGTAACGCGGCGCCTTGAGGCTGAAAACGAAGCCTTCGGGCGTATCGGCATACCAGCGGGCATACAGCTCCGGCGACTGCAGGGAGTAGAACGAGCCATTGATTTCAATGCTGTTCACCGCCCTGGAGGCGAATTTCAGTTCGTTTTTCTGGGCCAGGCCTTGCGGGTAGAAATCACCGCGCCATGGCACATAGCGCCAGCCGGAGATGCCAATACGGATATCGCTCATGCAAGTGCTCTTCTGTCCTTTGCACCACGCCCCATGCCATGGCGGCCGTGAACAAAGGATATGAAGCCTCGCTGAAAGCCAGGTTCCGTGTTTTTCGTCGCGCAGCGGGTCGGAGGAATGTTGCTAGAAATGACTGACAGCGCGCCTGGCCTTTTCCCGCGCACCGCAGACATTCATCTGACACCAGCGCCGACGGCCGTTTTTCGAGGTGTCGATGAACAGCCAGTCGCAATTGGGCGTGGCGCAGGCCTTGAGTCGGGCAAGATCGGGCGATGTCAGCAGTGCAGCGGCCTGCACCGCCATGCGGCCGATGAATCCCTGGGTCATCGATTCGAGCGAATCGCAGGGCAGCCAGCGCCAGACGAACCCGCCCGGCATTGGCACTACCCGGCGTCGGGCGCTGGTTGTAGCCAGAGCGGTGTTCAGCTCATCAAGGCTTTGCGGATCGGCGGGCTGACCCAAGGCCAGAGGCAGAAATACACGGTAAAGCGACTCACGAAAGGCGATCAGTTGTTTGAAGGCCGTGATGCTGTGCCAGGACGATTGGTCCACCACCTGCACCAGCTGTTCATGCTCGGCGGCTGAGATCAGCCCCGCATGGTGAAACCAGTGGACGATGTCTTCCAGGCTCGACAGTTTGTCGACCACTTCGCCCAATCCACTGCCCGGCCGGCGGCCGTCACAGGTATTGAGAAAGTCGAGCACGGCCACGCCGCCGACCAGACGAATGGCATTGATCTTCAACTGACCGATAGACATCGCCCGTCCCCCAGCAGTGGCTTACCACTCAATAATGGCAGAGACGGGCGATTTTGAAGCGCTTTCGGACGACTGACTATTCAAATGAGTGTGACGGGACCTTCACTCACCCCTGGAGTGGCGCAGCCAGTCGTCGATCATCTCCACGGCGCAGGCGACGCTGACCTGATCGCTGCGAATGTGCAGCTCGGGAAAGACCGGCGGCTCATACACCGAGTCGACCCCGGTAAAACCGCGGATATCGCCGCATCTGGCGCGCTTGTACAGGCCCTTGGGATCGCGCGCCTCCGCCACCGCCAACGGCGCATCGACAAAGACTTCGACGAAGCGCTCGTTGCCGATGATCGAACGCGCATGGTGACGGCAGGCGCAGGTGGGCGAGATCAGCGCCACCATGACGGTCAGCCCCGCATCGGCCATCAGCGCTGCGACTTCCGCGACACGGCGCACGTTTTCGTCACGGTCCTGGTCAGTAAAGCCCAGGTCCCGACAAAGGCCGCTGCGTACCGAGTCACCGTCCAGAATGCAGGTGCGCAGACCTCGGGCCTTGAGTACCGGGTTGAGGCTGTCGGCAATGGTCGACTTGCCGGCAGCAGACACGCCGGTCAACCAGATGACATGGGGCGTCGGCTGGCCCTCGGGGGCCGTTTGCTGGGTGAACGCGTAGGCGAACAGATTGTTGTGCGCGCCCGAGGGCACGGTCTGGATGTTCATGGCAAAGCCTCCCTGGCTTTTGAGGTCAGGCAAAAGCCTGATGAATGATGAAGTCGGCGCGCATCGGGTCGTAGACGTGCTTGAAATCGCCAAAGCTCTTGCCCACCTCGAACCCCGCCATCGCCATCTCTTTGCGCAATTGCTCCGGCAGGAGCGGAAATACCCGCAGCCTGAAGCAGGCACCATCGTTGAAGGTGTAAACGAACTCGCACAACGAGGGGGTGAGTTCACCGAGGCTGACCCTGGCGCTCTTGCCGCAGTAGTAATAGCGGCCGGAAGAGGAGAAATGGCCGCCGAGAATCGCCTGAAAGTTGCGCTGGTCGATCAGCAACACGCCGCCAGGCTTGAGCAGGCTGCGAAAGCGCTTGAGCACCTCGACTCGCTCGGCCTCGTCGAACAGGTGGCACAACGAGCTGCCCAGGCATACCACAGCATCGAACGTACAAAGCAATTCGGAGCTCAGGCGCTGCCAGTCCAGACGCAGTAGAGGGATGTCGAGCCTGTGGCGGGCAAAGTTGACCCTGGCCCGCTCGAACATGGTCCGGCTGCCATCGCAGGCCACCACGTCGAACCCCGCCCGGCGCAACTGCACCGCATGAAAGCCTGTACCGGTGGATACATCAAGGACCCGACAGGCACCCGCCCTGAGCAGAAGGTCGGAAAAAAATGAGCCCTCTCCTGCCGCGCGTTTCTTCCAGTCGATCAGCTCGTCCCAGCGGGCCACGAAGTCGGCGCAATACTGTTGGGCATAGTCCTGATCACTGGCCTGGTCGTTCATCTCAACCGGCACGACGAGTGAAAGCGTGTTGCTGACTGACATGGCTGCTGACTCCCTGTTGGTGGACACTCGTGGCAAACGCCTGATACTTGCGCCCCAGTTCCTGTGCGTATTGCGCGGCGTCCGACACCTTCATTTGCGGCATGAAGAAACCCAGCATCTGTTCCATGACGCCCATCTGCGGGCGCCCGAACACCACAGTGCCATCGGCGAGAATCGATTCGATGCCGTCCTGACGCTGCCCGGCCTCGTTCAGGCCGATCGCCTCCTCACGGGTGACGCCATAGGGCAGCCCCAGCAACACCTGGCCCATGCCGACCTTGACCGGGTAACCGCCCGGCAGGCCATGAGGGCCAGGGGCATGAACATGCACTTCTTCCGCGGCGAACAGGTTTTCCACCACGCGGATCGCCGACATGGCGGTCAGGTACTGGCCATCGACGCCACCCAGACGACGGAAGTGCTCGGCGACAATGGCAAAGATGGCCGCTGGCTCGAACTCATCGCTGCATTCACGGCCGTCGATCCAGTAACTCAGATTGAAATGGGCCTGGGCTGGCAGCCCCCGGCGCGGCACGTAATGGCTGAAGAAGTGCTGGCCGACCAGCTTGACGCAGACTTGCAGCGGCTCGCAGCGCGCCAGCCGGGCAATGGCGCAGCGCGTGGCCGGCACCAGATTGGCGATGTTGCCCACGCCCACGTCCGGCGCCAGGCCGACTTTGAACAGCACCGCATTGACCGCATCGGGAAACGCCGCATTGACCACCAGTGCCCTGGGACACGACTGCTTGACCGCACGCATCAGGGCGTAGGCCGGCGCCAGATGCATGGGCAGCCAGGGCCCGAGTTGCGCCTGATCGAGCGCCTCGAACGTGGCCTTGGGCAGTTGCGTGATGACGCGCCAGGACTGCAGCGAGGCGCAGTTGAGAATGATGTCCGGCCTGATTCTGGAAAGGGTGTTGGCATTGCGCTCGATGGCAAATTCCGTGAGGTCCATTTCCCACGGCTGGATGCGCACCTGCACGTCCTGCTGCAAGGCGGCCAAGCGGATCAGATTGCACAAGCGCGTGACCTGCTCCAGGTTGCGGCTGGCCACGTGAAACTCGAACTGATTGCGCAGCGCGAGAATCTGCAGAATCTGCAGGCACAGATTGCCGCCGCCGACGATCAACAACTTTTTGCGTTGCATGTCGCGTCCTCCTTGTCGTTATTCGGTGCCGGCCGCGTCAGCGGGGATAGGCGCCGTTGTCCACCGGGATCACCTTCCCGGTCAGGTGGCGGCTGTGGTCAGACAGCAGAAACATGATCACATCAGCCACGCCCTGAGGCTCGATGGGCTCATCGAGGATTTCCTGTCGCTCGTATTCCTTGCACCGATGGGCGGGGATACGGTCATGAATCGACGTGTTGCGCACCAGCGCGGGAGACACCGCGTTGACGCGCACCCGAGGCGCGAAATTCCAGGCATTGGCCTTGGTCAGGCCGATGACCCCGGCCTTGGTGGCGCCATACAGCGCGTCCATGCTGCCGACCTCCCCCGCCACCGAAGTGATGTTGACGATACTGCGTGAGTGCTGGGCCTGCAGTTCGTGCCTGGCGAAGTCCTTGGACAGGTAGACCAGCGACTTGAGGTTCACCGCCCACATTTCCTCCATGTCTCGGTCGCTGTAGTCGTACACGCTCTTGCCGTTGTAGACCCCGGCGTTGTTGACCAGCCCGTGCAGGCTGCGATGCTTGTGGACCTCGTAGAGGTTGCCGATGAATGTCTGGTACACCGCAGGCTCGGCGAAGTCGACCAAATGGGTTTCCAGCCGGTGCGGCGGCAAATCCCGTTGCAACGCCTGCAGCCCAAGGCGGTCCTTGTCGGCGGCAATGACGAAGAAGCCCGCCTCCACGCAGGCGATCGCTGTGGCCCTGCCGATGCCGTTGGCAGCGCCGGTGATGACGATTTTTTTCATGCGTGTCCCTGCTGCACGAACTGGTTCATGCGCTCGTAGAAAGGTCGGTGAGCCTGGTAATAGGTCATCAGGCGGGGGTGCTGGTCGAGCAGCTGTGCATCGAATGCACTGTCAGGAGCGAAGATGCGCGAACTGTGCTCGGCCTCCTTGTGCCAGCTGCGCCAGGCCTTCCACTGCTCGGGGCAGGAGGGCTGCCAGTGCAGGCTATCGGGCAGGAACTCCAGCTGCAGGTAGTCGCAGAGCTTGCGCAGGGTCGGTTCGGGCTGCCTGGCCAGATCGTCACCGTTGACCACGTAGGGAATCTTTCCGGTGAGCCGGGTCACCTGACAGAAGATCTCGTACAGCGCCCGATGGCCAATGGCAGCCATGGGCATCTGGGCGAACATCGCGTGGTGCGAGACGATGGCCCGTGCGGTCTCGCGGATAATGAACACATGCTGTTGCTCGAGCAGAAACTCGGGGTCGGCCTTGAGCTCATCCAGGCAGTGGTAACACATGTCCTTATGGAAAACGTTGCAGGTCTGGCGCGTGCTGCGCAGCAGTGCCTTGACCCCTTCGTAGGTGCGCGGCAGGCCACAGTCCAGATCGTCGTGGGGGATGGCCGACTGCTCATCGAACGCCACGTGGGCGAAGGGCTCGTGGAAGACCTCGAAATCGCCCCGTTCGATAAACACCCGCTCCAGTGCCGTCGAGCGCGACCTTGGATGGGCCCACAAGGCGATCATGCGCTTCAAGAGGCACGCTCCATGGGCATCCCGAGCACCGGCCACATGGCCGGAACGCCCCCGCCGCCGCTGGCGCCCTTGACGAACGCCAGCAAACATTCCTGGCCTTCGCGGGCGTCCTGACTGGCAGTGAGAAATGCCGGATGCCGAGAAAAATCAGCGGGTGCCAGATCGCCCTCGAAATACGCCTGGTTGAAATAAGGAATCGCCACCAGACGATTGAGCACGCGGTTGGGCACCTGCACCCAGTCGCTCGCCGGGTGGACCGGCTGATGCTGTTGCTGGCGGCGGATCAGAAACTCGACGATCTGCGGCGTCAGGGTATAGAGCGTGGTGTCGGCGCCGGTGCGTTGTAGGTGCCAGCAGTGCTCACGCCCGCGCACGTCGGTGTCGATCTTCAGGCTGCACAGCAACAGCCGCGCCGGGGTCTGCCAGCGCCGCAACAGCGCCTGAATCGCCTGATACACCGCAAGCTCAGCCCAGCGCCGGTCGGCCGCGGTCAGGTGCAGGCGACGTTGCGCGGCCTGGCGCTCGAACTCGGGCTCGGCGCCCAAACGACCGATCATGAAACTGATGACGTAGCGAGCATGTTCGGTGCTCACCCCCTGAACCTGAGCGCGCAAGCGGCCGTTATGGATGGCCTTCAGGCAAGCCGCGGCCTGGGACACCGTGAAGCAGAAGGTGTTGTTCACCGAACAGCCCAGCGCCACCAGCTGTTCGATGGCGCGATAGCCTTGTTCACTGCCGGGCACCTTGACCATGACGTTCGGCGCCAGGCTCGCCAGCTGCATGCCGCGCGCAAACAGCAGTCCTTCGCTCATCCGCTCGCCGCCGTCGATCTGCGCCGACAGCCAGCCCAGCCTCTGCCCGGACGACACCCACAGCGGATACAGCTGATTGGCCCCTTCGACCACGGCCTGGTCATACACCCGGCGAGCCTTTTCGGCGCAGGACAAGCTGATCGACAGGCCGTCGAGGTAATCCTCCCATTTGCCGCTGTTGTCCACGACCGTCCGGGTAATTAGCCGCGGGTTGGTGGTGGCACCGGAAAAATCCCCGCTGTGGCGCGAAAAAGGTTCACCCAGCAAGTTTTCTATATAAGCGCGCATCTCCGGATATAACGAAAACATGCGAAGTTTGAAGGGCGCACAGGCACTGGGTGATGAATCCCACCAGACTTCCGAATCCATATTGTTGTGTTTTAAAAGACAAGCGAATCCCGGGACATCCATGTCAAGAGTCCTGTATACAAAATTGGGTAAGTGTTGATGAGGGCCCCAAGGCGCCGGGCAAAATGCCAGTCTGTTCAGACCGATAGTCGGGGACGCTGAACCGTCGCAGATAAAGATGGATCCAAGGGAGTGACCTGTCAAACGCGTTTTGATGGATTGCTAATTATGAATAATTATAAAAATATCGTTATTTAGAATGCACATTACAAAGCAATTCAATATCGATTCAACCACTCATTTGAATAACATCAATTGAATGAAGCAACGTAAAACAAACGAGACTTTATAAATCGCTAACTTTCTGACAGCGGTGACTGACATGTTTCTGCCGCTAGCACAACAAAAATACTGGCACGTTGAAAGCAATTGTCCCTGCCTCGAAACCCCGGACGCTGCCAGTGTTCATAAAGACAAGGCACAATGCCGCCTTATAATCAGAAACCGAGGGACCTATCGTGAATACACCTGACACTTTCGAACGCTACAGCTACAGGGCTCGCTGGTTTCATTGGGTCATGGCCGTGCTGATCGTGCTGGCCTATGCGCTGATCCTCAGCCGCAGCCAGTTCGCCAAAGGCACCGACCTGCGCGCCCTGGTGGTACAGAGCCATTTCTGGGTGGGGATCGTGGTATTCGTCATGGCCTGGTTTCGCATCGCCGAGCGCCATCGCCATACACCACCGGGCATCACCCCGCCGCTGGAAGGTGCCCTGCGCGTGGCAGCGACGCTTTCGCATTACGCGTTGTACGCCTTTCTGTTCGCGCAACCGCTGCTGGGGCTGTTCACCGTGTTGCTGGAGCGCGGGGCCTTGCCGATTCCGTTGACCTCGCTGAGCATCCCGGCACCGTTCGGCATTGCCAAGGACACTGCCGAGTCGCTGGAGCACTTCCATGTGCTGCTGGGGACGATCTTCTATTACGTCATCGGGCTGCACGTGATTGCAGCCCTCTGGCATCACTTCGTGCGCAAGGACAACACCGTGCGCCGCATGGTCTGACCCGCCTCAACCCTTGTTGGCGCTGGCCTTGGCTTCGGCGAGCAGTTGCTGGATCACCTGTTCCTGGGTGTCGTAGCTGCCTTCGCCGAAGTGGGTGTAACGGATCTGGCCCTGTGCATCGATCAGGTAGTGCGCAGGCCAGTACTGATTGCCGAACGCGCGCCAGATGGCGTAGTCGTTGTCGATGGCGATCGGGTAGTTCAGGCCCAGCTTCTGCACATTCTTGCGCACGTTGTCGATGACCCGCTCGTAGGGATACTCGGGGGTGTGCACACCGATCACCACCAGGCCGTCCTTCTCGTACTTCTTCGCCCATTCGTTGACGTACGGAATGCTGTGCTGGCAGTTGATGCAGTCGAAGGTCCAGAAGTCCACCAGCACCACTTTGCCACGCAGCGACTCCTTGCTCAGGGGCGGCGAGTTGAGCCATTGCACGGCGCCGGACAACGACGGCATTTCACCCTTCTCACTGACGTCCGGCGCGGTAGCGGCCTTGACGCTGTCGACCAGGTAATCGATGACCTTGGGCACGCCACTGAGCAGGCCCTGCTCCACCGCTGCTGCACCTTGCGACGAGGTGCCAGCCAGCAGCTGATTCTGCGAACCGCTGGCGATGGTCACCGCGACCACCAATGCCGCCAGCCCTGCGCCACGACGCAGCCAGGCAGTGACCGGCAGCGAGAGCTTCATGCGCGCCACCAGACCGCGTCCGGCAAAGATCAGCGCCCCCAGGGACACCGCACTGCCCAGGCCATAGGCCAGCAGCAACAGGCTGGTTTGCGCGCTCGGGCCCTGCAGCATGGCGCCGGTCAGAATGATCCCCAGAATCGGCCCGGCACACGGCGCCCACAACAGCCCGGTGGCGACACCGATCAGCAGCGAAGCGGACGGACCGGACAGGCGGCGGGTGGCGGGATCCAGACGATTACCGAGGGTCACCAGCGGCCAGGTCAGCCAGTGGCCGATCCTGGCCGACAGCAGCGACAGCGCGAACAGCACCAGCACCACCAGGGCGATGTGCCGGCCGATGCCGTTGGCGGTCACCACCCAGTCGCTGCTCACCACGGCCAGGCTTGAGACCAGAGCGAAGGTCAGGGACAGACCCAGCAGGGTCAGCAGCACCGAAGATGCCGAGCGGTCGGCGCGGGCGAACAGGAACGGCACCACGGGAAGGATGCAGGGGCTCAGAACCGTGACGATCCCGCCCAGAAATGCGATGAGCAACATAAGGACTACCTGCTGTGTGCGTTGAGGGCGCGGTCACTTGAGCGCGCCCGTCGGGGTCGATGATCAGTTGTCGTGGCAGCCGCCGGAGAAGCTCTGGTAGTCCAGGACGTGGGTCTGGTCCATCGAGTCCAAGTAGGTCAGTTGCGAGGTCACGACGCTGCACGCAGGGGTGGTGCCTTCGTGGGAGGAGATGACTTTCTTGATGTCCAGGTGGTCGCCGTACGTGTAGGTCATCGGTTTGATCTGATCCTGCGCATGGGCAGCAACAGCGCCCAGGCTCAGGGCGGCGAACAGGGTGGCGATCGAGATGTTTTTGAAGTTCATGATGCTCTCCGAATGCGTTGAAGGTTGTGTGTGGCGATAGAGGCTATTCAACGATTCAGAGGTATCGCGGATGTGTCGCGGGGGATGGGGAATTGGGTCGGTACGTGTCTGGGAGGGGGGTTGATACAGTGGGATACAAATCTGAAGATCAAGACCAAGAGCGTTCTTCCTAACGTCAGACCTGTTTCGACTTCGTCGAGTTACTTGGAAAAGACCCCCAAGTAACCAAGGGGTCTTGCTCCTGGTTTGGGTCTGACTTCGTCGGACTTCCTGAACGAAGGTCCCGCTCCGTGGGCCCGGCGCGAATGGGCCATCCATGGCCCCGCGCCTCGCGCCGCATCCATGCGGCTCGACCCACTCCGCGAGACCTCCATTCAGCCTGCACCCAAGTCGCGTTTTGTGGTGTTTGTGAGGTTTGCGTACGAAGATCAAAAGCCAAATCAAAAGCGCGCAGTGTATGCCGTCCCGTAGCAGCCGGGCTTGCCCGCGGGTCGCCCTCAAGATCGCCCCGCCGGCAAGCCGTGCTGCTACGGACGGTGTCGCTCAATCGCTTTTGATCTGCCGTTGCTTTTGATCTTTGAGCGCAATAGCCCAGACACCACCAATCGCGACTTGGGTGCAGGCCGAACGCAGGCGATGTGGAGTGGGACGAGCGACAGGATGTCGCGAGAGGCGCGTGGGCCATGGATGGCCCTTTCGCGCCGGGCCCA
>NZ_JBWXNG010000017.1:0-143615 GCF_056627435.1 Pseudomonas sp. 2
CCTTCGTTCAGGAAGTCTGACGAAGTCAGACCCAAGCCAGGAGCAGGACACCTTGGTTACTTGGGTGTCTTTTCCAAGTAACTCGACGAAGTCGAAACAGATCTGACGTTAGGAAGAGCGCTCTTGATCTTGATCTTGAGACCGATCATTTCTTCTTCTGCGCATCAAACGCCTGACCATTGATCCCCGCGCTGTCGGGCCCCATCAGATACAGATACACCGGCATGATCTCCTCGGGCGTCGGGTTGTTCAGCGGGTTTTCCGCCGGGTACGCCTGGGCGCGCATGTCGGTGCGGGTGGCGCCAGGGTTGATGCTGTTGGCGCGCACCGAGGCCACATCTTCCAGCTCGTCGGCCAACGTCTGCATCAGGCCTTCGGTGGCGAACTTCGAGACCCCGTAGGCACCCCAGTACGCGCGGCCCTTGCGACCCACGCTGCTGGACGTGAACACCACCGATGCATCGGCAGACAATTTCAGCAGCGGCAGCAGCGTGGCGGTGAGCATGAAGGTGGCGTTGACGTTGATGTGCATCACCCGCATGAAATGCTCGCCCGACAATTGTTCCAGCGGCGTGCGCGGGCCGATGATCGAGGCGTTGTGCAGCAAACCGTCGAGCCGCCCGAACTCGGCTTCGATCATCGCGGCCAGCTCATCGTATTGATGGGGCAGGGCGGTTTCCAGGTTGAACGGGATCACCACCGGCTGAGGATGGCCTGCGGCTTCGATCTCGTCATACAGCGCCGCGAGATTGGCCTCGGTCTTTCCCAGCAGCAGCACCGTCGCGCCGTGGGCGGCGTAGGTTCTGGCTGCGGCAGCACCAATCCCGCGACCTGCGCCGGTGACCAGAATGACGCGATCCTTGAGCAGCTCGGGGCGGGCGGAGTAGTTGAGCATGGGCAGATCCTTGCGTGTTTGATTTCTATCAGGCCGAGGCGGTCTTCCGTAGGAGCGAATTCATTCGCGAAAATGGGTCAGGCGACAGAGATGTATTGCCTGGCAAATCGTTCGCGAATGAATTCGCTCCTACAGAGGGATCGCGTTCATCTACACCGATTTCAGCAGCTACACAGCGCGTTATCCAGCACCCGGCGCAGTTCCAGCGGGTGATCCACCACCACGTCCGCGCCCCAGTGATCCGGGTTGTCGTGGGGATGAATATAGCCGTAACGCACGGCCGCGGTTTTGGTGCCGGCGTCGCGGCCGGACTCGATATCGCGCAAGTCATCGCCCACGAACAGCACGCTGGCCGGGTCCAGGTCCAGCAGCTTGCAGGCCAACAGCATCGGCTCGGGGTCGGGCTTGGTGCGGGTCACGTGGTCGGGGCAGATCAGCACCGCCGAACGGGTGTCCAGCCCCAACTGCTCCATGATCGGCTGGGCAAAACGCACCGGCTTGTTGGTCACCACGCCCCAGATCAGCTTGGACTTCTCGATATCGGCCAAAAGCTCTGCCATGCCGTCGAACAGCTTGCTGTGTACGGCGCAGTCTTTCTGGTAACGCTCCAGGAACTCCAGGCGCAGCGCCTCGAATTCCGGCTCGTTTGGCGACATGGCGAACGCCGCCGAGACCATCGCCTTGGCGCCGCCGGAGATTTCATCGCGAATCAGTTTGTCATCGACCTGGGGAAAACCCCGTTCGGCCAGCATCGCCTGACAGATGGCGATGAAGTCCGGCGCGGTGTCCAGCAGCGTGCCGTCCATGTCGAAAAGAACCGCTCTCAAAGGCATGGCTCAGTCCCCCCGCAGCGTCTGGATCATGTAGTTGACGTCGACGTCCGCGGCCAGCTTGTAGTGCTTGGTCAGCGGGTTGTAGGTCAGGCCGATGATGTCTTTCACTTCAAGCCCGGCATTGCGGCTCCAGGCGCCCAGCTCGGATGGGCGGATGAATTTCTTGAAGTCGTGGGTGCCGCGCGGCAGCAGGTTCATGATGTACTCGGCGCCGATGATGGCGAACAGGTACGCCTTCGGGTTGCGGTTGATGGTGGAGAAGAACACCTGACCGCCCGGCTTGACCATCTTGTAGCAGGCGCGAATAACCGAAGACGGATCGGGCACGTGCTCGAGCATCTCAAGGCAAGTGACCACGTCGAACTGCTCGGGCATTTCCTCGGCCAGGGCCTCGGCGGTGATCTGCCGGTACTCGACGTTCACCCCGGATTCGAGCTGATGCAGCTGGGCCACGGCCAGTGGCGCTTCGCCCATGTCGATGCCGGTGACGGTCGCGCCGCGCAGGGCCATGGCTTCGCTCAAGATGCCGCCGCCGCAACCGACGTCCAGCACTTTCTTGCCGGCCAGGCTCACGCGCTCGTCGATCCAGTTCACCCGCAGCGGGTTGATGTCGTGCAGCGGCTTGAATTCGCTGTTGCGGTCCCACCAACGATGGGCCAGGGCTTCGAATTTGGCGATTTCGGCGTGGTCGACGTTGCTCATGTGTATCCCTCTAAGCTTGAATTTCGTAGGCCGATCACGGCGTCTGGCCATGATCGCGCGGCAATGTGACGATGCTGTCGGTTCAGATGCTCTCGATTCAGGAGCGAACGGCGATGCGGTTGCCCCAGGCCCTGGCGGTTCGGGTCAGAGCCTGTTCATCCATTCGCGTCAGACGCTTGTCCTGCACCAGTTGCTTGCCCGCGACCCAGACGTGACTGACACAGTCGCGGCCGCTGGCGTAGATAAGTTGTGACACCGGGTCGTAAATGGGTTGCTGTGCAAGCGACGACAGGTCGAAGGCCACCATGTCGGCCGCCTTGCCGAGCTGCAGTGAACCGGTGATGTCGTCGATGCCCAGCGCGCGGGCGCCGTTCAAGGTGGCCATGCGCAGTGCGCGGTGGGCGTCGAGCGCCGTGGCCGAGCCGGCGACGGCCTTGGCCAGCAGCGCGGCCGTGCGGGTTTCGCCGAGCAGGTCCAGGTCATTGTTGCTGGCGGCGCCGTCGGTGCCCACGGCGACGTTGACCCCGGCCTGCCACAGGCGCTCCACCGGGCAGAAGCCACTGGCCAGCTTGAGATTCGATTCGGGGCAGTGAATCACGCTGGAGTTGCTTTCCACCAGCATCGCCAGGTCGTCATCGCTGATTTGGGTCATGTGCACCGCCTGAAAACGCGGGCCCAGCAGACCCAGGCGTTGCAGGCGGGCGAGCGGGCGCTCCTGGCGCTGCTGCACGGCTTCGTGCACTTCAAAGGCGGTTTCGTGGACATGCATCTGAATCATCGCGTCCAGTTCGTCGGCGATCACCCGGATCTTTTCCAGGTTCTCATCGCTGACGGTGTAAGGCGCGTGCGGGCCCATGGCGATTCGGATGCGGTCGTGATGCGCCAGGTCGCTGAACAACTCGACGCCGATGTGCAGCGATTCGTCGGCGTTGCGCGCGCCGGGGATCGGAAAGTCCAGCACCGGGACGGTGATCTGCGCGCGCATGCCGCTGTTGTGCACGCGCTCGGCGGCGACCTTTGGGAAGAAATACATGTCAGAGAAACAGGTGATGCCGCCCTGGAGCTGTTCGGCGATGGCGATGTCGGTGCCGTCGCGGACGAAATCCTCGTCTACCCATTTGGCTTCGGCCGGCCAGATGTGCTCCTTGAGCCAGGTCATCAAGGGCAGGTCGTCCGCCAGGCCACGGAACAGCGTCATCGCGGCGTGGCCGTGGGCGTTGATCAGGCCGGGGGCGAGCAACATCCCGGGCAATTCGCGGACTTCTATGGCATTTTGCCGCAAGGCTTCGGCTTTCGGGCCGATGTAGGCAATGAGACCGTCACGAATACCGATGCCGTGCTGTTGCAGGACCACGCCAGCGGGTTCGACCGGTACCAGCCAGTCCGGCAGCAACAGCAGGTCGAGCGGTGCAGCGGAGTGGGGCATGGTGCGGCATCCAGTGGGTCATTACGGGGAGGGCGAAGTATACCCGAGCGTCCGGATGGACGGCTCGCTATAATCCGCGGCTTTTTTCAGTTGCTGGCTATTTGATTCCTTGGCTTGTGCTTTTCAAAATCATCATGTGGGGTGTGCAATGCGCGATCGACTACTGGCTGCGGAGAAAGTGAAGGCCATCGATTGGCAGGACGGCACGCTGTATCTGCTGGATCAACGGGCGCTGCCCCATGAGCAGCGCTGGCTGGCCTACGACACCGCCACCGGTGTTGCCGACGCGATCGCCAGCATGGTCGTGCGCGGGGCGCCGGCCATCGGCATCGCGGCCGCCTATGGCCTGGTGCTGGGGGTCATCGAACGCTATGCGGCGGGCAGCGACTGGCAGATGGCCCTTGAAGAAGACTTCGATCTGCTGGTCAACGCCCGGCCCACCGGCGTCAACCTGTTCTGGGCGCTGAACCGCATGCGCGAGCGCCTCTATCGCCTGAAGGATTCCGAGGACCCGCGCGCGGTGATGGAAGCCGAGGCGCTGGCAATTCATGAAAGCGACCGCGAAGCCAACCTGACCATGGCGCAACTGGGCGCCGAGTTGATGCGCAAACACCAGGGCAACCTGCAGACCGTGCTCACCCACTGCAACACCGGCGCGCTGGCCACCGGCGGTTTCGGGACGGCGCTCGGGGTGATTCGCGCTGCTTATATAGAAGGCATGATCGAGCGCGTCTACGCCGGCGAAACCCGGCCCTGGCTGCAGGGTTCGCGGCTGACGGCGTGGGAGCTGGCCAATGAGGACGTGCCGGTCACGGTGACGGCGGATTCTGCGGCGGCACACCTGATGAAAACCAAGGGCATCACCTGGGTCATCGTCGGCGCCGACCGGATCACCGCCAACGGCGACGTCGCCAACAAGATCGGCACCTATCACCTGGCGGTCGCCGCCATGCATCACGGCGTGCGTTTCATGGTGGTGGCGCCCAGTTCGACCATCGACATGAACCTGGCCAGCGGCGAGGACATCCTGCTCGAAGAGCGCGCCGCCAGTGAGTTGCTCGAACTGAACGGGCAGCGGGTCGGCGCCGATGTCGATGCGTTCAACCCGGTGTTCGATGTGACGCCCGCCGACCTGATCGATGCCATCGTGACCGAAAAAGGCATCGTCGAACGCCCCGACACGGCCAAAATGGCCCAGCTGATGTGCCGTAAGCGCCTGCATTGATCCCGTGGCAGGCACTAATACCGCCTGTCCGGGTGAGGTCTGTCGGGCCCTGTAAGCCCTTCTCAGGCCCCTAATGGCCAAATGGCTCACTTTCAAGGCCTTCAAACAGTTCGTGCCTGACGGCGATTGTGGTAATATCCGGCGGTTTCCAGGAGGGCGCAATGCGGCCCTCTTCATTGCGCAAATCCATGGCTTAACTCGCTGATTTGTCGTAAGTCGTCGCCAGGCACAGGCCGGCGGCGGCGAGCTTCGTTCATCCCGGATGGATGTGCGAGGTTTCACCAGAAAAAGGAATCAGGCTTCTCATGGGCGAACTGGCCAAAGAAATCCTCCCGGTCAATATCGAAGACGAGCTGAAACAGTCCTACCTCGACTACGCGATGAGCGTCATCGTCGGACGAGCTCTGCCCGATGCGCGCGATGGCTTGAAGCCCGTGCACCGGCGTGTCCTCTACGCGATGAGCGAACTGGGTAACGACTGGAACAAGCCGTACAAGAAATCCGCCCGTGTGGTCGGTGACGTCATCGGTAAGTACCACCCCCACGGCGACACCGCTGTCTACGACACCATCGTGCGCATGGCGCAACCTTTCTCCCTGCGCTACCTGCTGGTAGACGGCCAGGGCAACTTCGGTTCGGTGGACGGCGACAACGCCGCGGCCATGCGATACACCGAAGTGCGCATGACCAAGCTGGCCCACGAGCTGCTCTCGGACCTGCACAAGGAAACCGTCGACTGGGTGCCCAACTACGACGGCACCGAGCAGATCCCGGCGGTCATGCCGACCCGCATTCCCAACCTGCTGGTCAACGGCTCCAGCGGTATCGCCGTGGGCATGGCGACCAACATTCCGCCGCACAACCTGGGCGAGGTCATCGACGGCTGCCTGGCGCTGATCGACAACAGCGACCTGACCGTCGACGAGCTGATGCAGTACATCCCCGGCCCCGATTTCCCGACAGCGGGCATCATCAACGGCCGTGCCGGTATCGTCGAGGCCTACAAGACCGGTCGCGGTCGCATCTACATGCGTGCCCGCTCCACGGTGGAGGACATCGACAAGGTCGGTGGCCGCCAGCAGATCGTCATCACCGAGCTGCCGTACCAGCTGAACAAGGCGCGTCTGATCGAGAAGATCGCCGAGCTGGTCAAGGAGAAGAAGCTCGAAGGCATCACCGAGCTGCGCGACGAGTCCGACAAGGACGGCATGCGCGTGGTCATCGAGCTGCGCCGCGGCGAAGTGCCAGAAGTCATCCTCAACAACCTCTACGCCCAGACCCAGCTGCAGAGCGTGTTCGGCATCAACATCGTCGCGCTGATCGACGGTCGCCCGCGGATCCTCAACCTCAAGGACCTGCTGGAAGCGTTCATCCGTCACCGCCGCGAAGTGGTCACCCGCCGTACCGTCTTCGAACTTCGCAAGGCCCGCGAGCGTGCGCACATCCTCGAAGGCCAGGCCGTGGCCCTGTCGAACATCGACCCGGTCATCGAGCTGATCAAGGCGTCGCCGACCCCGGCCGAAGCGAAGGAAGGCCTGGTCAACACGCCGTGGGAATCGAGCGCCGTGGTGGAAATGATCGAGCGCGCAGGCGCCGAATCGTCCCGCCCGGAAAACCTCGACCCGCAATACGGCCTGCGTGACGGCAAGTACTTCCTGTCGCCGGAACAGGCTCAGGCCATTCTGGAACTGCGCCTGCACCGCCTGACTGGTCTGGAACACGAAAAACTGCTGACCGAGTATCAGGAAATCCTGACTCAGATCGGCGAGCTGATCCGCATCCTCAACAGCGCCACGCGCCTGATGGAAGTGATCCGCGAAGAGCTGGAACTGATCCGCGCCGAATACGGCGACGTGCGCCGCACCGAGATTCTCGACGCGCGCCTGGATCTGACCCTCGGCGACATGATTCCTGAAGAAGAGCGCGTGGTGACCATCTCCCACGGTGGCTACGCCAAGACCCAGCCGCTGGCCGTGTACCAGGCCCAGCGTCGTGGCGGCAAGGGCAAGTCGGCCACCGGCGTCAAGGATGAGGACTACATCGCTCACCTGCTGGTCGCCAACAGCCACACCACGCTGCTGATGTTCTCCAGCAAAGGCAAGGTGTACTGGCTCAAGACCTACGAGATTCCGGAAGCGTCCCGCGCTGCCCGTGGTCGTCCGCTGGTCAACCTGCTGCCGCTCAGCGAGGGTGAGTACATCACCACCATGCTGCCGGTTGACCTGGAAGCCATGCGCAAGCAGGCCGACGAAGAAGAAGCCGAAGGCGTCGAGACCGATGTCGAAGACATCGAGAACGCCAACGAGAGCGAAGAAGAGCGTCGCGCCCGCATCAAGGCAGCCGACAAGAAGAAGGCGCCGTTCATCTTCATGTCCACCGCCAACGGCACCGTCAAGAAGACCCCGCTGGTGGCGTTCAGCCGTCAGCGCAGCGTCGGCCTGATCGCCCTGGAGCTGGACGAAGGCGACATCCTGATTTCCGCGGCCATCACCGATGGCGAGCAGGAAATCATGCTGTTCTCCGACGGCGGCAAGGTCACCCGCTTCAAGGAATCCGATGTCCGTGCCATGGGTCGTACCGCCCGCGGTGTGCGCGGCATGCGCCTGCAGGAAGGTCAGAAACTGATCTCCATGCTGATTCCGGAAGAGGGCAGCCAGATCCTCACCGCTTCCGAGCGTGGCTACGGCAAGCGTACGGCGATCACCGAGTTCCCTGAGTACAAGCGTGGCGGCCAGGGCGTTATCGCCATGGTCAGCAACGAGCGCAACGGCCGTCTGGTCGGCGCGGTTCAGGTGCAGGATGGCGAAGAGATCATGCTGATCTCCGACCAGGGCACTCTGGTCCGTACCCGTGTCGACGAAGTCTCGAGCCTGGGCCGCAACACTCAGGGCGTGACCCTGATCAAGCTGGCCAAGGACGAGAAACTGGTGGGCCTGGAGCGTGTGCAGGAGCCGTCAGAAGTCGAAGGTGATGAGCTGGAAGGCGAAGCGTTCGACGGCGAGGTGCTGGACGGCGAGGTGGTCAACCTCTCCGAGGCAGACGAGGCAGGCGGTGATCTGCAAGCCGATGGCGCTGGCGACGAAGACGAGTCGCAGGACTGATAGACGTTGTATTTGAGGGCCCATTCGTGGGCCCTCTTGGCTTTGGCCAGAACTGTAGCGGTCGGCCTGCTACGGCGTGTTTGAATTCAACGATTTGATGAGAGTGGATATGAGCAAGCGAGCCTTTAACTTCTGCGCTGGTCCCGCCGCGCTTCCTGACGCAGTACTGCAGCGTGCCCAGGCCGAAATGCTGGACTGGCGCGGCAAGGGCTTGTCGGTGATGGAAATGAGCCATCGCAGCGACGATTACGTGGCCATTGCCGAAAAGGCCGAGCAGGACCTGCGCGACTTGCTGTCCGTCCCCTCCAACTACAAGGTGCTGTTCCTGCAGGGCGGCGCCAGCCAGCAGTTCGCCGAGATCCCGCTGAACCTGCTGCCGGAAAACGGCACGGCGGACTACATCGAGACCGGCATCTGGTCGAAGAAAGCCATCGAAGAAGGCCGTCACTTCGGCAACATCAACGTCGCGGCCAGCGCCAAGCCCTACGACTACCTGGCGATCCCGGGTCAGAACGAATGGAAGCTGAGCAAGAACGCCGCCTACGTGCACTACGCCTCCAACGAAACCATCGGCGGCCTGCAGTTTGACTGGGTCCCGGAAGCCGGTGACGTGCCACTGGTGGTCGACATGTCTTCAGACATTCTGTCGCGCCCGATCGACGTCTCGCAGTACGGCCTGATCTACGCCGGTGCGCAGAAGAACATCGGCCCGAGCGGCCTGGTGGTAGTGATCATTCGCGAAGACCTGCTCGGCCGCGCCCGCAGCAGCTGCCCGACCATGCTCAACTACAAGGTTTCGGCGGACAACGGCTCGATGTACAACACGCCGGCGACCTATTCCTGGTACCTCTCGGGTCTGGTCTTCGAGTGGCTCAAGGAACAGGGTGGCGTCGAGGCCATGGAGCAGCGCAACCGCGCCAAGAAGGACCGTCTGTACAGCTTCATCGACAGCAGCGACTTCTACACCAACCCGATCAGCCACAACGCCCGTTCGTGGATGAACGTGCCGTTCCGTCTGGCGGACGAGCGCCTGGACAAGGCCTTCCTCGCCGGCGCCGACGCACGCAATCTGCTCAACCTCAAGGGCCACCGTTCGGTCGGCGGCATGCGCGCCTCGATCTACAACGCTTTGGGCCTGGAAGCGGTCGACGCCCTGGTCGCCTACATGGCTGAATTCGAGAAGGAACACGGCTAATGTCTGAACAAGAGCTCAAGGCGCTGCGCGTTCGCATCGACAGCCTGGACGAGAAAGTCCTGGAGCTGATCAGCGAGCGGGCGCGCTGTGCGCAGGAAGTGGCGCGGGTCAAGATGGCGGGTCTGGCCGAAGGCGAAGCCCCGGTTTTCTATCGTCCCGAGCGTGAGGCCGCGGTGCTCAAGCGCGTCATGGAGCGTAACCGTGGCCCGCTGAGCAACGAGGAAATGGCGCGTCTGTTTCGCGAAATCATGTCCTCGTGCCTGGCGCTGGAGCAGCCGCTCAAGGTCGCCTATCTGGGCCCTGAAGGCACCTTCACCCAGGCGGCGGCGCTCAAGCATTTCGGCCATGCGGTGATCAGCAAGCCGATGGCGGCCATCGACGAAGTGTTCCGTGAAGTGGCCGCCGGTGCGGTCAACTTCGGCGTGGTGCCGGTGGAAAACTCCACCGAAGGCGCGGTCAACCACACGCTGGACAGCTTCCTCGAACACGACATGGTCATCTGTGGCGAAGTCGAGCTACGCATTCACCACCACCTGTTGGTGGGCGAAAACACCAAGACCGACAGCATCAGCCGCATCTACTCCCACGCCCAGTCGCTGGCCCAGTGCCGCAAATGGCTGGACGCCCATTACCCGAATGTCGAGCGCGTGGCGGTGTCCAGCAACGCCGAGGCGGCCAAGCGGGTCAAGGGCGAGTGGAACTCTGCGGCGATCGCCGGTGATATGTCGGCGAACCTGTACGGTTTGACGCGCATCGCCGAGAAAATCGAAGACCGTCCGGACAACTCGACGCGCTTCTTGATGATCGGCAACCAGGAAGTGCCACCGACGGGCGACGACAAGACGTCGATCATCGTCTCGATGAGCAACAAGCCTGGCGCGCTGCACGAGCTGCTGGTGCCTTTCCACGAGAACGGCATTGACCTGACGCGCATCGAGACCCGGCCTTCGCGCAGCGGTAAATGGACCTACGTGTTCTTCATCGATTTCGTCGGCCACCACCGCGATCCGCTGATCAAGGCCGTGTTGGAGCGGATCAGCCAGGAAGCGGTAGCCCTCAAGGTGCTGGGTTCCTATCCCAAGGCTGTTCTCTGACAAGAGAAGGTCTGGACGGCCACGATCCGTAGCAGCACGGCTTGCCGGCGGGGGCGTCCGTAAGATCGATCCCGCCGGCAAGCCGTGCTGCTACGGCGGGCAATCGGCAATCCTTGATTCATGTTTCACACGAGGTAATGCGGTAAATGAGCGGCGACTTCCTCGCGCTGGCACAGCCCGGCGTGCAAAAACTCTCGCCTTACGTTCCCGGCAAGCCGGTGGACGAATTGGCCCGTGAGCTGGACATCGATCCGGCGCGCATCATCAAGCTGGCCAGCAACGAAAACCCCATGGGCGCCAGTCCCAAGGCGCTGCAGGCCATTGCCCAGGCGCTGGCCGAGCTGACCCGTTATCCGGACGGCAACGGTTTCGACCTCAAGCAGCAGTTATCCGAGCGTTGTGGCGTCACGCCCGCCCAGGTAACGCTGGGCAACGGCTCCAACGACATTCTCGAAATCGTCGCCCGTGCCTATCTGGCGCCGGGCTTGAATGCCGTGTTCAGCGAACATGCATTCGCCATCTACCCGATCGTCACACAGGCCGTGGGCGCCAGTGCGCGCGTCGCCAAGGCTCGCGACTGGGGTCATGATCTGCCGGCGATGCTGGCGGCCATCGACAGCAACACCCGCGTGGTCTTCATCGCCAACCCGAACAACCCCACCGGCACCTGGTTCGGTCCTGCCGCACTGGCGGATTTTCTCGCCAAGGTGCCAAAGGACGTTCTGGTGGTGCTGGACGAGGCCTACATCGAATACGCCGAAGGCGCCGAGCTGCCGGACGGCCTGAATTACCTCGCCGACTACCCGAACCTGCTGGTGTCGCGCACCTTCTCCAAGGCCTACGGCCTGGCGTCGCTGCGGGTAGGTTACGCGCTGTCCTCGCCTGTGGTCGCCGACGTGCTCAACCGCGTGCGTCAGCCATTCAACGTCAACAGCCTCGCGCTGGCCGCAGCCTGCGCCGCGCTGGACGATACCGCCTACGTCGCTGAAAGCCGCCGCTTGAACGAGGCCGGCATGCAGCAGATGGAAGAGGGCCTGCGTCAGCTGGGCCTGAGCTGGATTGCCTCGAAAGCCAACTTCATCGCCGTCGACCTGGGCCGTGAAGCGGCGTCGGTCTACGACGGCTTGCTGCGCGAAGGCGTGATCGTGCGCCCGATTGCCGGGTACGGCATGCCCAATCACCTGCGCGTCAGCATTGGCCTGCCGGGCGAAAACACTCGCTTCCTCGAAGCACTGAGCAAGGTCCTGGCGCGTGGTTGATGTCATTGCAGTGCAATCCGCTGCACCTATGATCGGCCGCCTGGTGGTGGTCGGCCTCGGTCTGATCGGGGGCTCGTTCGCCAAGGGCTTGAAGGAAAGCGGCCTGTGTCGCGAAGTCGTCGGCGTCGATCTGGACCCGCAATCGCGCAAGCTGGCCGTCGAACTGGGTGTCGTCGATCGTTGTGAAGACAATCTTGCTGCAGCCTGCGTCGGTGCCGATGTCATTCAGTTGGCCGTGCCGATCCTGGCCATGGAAAAACTCTTGGGCGTGCTGGCCAGGCTCGACCTGGGCAATGCCGTGCTGACCGACGTGGGCAGCGCCAAGGGCAATGTCGTGCGCGCTGCGCGCGAGGTTTTCGGCACTGTGCCTGCGCGTTTCGTCCCGGGCCATCCGATCGCTGGTTCCGAGCAGAGCGGGGTGGAAGCTTCCAACGCCAAGTTGTTCAACCGCCACAAGGTGATTCTCACGCCGCTGGAGCAGACCGATCCCGACGCGCTGGCGCTGGTCGATCGCATGTGGTCGGCGCTGGGTGCCGATGTCGAGCACATGCAGGTCGAGCGCCACGACGAAGTGCTGGCCGCGACCAGCCATTTGCCGCACCTGCTGGCGTTCGGCCTTGTGGATTCGCTGGCCAAGCGCAACGAGAATCTCGACATCTTCCGTTACGCAGCAGGCGGTTTCCGCGACTTCACCCGCATTGCCGGCAGCGATCCGGTGATGTGGCACGACATCTTCCTGGCCAACCGCGAGGCGGTGCTGCGCACGCTGGACACTTTCCGCAGTGACCTCGACGCCCTGCGCGATGCCGTGGACGCTGGCGACGGCCATCAACTGCTGGGCGTGTTCACCCGCGCCCGGGTGGCCCGCGAGCATTTTGGCAAGATTCTCGCTCGCCGGGCCTACGTCGAGAAAACCTCGGCGCAGGAGCAGGTGTTCGTCGCCCAGCCGGGCGGCAGCGTCAGCGGGCAGGTTCGCGTGCCCGGCGACAAGTCGATCTCCCATCGCTCGATCATGCTCGGCTCGCTGGCCGAAGGCACGACCGAGGTCGAAGGCTTCCTTGAAGGCGAAGATGCGCTGGCGACCCTGCAGGCGTTCCGCGACATGGGCGTGGTCATCGAGGGCCCGCACCACGGGCGCCTGACGATTCATGGTGTCGGGCTAAAAGGCCTGAAACCTGCGCCGGGGCCGATCTATCTGGGTAACTCCGGCACTTCAATGCGGTTGCTGTCCGGCCTGCTGGCCGCGCAGTCGTTCGACAGCGTGCTGACTGGCGATGCCTCTTTGTCCAAGCGTCCGATGGAGCGCGTGGCCGAGCCGCTGCGGCAGATGGGCGCGGTGATCGAGACCTCTGCAGACGGCCGTCCGCCACTGACCATCCGCGGTGGCAAGCCACTCAAGGGCATCAGTTACGTCATGCCGGTGGCCAGCGCCCAGGTCAAATCCTGCCTGCTGCTGGCCGGGCTTTACGCAGAAGGCGCAACCACCATCACCGAGCTTGCGCCGACACGCGACCACACCGAGCGCATGTTGCGCGGCTTTGGTTATCCTGTGGCGGGTAACGGCGCGACCGCTTCGGTGGCAGCGGGTGGCAAGCTTGTGGCGACCCGCATCGAAGTGCCGGCCGACATTTCGTCGGCGGCGTTCTTCCTGGTGGCGGCTTCCATCGCCGAGGGTTCGGATCTCTTGCTGGAGCATGTCGGCGTCAACCCGACCCGTACCGGCGTGATTGATATCCTGCGCCTGATGGGCGCCGATATCGCCGTGCTGAACCTGCGAGAAGTGGGCGGCGAGCCGGTGGCAGACCTGCGGGTTCGTCATGCGAAGCTCAAGGGCATCGAGATCCCCGAGGCCTTGGTGCCGCTGGCGATTGACGAGTTCCCGGTGTTGTTCATTGCCGCAGCCTGCGCGCAAGGGCGTACCGTATTGCGCGGCGCTCAGGAGTTGCGCGTCAAGGAGTCGGACCGGATCCAGGCCATGGCCGACGGTCTGACCGTGCTCGGCATCAAGGTTGAACCCACCGCCGATGGCCTCATTATTGAAGGAGGCCAGATCGGCGGGGGCGAAGTCGACGGTCATGGCGATCATCGCATCGCGATGGCATTCAGTATCGCGTCGTTGCGCGCAGCGGCCCCGATCCGCATTCGGGACTGCGCCAACGTGGCGACTTCATTCCCCAATTTCCTGGCCTTGTGCGGTCAGGTGGGTATTCGTGTAGCGCAAGAGGGGCAATCGTGAAAGTTCAAGCTCCGGTCATTACGATCGACGGACCAAGCGGTTCCGGGAAAGGGACGGTAGCGGGCCTTCTGGCCAAGCGCCTGGGATGGTGCCTGCTGGATTCGGGCGCGCTGTATCGCCTGCTGGCATTCGCTGCCCGCAACCATGGCGTGGACCTGACCAACGAGGAAGCGCTCAAGGTGCTGGCAGCGCATCTGGATGTGCAGTTCGAGGCGGCGACCGACGATCACGGTCAGCGCATCATCTTGGAAGGCGAGGACGTGACCCTAGCGATCCGCAACGAGCAGATCGGCAGCGGCGCGTCGCAGGTGGCATCGTTGCCGGCGGTGCGTGAAGCGCTGCTGCAGCGCCAGCGTGCGTTTCAGGAGTTTCCCGGCCTGATCGCCGATGGCCGCGACATGGGTACGGTGGTATTTCCCGCCGCGCCGTTGAAGATTTTCCTCACCGCCAGCGCCGAGGAACGTGCCCGTCGCCGATATTTGCAGTTGAAGGCCAAGGGCGACGATGTTAGTCTGTCGAGTCTGCTAGATGAGATACGTGTCCGTGACGAACGCGACACCCAGCGAGCGGTAGCCCCGCTCAAGCCGGCGCAAGACGCCATTCAGCTGGATTCCACCGAATTGTCCATCGAGCAGGTGCTGGAACGCATCTTGAGTGAAGTCGCCCTTCGCGATCTCGCTGGATGACCAGGAAGCCATACGGGAAGACCAGTCATAGTCCCGTAGGCTTTCTTTCATATGAACGAAACCCACGTGGTCTGGAACGTGGCAGATGGGCGGTTACTTCGCCCTTATCCAACAGGAATTAAAATGAGCGAAAGCTTTGCAGAACTTTTTGAAGAAAGCCTGAAGACCCTCAACCTTCAGCCGGGTGCAATCATCACCGGTCTGGTTGTCGACATCGACGGCGACTGGGTTACCGTACACGCTGGCCTGAAGTCCGAGGGCGTCATCCCGCTCGAGCAGTTCTACAACGAAGCTGGCGAGCTGACCATCAAGGTCGGTGACGAAGTTCACGTTGCGCTGGACGCAGTGGAAGACGGCTTTGGCGAAACCAAGCTGTCCCGCGAAAAAGCCAAGCGCGCCGAGTGCTGGATCGTTCTGGAAGCGGCTTTCGCAGCTGAAGAAGTGGTCAAGGGCGTTATCAACGGTAAGGTTAAAGGCGGCTTCACCGTCGACGTTAACGGCATCCGTGCGTTCCTGCCAGGTTCTCTGGTTGACGTCCGTCCAGTGCGCGACACCACGCACCTGGAAGGCAAAGAGCTGGAATTCAAGGTCATCAAGCTGGACCAGAAGCGCAACAACGTTGTCGTTTCCCGTCGCAGCGTCCTGGAAGCCGAGAACAGCGCCGAGCGCGAAGCTCTGCTGGAAACCCTGCAGGAAGGCCTGCACATCAAGGGTATCGTCAAGAACCTCACCGACTACGGCGCATTCGTCGATCTGGGTGGCGTCGATGGCCTGCTGCACATCACCGACATGGCGTGGAAGCGCATCAAGCACCCATCGGAAATCGTCAATGTTGGCGATGAGATCGATGTCAAGGTCCTGAAATACGATCGCGAGAAAAACCGCGTATCGCTGGGTCTGAAGCAACTGGGCGAAGACCCATGGGTTGCTATCAAGGCTCGCTACCCGGAAAACACCCGCGTGACCGCGCGTGTGACCAACCTGACCGACTACGGCTGCTTCGCAGAGCTGGAAGAAGGCGTGGAAGGCCTGGTACACGTTTCCGAAATGGACTGGACCAACAAGAACATCCACCCATCGAAAGTCGTTCAGGTTGGCGATGAAGTGGAAGTCATGGTTCTGGACATCGACGAAGAGCGTCGTCGTATCTCCTTGGGCATCAAACAGTGCAAGTCCAACCCATGGGAAGACTTCTCTGGCCAGTTCAACAAGGGCGACAAGATCTCCGGCACCATCAAGTCGATCACCGATTTCGGTATCTTCATTGGTCTGGACGGCGGCATCGACGGTCTGGTTCACCTGTCCGACATCTCCTGGAACGAAGTGGGCGAAGAAGCCGTACGTCGCTTCAAGAAGGGCGACGAGCTCGACACCGTGATCCTGTCTGTTGACCCAGAGCGTGAGCGCATCTCGCTGGGTATCAAGCAGCTGGAAAGCGATCCGTTCTCCGAGTACGTCACTGTCAATGACAAGGGCGCTATCGTTCGCGGTACCGTTAAAGAAGTTGACGCCAAAGGCGCCATCATCACCCTGGCCGACGACATCGAAGCTACTCTGAAAGCCTCCGAAATCAGCCGTGACCGCGTTGAAGACGCGCGTAACGTCCTGAAAGAAGGCGAAGAGATCGAAGCCAAGATCATCAGCGTTGACCGTAAGAGCCGTGTGATTTCTCTGTCCATCAAGTCGAAAGACGTTGAAGACGAGAAAGAAGCGATTCAGAGCCTGCGTAGCAAGCCTGAAACCGCAGAAAACACCGGTCCTACCACTCTGGGTGACCTGCTGCGTGCTCAAATGGAAAAGCAGAACTGAGTTCTGTCTGACCATTGAAAAAGGGCGACTTCGGTCGCCCTTTTTTGTGGGCGATGGTTTTTCCCGGAGCCTGCCAGGTTCACGCGCCTGGATTTAAGTCTGGCAATGGGCTGTTCAAAAGCTTGCGGTCATGCTAAAACCTTTGAAGCGCTTACCTAGCTGCTTGAAAAAGAAGGGAAAAATATGACGAAGTCGGAGTTGATCGAACGAATTGTCACCCATCAAGGACTGCTCTCATCCAAGGATGTGGAGCTGGCCATCAAGACCATGCTTGAACAGATGTCGCAATGCCTCGCTACGGGAGATCGTATTGAAATCCGTGGCTTTGGCAGCTTTTCCCTGCATTACCGCGCGCCTCGGGTGGGCCGCAATCCCAAGACCGGACAATCCGTCAGCCTTGACGGCAAATTCGTCCCGCATTTCAAACCCGGCAAGGAATTGCGTGATCGGGTGAACGAAGAAGAGGAGCACGGGCTCCAATGATCTTCTGAAGGAGCGCTGAATGCGAAATCTGAAACGCCTGGTTTTCTTCGTCGTTGTCGTGCTGATCGTCGCGGCGACGGTGGTGTTCATGCTGGAAAATCAGCAGCCGGTGGCATTGGTGTTCTTTGGCTGGTCGGCGCCCGAGCTGTCAATGGCAGTGCCTGTGATCGTGGCGTTGCTGGTCGGCATGATGATCGGCCCGGTGCTGGCCTGGTTCGCCGGTCTTCGTCGCAAGGGGCGTGCTTCACGGCTGGGTTGATCATCGCCCGACAGGATCGGTCAGCATGGGCGTGGCCATGAAAAGTAGTAATGCCAGGCGTTGCTGAAAAATCTGGAAAACTTGCTGAACTGTACAGCGTGCTCATCGAGGGTATGCTCTGCCTCCTTCGGCGCGGGACTCAGGCCTTTGTCGCCGTGAGTGCGTCCCGTCTGATGCGCGTTTGTGACCCGATGGCCACCTGCGGCATCAAGGTATGCAAGATAATTACAGCCCCATCGATAACTAATCTTCATTTTCAGTGCCTAATCCTCGCCTCGGCATGATGCACGAGGATTGCGTGCAGCCTGCCGGTCAGGCTGCTTCATACTGAACAAAGAAACCTCAGGGTTTTTTGTCGCATAGGTTTTTACCCATGAATTCCGTCTATCCCGCTATTCAGACACGCTGCTTCAAAGCCTACGATATCCGTGGTCAGGTCCCCAATGACCTGGACGCCGACATTGCCTACCGCATTGGTCGTTCGATGGTCGTGGAACTGGGCGCCAAAAATATCGTGGTTGGCAGAGACATGCGTCTCGAAAGCCCGACGCTTGCGCAGGCGCTGACCCAGGGCATTCAGGATGCCGGAGCGGATGTGATCGACATCGGCCTGTGCGGTACCGAAGAAGTGTATTTCGCCACCAGCCACTACGCCGCCGACGGCGGTGTAATGGTCACCGCCAGCCATAACCCCAAGGGTTACAACGGCATGAAGCTGGTGCAGCGCGAGTCGCGGCCGATCAGTGGCGACACGGGGTTGGACGCCATTCGCCAGCGAGTGGATGCCGGTGACTTCGGCCAGGTCGCGGCGCAAAAGGGCAGTGTGCAACCCGCCCCCGACAAGACTGCCTACATTCAGCATCTGCTGGGCTATGTCGAAGGCGCCGAGTTGCGCCCGCTGAAGGTCCTCGCCGATCCGGGCAACGGCGCTGTTGGCCCGGCCCTGTTGGCGATCAAGGACAAGCTGCCCTTCGAGTGGGTGATCATCAACGCCGAGCCTGACGGTAATTTCCCCAATGGCGTGCCCAACCCGCTGTTGCCGGAAAACCGCAGCATCACCCAGAAAGCGCTGCTTGAGCACGGTTGCGACCTGGGCCTGGCCTGGGACGGTGACTTCGATCGGTGCTTCTTCTTCGACGAGAAAGGTCGCTTCGTCGAGGGCTATTACCTGGTCGGCCTGCTGGCCGAAATGCTGCTCAAGCAACAGCCGGGCTCGAAAATCATTCACGACCCGCGCCTGACCTGGAACACCATCGATCAGGTCAACCAGGCCGGCGGCACGCCTGTGCTGTGCAAGACCGGCCATGCGTTCATCAAGGAGCGCATGCGCAAGGAAGATGCGGTGTATGGCGGTGAGATGAGCGCTCACCACTACTTCCGCGATTTCGCCTACTGCGACAGTGGCATGATCCCGTGGCTGCTGGTCACCGCCTTGATGTCGGTCTCCGGTAAGACACTGTCCCAGCTGGTGGATGAGCGCATTGCCGCCTATCCATGCAGCGGCGAGATCAACTATAAGGTCGACGACGTCAAGGCCGAGCTGGCCAAGGTCTACGATCATTTCGCCCCGAGCTGCTCGAACATCGACAAGACCGACGGCATCAGCCTTGAGTTTGCCGAGTGGCGCTTCAACCTGCGCGGTTCCAATACCGAGCCGCTGTTGCGTCTGAACGTGGAAAGCCGCCGGGATCCACAGCTGGTGGCGGCCAAGGTCAAGGAAATCGAGGCGCTGCTGAGCGTTCGCTAAGGCGCCAGCTGTGTGCCAACCCTCGTCCTCGGGCGGGGGTTGTTGTTTTTATGGAATAGGCAAGGGCGTGTATCGCGCCCTTGTCTTACGTTGTACCGATTCGCTTCATTCGCACGGTTAAAGCATGGAAAGAAATGTCCTGGTCACAGGAAGTACCGGTTTTCTGGGAAGGGCGCTGATCGCTCATCTGCGCAGCCATCACCCTGCCCATGTGCTCGCGGCGAGCAGGCGCGTCACTTCGAATCATCCTGCCGATGTCAGGAGCGTTACCGTCGCGGATATCGACAGCAGCACCGACTGGGCCGACGCGCTGAGCGGCTGTGACACCGTCATTCACACCGCCGCCCGTGTCCACGTCATGAATGAAACCGCGGCCGATCCGCTGGCCTTGTTCCGTGAGGTCAACAAGGCCGGCACCTTGAACCTGGCTCGGCAAGCCGCTGCTGCCGGGGTGCGTCGGTTCATCTTCATCAGTTCGATCAAGGTCAACGGCGAATCCACTGCGCCCGGCCACTGTTTTCGCGCGGACGACACGCCTCGTCCTCTGGACCCCTATGGCGTGTCCAAGCATGAAGCGGAGCAGGGGCTGCTGGAGCTGTCTGGCCAGAGTGCCATGGAGGTAGTGATCATCCGCCCGGTGCTGGTCTATGGGCCCGGGGTCAAAGCCAATTTTCTGCAATTGATGCGCGTCTTGAGCCGAGGCATTCCCTTGCCCTTGGGGGCGATCGACAATCGCCGCAGTCTGGTGTCGCTGGGCAATCTGGTGGACTTGATCCGGGTGTGCATCGATCATCCCGCGGCGGCCAATCAGGTGTTTCTGGTCAGCGATGGCGATGATCTGTCGACGTCCGCTCTGGCGCGCAAGTTGACGACACAGTTGCGTGTAGCGAACCGTCTGATCCCTGTGCCGCCATCTGTTCTGTCTTTCGGCGCCAGCCTGCTGGGGCGCAAGGCTGCGGCGCAGCGGCTTCTGGGTTCGTTGTGCGTGGACATCAGCAAGAACCGTGAACGGCTCCAGTGGACGCCGCCAGTGTCTGTTGACGAAGGCCTGCGAGAAACGGTCGAGCACTTTTTAGCAACGGGGCAGAAATGAACTACGGGTGGTTGGCAATCGCGGTGGTCGCCGCTTCATTCGGCTTGACCTATTGGCTGCGGCGTTACGCGCTGCACAAGAGTCTGCTGGATATTCCCAATGGCAGAAGTTCTCACACGGTGCCGACGCCACGGGGCGGCGGGGTGGCGATCGTTGTCAGTTTTCTCGCTGCATTGGTCTGGCTGTTCGGCACAGGCGAACTGGGCGTGTCGATTTTCATGGCGCTGTCGGGGGCAGGGCTGCTGATCGCCGCGCTTGGCTTTCTCGACGATCACGGCCATGTCGCCGCACGTTGGCGCCTGTTGGGGCATTTTGCTGCGTCTGCCTGGGGGCTGTTCTGGCTCGGTGGCTTGCCGACTATCACCCTGTTCAACGTCCCGGTCGATCTGGGCTTGATCGGTGACGTACTGGCGGTGGTTTATCTGGTGTGGTTGCTCAATCTCTACAACTTCATGGATGGCATCGACGGCATCGCCAGCGTGGAGGCGGTGACTGTCTGTTTCGGGGCTGCGCTGATTTATGGTGTGAACGGGCTGTCCTCGCACATCGGCCTGCCAGTGCTGCTTGCCTTGGCAGTGGCGGGGTTTCTGTTCTGGAATTTTCCTCCGGCGCGCATCTTCATGGGCGACGCCGGGAGCGGCTTTCTGGGCATGGTATTGGGCATACTGTCCATTGAAGCTGCGACTATTTCCTCGCAGTTACTCTGGTCATGGCTTATTCTCCTCGGTGTTTTCATCGTTGACGCTACAGTTACCCTCATTCGTCGGCTCGTTCGAGGCGACAAGGTCTATGAGGCTCACCGAAGTCATGCTTATCAGTTCGCCTCGCGGCGGTTCGGCAAGCACCTTCCAGTGACGTCTGCAGTCGGTGTAATCAATCTTTGCTGGCTTCTGCCCATGGCGTTGTGGGTGGGATGTTTCGGTCTGGACGGTGTGACCGGCGTGATCATCGCTTACATTCCGTTGATCGTCCTGGCTATCCGTTTCCGGGCTGGCGAACTTGAGAAGAATTGACAGGGCGCTTGGTCGCCCTGATCGCCCATTCGATTTTCATGCGGCGAAGGGAATCAAAAACCGGCATATCGGTCGATTGGTAGGAGTTTGAACTCGTGTTCGAGGGAATCATGGACAAATTGCGCGTTTCGTTGCTGGCGTTGCCCCGTCGCAAGAAGCGGATCATTCAAGTGGCCACCGACGTCTGTCTCGTCTGGTTCGCGCTCTGGATGGCTTTTGTAGTTCGTCTCGGAATCGATGATCTGATCAACCCCCTGAATATTCACACCTGGCTGTTCATCAGTGCGCCAGTGGTAGCCATCCCGCTGTTCATTCGATTCGGCATGTATCGCGCGGTCATGCGCTATTTCGGCAACGATGCGCTGGTGGCGATCATCAAGGCGGTCAGCCTTTCGGCGCTGATCCTGGGGGTGGTGGTCTACCTCTACAGCAATCATCAGCACGTGGTGCCGCGCTCGGTGATGTTCAACTACTGGTGGCTGAGCCTGGTGATGATCGGTGGCCTGCGGCTGGCCATGCGTCAGTATTTTCTCGGCGACTGGTTTTCCGCTGCACAGCACGTGCCGTTCACCAGCCGCGATGACGGCTTGCCGAAAGTGGCGATCTACGGCGCGGGCGCGGCGGGCAATCAACTGGTCGCTGCGTTGCGGATGGGGCGCTCCATGCGTCCGGTGGCCTTCATCGACGATGACGATTCGATTTCCAACAGGGTGATTTCCGGGTTGCAGGTCTACAAGCCCAAACATATTCAGCAAATGATCGACGGCACGGGGGCGCAGGAAATCCTCCTGGCGATTCCTTCGTCGGCCAGAGCCCGTCGTCGCGAGATCCTGGGCTTTCTGGAAGGCTTCCCGCTGCATGTGCGCAGCGTGCCGAACTTTTCCGACCTGGCGGCTGGACGCGTCAAGGTCGATGACCTGCAGGAAGTGGACATCGCCGACCTGCTCGGTCGTGACGCCGTCCCGGCCCAGGAAGAGTTGCTGGAGCACTGCATCAAGAACCAGTGCGTGCTGGTGACCGGTGCCGGCGGTTCGATCGGCTCGGAGCTGTGCCGGCAGATCGTCATGCTCAAGCCCACCACGCTGTTGCTGCTCGATCACAGCGAGTTCAACCTCTACACCATCCTTTCGGAACTGGAGCGCCGCGTCGAGCGCGAGTCGCTGAAGGTCAAGGTGTTGCCGATTCTGGGCTCGGTGCGCAACCCGGCCAAACTGCTTGATGTGATGAAAACCTGGCGCGTCGACACGGTCTACCATGCCGCGGCGTACAAACATGTGCCGATGGTCGAGCACAACATCGCCGAAGGCGTGATCAACAATGTGCTTGGCACCGTGAACGCCGCGCAGGCCGCACTGCAGGCGGGTGTTGCCAACTTTGTGCTGATTTCCACGGACAAGGCCGTGCGCCCGACCAATATCATGGGCAGCACCAAGCGCCTGGCTGAGCTGACCTTGCAGGCGTTGAGTCGCGAAACCGCGCCGGTGATGTTTGGCGATCGCTCCAACGTTCATCACGTCAACAAGACCCGCTTCATCATGGTCCGCTTCGGTAACGTGCTGGGTTCATCAGGGTCGGTGATTCCGCTGTTTCACCAGCAGATCAAGTCCGGTGGGCCGCTGACGGTCACCCATCCGAAGATCACGCGTTACTTCATGACCATTCCGGAGGCCGCGCAGTTGGTGATTCAGGCCGGTTCCATGGGGCAGGGCGGGGATGTCTTTGTGCTCGACATGGGCGAGCCGGTGCGGATCATCGAGCTGGCAGAAAAGATGATTCACCTCTCAGGCCTGAGCATTTGCTCGGACAAGAACCCCCACGGTGACATCTCCATCGAGTTCACCGGCCTGCGCCCGGGGGAAAAACTCTATGAAGAGCTGTTGATCGGCGACAACGTCGCGGCCACCAGCCACCCGATGATCATGAGTGCTCAGGAAGATCACTTGCCCTGGGACACCTTCAAGCAGAGCCTGTCGCAATTGCTCAAGGCACTGGATCAGGATGACTACGCACGGGTGCGGCAGATTCTGGGAGATACCGTGGCCGGGTATGCGCCGGAAGGCGATATCGTCGACTGGATTCATCAGCAGCGTCGTCACGAGCCGTAACCTTTGCAGCGCTGAAAACTTTGCTTACCGGTCGAATCTGCCGGGCAAACAGCGCAACGCCCCGGTTTCAGCGGGCTGCAGCTCGGTACATATTCGGTCACTCATGCCTGCGTTGACGCTCCGTGAGCAGGGGCTAGGTTTGGAAGGCAGCTCAGGAAAGCTGCTCCCCAACCCACGCTGTCATGGAGTATCGCTCATGCGCATGTCCTATCTTTCCTCCCTCGTCTTCGCCCTGCTGGCCAGCACCTCGCTTGCCGTCAACGCACAAACCGGCGCGGCAACGACTTCCCCTTCGCCTGCCGCTTCGATTTCCGCATCCTCTGAGCAGTCGACCAAGGTCAACATCAACACGGCACCCGCCGAAGTCCTGCAAAAAGAGTTGTCGGGTATTGGCGCTGCAAAGGCGGAGGCGATCGTCGCCTATCGGGCCGAGAACGGAGCGTTTGCGTCGGTGGATGAGTTGATCGAAGTGAAGGGTATCGGCAAATCGCTGGTCGACCGCAATCGCGACAAACTTGCACTCGATTGACCCAAATCGCATCGAAAGACCGATCACTGATCGGTCTTTTTTTGCCCGGTATTTATGCGGAGTCAGCCAGCGCCGCTTGCACTCATCCTTGACACTTCAAATTATGCATAACATATAATTGCCTGAATTACAGTCGTAATATATCTCCATTGCTACGCTCAACGTCCATGGAGACGAGCCCGCCACCCATGGCGGGTACAACCCACTGCTGCTTGATTTGAACAGGTGAATCCATGAGCCAACGTCGCATCGTAGTCACGGGGATGGGGCTGGTCACGCCTCTGGGAACGGGAGTCGAAGCGGTCTGGCGTCGTTTGCTCGAAGGGCGCTCGGGCATCGTGCGCCTGCCCGAGGAAACCGTCGCTGATCTGCCGGCCAAGGTCGGTGGGCCGGTGCCGACCCTGGCTCAAGATCCTGAAGCCGGGTTCGACGCCGACGCGGCGGCGCCGCCCAAGGAGCAGAAGAAGATGGACCGTTTCATCCTGTTCGCCCTCGGTGCTGCCCAGCAGGCCGTGGCGCAGGCGGGGTGGGCGCCGTTCACCGACGAGGAGCGCGAACGCACGGCGACGATCATCGGCTCAGGCGTGGGCGGTTTCGTGTCGATTGCCGATGCCGTGCGTACCACCGACGCCCGTGGGCCACGGCGCTTGTCGCCGTTCACCATTCCATCGTTTCTGGTCAATCTGGCGGCCGGACACGTCTCTATACAGCACGGTTTCAAAGGGCCGCTCGGGGCGCCGGTGACCGCCTGTGCCGCCGGGGTGCAGGCGATTGGCGACGCGGCGCGGATGATTCTGGCCGGCGAAGCCGATGTTGCCATTTGCGGCGGCGCGGAAGCGTGCATCGATCGCGTGTCGCTCGGCGGTTTCGCTGCAGCCAGGGCGCTGTCCAGTGACTTCAATGAAACACCCGAGCGCGCTTCGCGGCCTTTCGATCAGGATCGCGATGGCTTCGTGATGGGTGAGGGCGCGGGCATCGTGGTCATCGAAACCCTGGAGCACGCGCTGGCGCGAGGCGCCACGCCGATCGTCGAGCTGGTGGGCTACGGCACCAGCGCCGACGCCTATCACCTCACGGCAGGTCCGGAGGATGGCAGCGGTGCGCGCCGTGCCATGCAGGCGGCGATTCGCCAGGCGGGGATTCAGCCGTCCGAGATTCAGCACCTGAACGCTCACGCCACGTCCACGCCCGTTGGCGACAAAGGCGAAATGGCGGCGATCAAGGCTGTGTTCGGCGATCAAGGCAGGGTTGCCGTGACCTCGACCAAATCCGCAACCGGCCATCTGCTGGGCGCAGCCGGTGGCATCGAGGCGATTTTCACAGCCTTGGCGATTCGCGATCAGATCGCGCCGATGACCCTCAATCTGGAAAAACCGGATGAGGCGGCGCAGGGTATCGATATCGTCCACGGCCAGGCGCGCCCGATGAGGATCGACTACGCGCTGTCGAACGGTTTCGGGTTTGGCGGCGTCAATGCGAGCGTGCTGTTCAAGCGCTACGAGGCTTGAAGCTGACGCGATGCCCCTGCTGCTGACGGCAGGGGCAGTTCGTATCAGATCAGTTGCTTGAGCTGATCGCGGGTGGTCTCAAGGATGCGCTCGGCCAGTTGCGGATCCTTGGCGCTGCGGGCCAGGGTCAGGGCGCCGACCAGGCTCGACATCATCATCACGCTTTTGCCGCTGTTGTCCTGCCCGGCAGGCATTCCGGCTTCCAGCGCCGCGAGCATGCTG
The DNA here is from genome assembly GCF_056627435.1 of Pseudomonas sp. 2. Classification (NCBI taxonomy): domain Bacteria; kingdom Pseudomonadati; phylum Pseudomonadota; class Gammaproteobacteria; order Pseudomonadales; family Pseudomonadaceae; genus Pseudomonas; species Pseudomonas sp. 2. The sequence goes on from NZ_JBWXNG010000017.1 coordinate 25,421, forward strand.
GTGATCAGCTCATCGGTGATTTCGCTGGGCTGGCCGCGCTGGCCCAGCTCCGACGACATGGTCGGCAGCGGGCAGCCCTGGTCAGGGTGCTCGCGATGAACCGGCGCCAGGTACATGTCAATGAACGCTTCTGCCGAGGTGTCGTCGCCCAGCTTCTCGCTGCGTGAGGCCTGCAATTGATCCACTGCGCAACGCAGGGCCTTCTCGACCAGATCATCCTTGGATTTGAAATGGGCGTAAAAGCCGCCGTGGGTCAGCCCCAACGCCTTCATCAGCGGCTGCAAACCGGTCGCGCCGATACCGTCACGACGGAAGCGCGCGGCCGCCTCGTGCAGGATGCGCTGGTGGGTCTGGGCTTTATGATCTTCGGCGTAACGCATTGAGAGGAGCCTCCCGACTCTGGCTCTTGAAATGTTGATCGACATTCTTACATGGATGTGTAGCAGGCGCAGTATCCACGGTTCGGGGAGGGTCGACCATTGGTCAGAAGGTCACAGGGGGAATGCGTCTCGTAGCAGCACGGCTTGCCGGCGGGGCGGTGTGTCTGTGGCGAATGCGTCGCCTGACACACCGCAACCGCCGGCAAGCCGTGCTGCTACGTGAGAATAAGAGTTACTTGGGGCCCATCATCTTCGCCAGCACCTCAGGCCGCGGCGCGCCTTGCTGTTGCTGCAGGTGACCATTGGCGTCCTTGTAGAAGATCGACGGCGTGGCCGACAAGCCCATGTCGTCCATCAGCTTCATGTTGGCGTCGAGCTTGGCCTGGATGTCTGCCGGGATCTTGTCCATGGCCTTGAGCGTGCTGCTTTTGCCCGCTTGCTCGTGCTTTTGCAGGGCGACTTCCGGGTTGGCGTCGGCCAGCAGCGTGGCGGCCTTGGCGGCGCTGTCTTCGCGAATCACGCCGACCATGATGTGGCGCAACTGGACCTTGCCGGCCTTGACCCAGGGCCGTGCCTGCTCCCAGAACATATTGCAATAAGGGCAGTTGGCGTCGCTGAACAAGTAGATGACCTTGGGCGCGGTCTTGGCGCCGTCGGCGATCCAGGTGCTGTTTTCCATCTGGTTCCACAGCTCCTTGGTCATGGGCTCATAGACCAGTTTCTGCAACGGCGCATCGCTCAGGTCTTCACCTTTCTCGTTGAAGAGATTGCCGGCCAGCACATGTTTGCCATCAGGCGTCAGGTACAGGGCCATGCCTTGTTTCTGGTACTCGGCGGCGTAACCCTTGAGCCCGCCCGGTGCATCGAAGCTGCCTTTGATGGTCGCGCCCTTGGCCTCCAATGCCTTGACTGGCGCGGGCAGCTCTTCGGCCTGCACCAGTGCGGCCTGGACGGTAAGCAGGCTGGCGATGGCCAGGGTGGAAAGTCGCATGAAACTCATTGAGTACTCCTTGGTTGGGAGGAAGCCGGTGTCGCCGATTCGCCGAGCTGCTCGAGCGCGTGGGTCAGGCTGGCGGCGGACAGTTCGCCCAGGTGGCTGGCCAGCAGGCGGCCATCCGGACGGTAGAAGAGGGTGGTGGGCAGTGCCGCCGAGCCGACCTGGCGAGCCAGGTCGCCGGTGTCATCAAACAGCAGGTTGTTCAATTGCAGACCCTGGTTCGTCAGAAAAGTCGCGACCTCACGCGGGCTTTCGGCCTGATTGACGAATAGAAAAATCACATCAGGATTCGATTGCTGGGCCGCCTGCAACACCGGCATCTCGCGCCGACAAGGCGGGCACCAGGTGGCCCACAGATTGATCAGCAGTTTCTTGCCCTGCAAATCGCTGATTCGCACGGGCTCTCCCGCAGCGTTGTGCAAGGTGATGTCCGGCAGGCGGGCGTCCTGTTGCGTGACGCCGATGGCCAGGTTCGCCAGCCACCAGAACAACAGGCCACTGATCACGCCCAGGCCCATCGAATTGCGCAGGGGCGGTTTTCGCCAGCCTTGCACAAGCGCGCCGATCACCACTGCAACCACGCCGATCCACGGCAGAAAGCCGCCGTCGCGGATATCAATGATGCGCAGCCAGTCGCCTCGATACTGAGCCCAATACACGCCCACGAAACTCAACCGCGCAAACACCAGGCCCAGCAGGAAGAGGTTGAAGAGCGTGCGCTCAGGATTGATTCCCTGCCTTCGTCCGCTCAGCCAGCCGACGAAGGTCGCAAGGGCCACTGCCAGCAACAACAGCAAATGGCTGAGCGCCAGGGAAAACGGCCCCAGGGAAAAACTCAGCATCAACCCTGCTCCCGGGTGGCTTGCCACTGGGCGAGAAAGCCCTTGTCGTCGACCTCGCCGGTGATGCGGTGCGAGCGCCGCTCGCTGCCGTCAGGGCCCAGCCACAGTAGCGTCGGCGGGCCGGGCACCTTGTAGCGCTTGAGCAGTTCGCGGCTGGCGTCGTTGTCGGCGGTCACGTCCAGGCGCAACAGGCGCACGCCGTTCAGCGCCTCGATGACGTGGCTTTGGGCGAACACGGTCTTTTCCATGATTTTGCAGGACACGCACCAGTCGGCGTAGTAGTCCACCAGCACCCACTGGCCGTTGGCGTTGGCGGTGGCAAGTTCGCGATCAAGCGTCGCCGGGTCCTTGATTGTGGTGAACGCATCGTGATTGCTGACGTTCTCGCCGCTGGCTCTCGAGCCGCTGTAGACCTTCAGCGGCTGCCACGGATCACCCGCACCACCGGCGGCGCCAATCAGCATCATCGCGCCCCACAGCCCGAGAATCAGCCCGCCCGGCGCGCAGATCAGAGCGGCACGTTTGAGTGTGCGGGTCTGAACGATGGCGCTGAAGGCCACGATCAGCAGCAGCGCGCCGAACAGTGCCAGCCACAGCGATTCGGCCAGCAGCGGGCGAATCATCACCAGTGCCGTGCCCAGCAGCAGGAAGCCGAAGATGCCCTTGACCAGATCCATCCAGGCACCGGGCTTGGGCAGGAAGCGGTTGCCGACCGTCACCAGCAGCAACAGCGGCAGGCCGGTACCCAGCCCCAGCACGAACAGCACCAGGCCGCCGTGCACGGCATTGCCGCTTTGCGCGATATAGAGCAGTGCACCGGCCAGCGGCGCGGTCATGCAGGGGCCGACCATCAGCCCGGACAGCGCACCGAGAATCCCCGCGCCGACCAGGCTGCCGCCTTGACGCTGGCGCCCGGCGTTTTCCAGACGGTCACGCAGGAAACCTGGCAACTGCAGTTCGAAGAAGCCGAACATCGGCAGCGACAGCAGCACAAACAGCCCGGCGAAACTGCCCAGCAGCCAGGGCTGTTGCAGCGTGGATTGCAGGTTGCCGCCCAACAGCGCGGCGACCACGCCCAGGCCTGCATAGATCAGCGCCATGCTCAGCACATAGACCCCGGCCAGCGCAAAGCCGCGACGCGGGTGGGCGCCGCTGCCGACCACCACGCCCGCCAGAATCGGCAGCATCGGCAGCGAGCAGGGGGTGAAGGCCAGCAGCAGGCCCAGGCCGAAGAAAATCAGCAGGCTCCAGCCCAGCGAGCGCTCCTGCAGGGTGCTGGCCAGCGCCTGATCCTGGGCCTGGCTGTCGACGACCGTCGCGCCACCCTTGCCCAGATCCACCACTTGAGTCTGCGGCGGATAACACAGCCCGGCGTCGGCGCAGCCTTGCCATCCCACTTTCACCTGGCCGCTGGCCGAGGTGGGGATCGTCAGCTCAAGGCCCTGGCGATAGACCTGCTGCTGGCCGAAATACTCATCGTCATGGTCTTCGCCCGCCGGCAGGGCCGGTTGCTCGGCGGCGCTCAGGCCCTCGAACTTCAGGCGCTTCTGGTACAGGTAATAGCCGTCGGCAATCTGCCAGAACAGGCGAGTCTCGCCGGATTCGAGCTTTTCCGAGCTGAAAATGAACGCCTGTTCGACAGGCAGGAAATCGGGCTTCTTGAACAGGTCGCCACCAGGCAGCGCCTGTGCCAGCAGCGGAAACAACAGAAGCATCAGTATCAACAACTTGCGCATGCGTACACCTTGCCAATCATCACTTGCCCGAGGGTGAGGCGCTCTTGTTAAGGGCCGATTAACAGCCCGTCAAGCCGCGATTCAAGGCCCTGCGGATCCGGCATAATCCACCCTTAATCCGGCGTTGTTTCAATCGCCTTTTCTGTCGAGGCCTTTCATGCACGTACTGCTTTGTGAAGACGACGATCTGATTGCCAGCGGCATCGTCGCCGGCCTGGACGCCCAGGGCCTGACCGTGGACCGGGTGGCCACGGCGTCTGCCGCGCGGGCGATGCTCTCGGCGGCGCATTTCGATGTCATGGTGCTGGACCTTGGCCTGCCCGACGAGGACGGCCTCAAGCTGCTGCGCCATCTGCGTCAGCAAGGCGTGGAAATCCCGGTGCTGATTCTCACCGCCCGCGACACCGTGACCGACCGCGTCGACGGCCTGCAGGCCGGTGCCGATGATTATCTGCTCAAACCCTTCGATCTGCGCGAGCTCAGCGCGCGTCTGCACACGCTGGTACGGCGCATGGCCGGGCGCAGCGTCAACGTGATCGAACATGGCCCCCTGACTTACGACCCCAGCACCCGCGAAACCCGCCTGGGCGGCCAGCCGGTGGACCTTTCGCGGCGCGAGCAGGCATTGCTGCAGGCCTTGCTCAACAATAATGGCCGGGTGCTTTCCAGCGAACAGCTCAAGGATTGCGTCTATGGCTTTGGCGACGAAGTGGAGAGCAATGCCCTGAACGTTCACATCCACCATCTGCGGCGCAAGCTGGGCGGCGGTATCATCGAGACCGTGCGCGGCCTGGGCTATCGCCTGGGGCCGGCCGGCGATCTGGCGGAGCAACAGGGATGATGAGCCTGCGCACGCGCCTGAGCCTGACCCTGGGCTCGGCGTTCATCCTGATCTGGGTGCTGGCGGCCGCATGGATGCTGCGCGATCTGCGCATGCAGATGATGGAGTCCCTCGATCAGCGGCTGGAGGCCTCGGCGCGGATGGTTGCAGGGCTTCTGGAGCAGATCCAGATGCCCGACGACGGCCAGAGCAGCTCGCTGCACACCAATGACCTGCGCATTCCCAACGGCATGGCCTGCCAGCTCAGCAGCGTGCGGGGGCAAGTGTTGGCGCGCACTGAAAGCTCGCCCGCCGAGCCGTTGAAGGCCGATTCCAGCGGCTTCGTCGACCAGATGATCAACGGCGAACACTGGCGGGTGTACACCATGATGCACGGCAACGTGCGGGTGAGTACCGCCGACCGGCAGATCGAGCGCGATGTGCTGGGCCAGTCGGTGCTGCTGGCCGCGTCGGTGCCGGTGCTGGTGGCGCTGTGCGGCAGCCTGTTGCTGGTCTGGTTCGGCATCGGCCGCGGCCTTGCGCCGCTCAATCGCATGCGTGATGCCTTGAACCGGCACAGCGCCGATTCGGTCGAGCCGCTGGATGTGCCGAACCTGCCCAGCGAATTGCAACCGTTGCTCAAGAGCCAGAACCAGCTGTTCCTGCGCATCGCCCAGACCCTGGAGCGCGAGCGTCGGCTGACCGGCGATGCGGCCCATGAGCTGCGCAGCCCGCTGACCGCGATCAAGACCCACCTGCAAGTGGCGCGCATGACCGAAGGCGACAAGCGTGACCGCGCCCTTGGTCATGCCGAGGAAGGCGCCGACCGCATGCACCGCACGCTGGAGCAGTTGCTGTTGCTGGCGCGGGTGGAAGGCAGCCTGTCGTTCGACGATGGTGTGCAGTGCGACGCCGAGAAGGTCGCGCGGCTGGCCATCCATGACGCCAACCATGGCGACGACGAGCGCATCCAGCTGATCTTGCCGGCGCAATTGTCCACCGCTCCGGTGGAAATGCCTGCAGCGCTGGCGGTCGCGGCCTTGCGCAACCTGCTGGACAACGCGTTGCGCCACACTCAGGCGGGTGCGCGGGTGGATCTGAGCATCGAAACCTTTGACGGCCAGGCGCATTTCCGGGTGCGTGATTACGGCCCGGGCATTCCCGAGCCCGATCTGGACAAGATTTCCCAGCGCTTCTGGCGCAACGGCAAGAGCCCGGGCGCCGGATTGGGCCTGGCGATCGTGCAGGCCATCGTCCAGCGCTGCGCGTGTTCACTGCGCTTCGACAGCCGCAGTGACGGGTTGCGGGTGGAGCTGAGCGTGCCGTTGCGGCGTGTCTAATGAGGACCGTAGCAGCACGGCTTGCCGGCGGGGCGGTGTGTCAGGCGACCTATTCGTCACAGATACACCGCCCCGCCGGCAAGCCGGACTGCTACGGTTTTTGGGTTAAACTGCCTGCGTGACATTGTCGCAGTCACCCGTCGGAAAGCTCTGAATCTGTGACCATCCCTCCGACAACCCTTTGATTCTGCTCTCTAATCCCGGACAATCGCGGCCCTTTCCCTGTACAGAACTGGTCAGGGGCGCTGACTGCCGAGTTTTTCGATGCGCTTTTGACCTTGTAGCTATCACCGGCAACGGAGAAATCGACCGGATGAATGATCAGGCCAACAGCGTCGAGCAACCTATCGACGCCGCGCCCGCGAGCGTGACTTCCAGCATCACCACATGGCAACGCCAGGACACCACCTGGATGCTCGGGTTGTTCGGCACCGCCATTGGCGCAGGCACTTTGTTCCTGCCGATCAATGCGGGCATTGGTGGCTTCTGGCCGCTGCTGATTCTGGCCGTACTGGCCTTCCCGATGACGTTCTACGCACACCGCGGCCTGACCCGCTTCGTGCTCTCGGGCCGTGAAGGCGCGGACATCACCGACGTGGTCGAAGAGCATTTCGGCAAGAAGGCCGGTGCTCTGATCACCCTGCTGTATTTCTTCGCCGTGTTCCCGATCCTGCTGATCTACAGCGTGGCGTTGACCAACACCGTCAGCAGCTTCATGGAGCATCAGCTGCACGTTCAGCCGCCTTCGCGCGCGGTGCTGGCCTTTGTGCTGATCATCGGCCTGCTGGCGGTGGTGCGGTGTGGCGAGCAACTGATCGTCAAGGCCATGAGCCTGATGGTGTACCCGTTCATCGTCGCCTTGCTGTTCCTGGCCATTTTCCTGATCCCACACTGGACCGGTGGCATTCTCACCACCGCCAGTGAAGTGCCAGCGCCATCTGCCTTGCTGCACACGCTGTGGCTGGCGATTCCGGTGATGGTGTTCTCGTTCAACCACTCGCCGATCATCTCGGCGTTTGCCGTTGACCAGCGCCGCCAGTACGGCGCCAACGCCGATCAGCGCAGCTCGCAGATCCTCTCCCGCGCCCACTTGCTGATGGTGGTGATGGTGCTGTTCTTCGTCTTCAGCTGCGTGCTGACCCTCTCGCCCGAGCAACTGGCCGAGGCCAAGGCGCAGAACCTGTCGATCCTGTCGTACCTGGCCAACCACTTCAGCAACCCGACCATCGCCTTTGCCGCGCCGCTGATTGCCTTTGTGGCGATCACCAAGTCGTTCCTGGGCCACTACATCGGTGCCAGCGAAGGCCTCAAGGGGCTGGTGATCAAGAGCGGCAGCCGTCCTTCGCCCAAGGTGCTGGACCGCCTGACCGCAGGTTTCATGCTGGTGGTCTGCTGGCTGGTGGCCACGCTCAACCCGAGCATCCTGGGCATGATCGAAACCCTCGGCGGCCCGGTCATCGCGGCGTTGCTGTTCCTGATGCCGATGTACGCCGTGCGCAAGGTCCCGGCCATGCGTCAGTACGCGGGCAAGCTGTCCAACGTGTTTGTGGTGGTGGTTGGCCTGGTGTCGATTTCGGCGCTGGTGTATTCGCTGTTGCCGTGAAGTGATCCCTTGTAGCAGCCGGGCTTGCCCGCGGGGCGGTCTTGAGTCAGATAGTGATCTCAAGTCCGTCCCCGCCGGCAAGCCGTGCTGCTACGGGATCGGATTCAGGCGTGGTATCTGTGATCTTTTCGTCGGAACCACCGGGTCAGCCAATAGAAGCTGAAACTGAACCCCGGAAAGATCACCGTCACCTTGCCGCTCTGGTTCTGATACCAGCTGCGGCAACCTCCCCAGAACCATACGGTTCGCTTCATCTCCCGATGAATCATCCCGGTGTAACGCTCCTCGGCTTCGGGCCGCACTTCGATGCTGCGCTTTCCCTCTTTTCTGACGCTGGCAAGGCTGGCCATGACGTAGTGCATCTGCGCTTCTAGCATGAACAGCGCCGAGGTGTGGCCGGTGCTGGTGTTGGGACCGGTGATCAGGAACAGATTGGGGAAACCCGGCACGCTGGTGCCCAGATAGGCGCGGGGGAAGGGCTGCCAGACCTCGCTCAGCCGTTTGCCGTGCCTGCCCTCGATCGGATAGGGGATGGCGTGATCGGTGGTTTCGAAACCGGTCGCCCAGATAATCAGGTCCAGCTCAAGGTGCTCGCCTGCTACGGTGACGATACCGCTCGGGTCCAGCCGCCGGAGCGCTTCGCTGTGCAAGGTTACGTTGCTCCGCTGCAAGGCCGGGTACAGCTCGCTGGACAGCAGCACCCGCTTGCAACCCAGAGTGAAGTCGGGCGTCAATTTGCGTCGCAGATCAGGATCCCGCACTTGTCGTGCAAGGTGCCTGCGCGCCATCCACTGCACCACGGCAAGACCCGTCTTCAAGTATTTGAAGCCGACGAAGCGGGTTTCCAGCTTCAGATAAATCAGCGCGCGCAGCAGGCGCCAAACCAGAGGGCGGGTGAGCAGCCAACGCTCGAATCGGCTGAATCGGTGATCGGGCCTCGGCAGCACCCAGTGTGCGGTGCGCTGGAACACATGCAGCTCAGACACTTCTGACGCGATTGCCGGAATGATCTGTGCCGCGCTGGCGCCGCTGCCGACAATCGCCACCCGCTTGCCCCGGTGATCGAAGCCGTGGTCCCACTGGTTGCTGTGAAAGCACTTACCCTCAAATGAATGGAAACCCTCGAACGAGGGTGTTTGCGGCTGGCTCAGCGGGCCGCTGGCATTGATGACGAAACGGCTGTGGAAAACACCTTTGTGGGTGTGGACCGCCCAGTGCTGCGCCGTGTCATCCCAGCTCAGCCCGAGGACCTCGGTGCCGGTTTCGATCCGCTTCTGCAGCCAGAAACGCTCGACCACGTGCCGGGTGTAGCGCTGCAATTCTTGTTGGCTGGCGTACATCTGCGTCCAGGGATAGGGCGCGAACGATAGCGAATAGAGCGGCGATGGGATGTCCACCGTGGCGCCGGGGTAGGTGTTCTGGCACCAGGTGCCGCCGAAGAAGTCGCGGCGCTCCAGCAGGCGAAAATTGTCGATGCCCGCTTCCAGCAGCTTGATCGCCGCGCATTGCCCGCCAAAGCCGCTGCCGATGATCACCACCTCGAAGCTTTGCATGACTCGCCTCCCATGCCGTCAATCAGTCAGTTATAGCGCCCAACGCGCCAGTCGTCCGGAAGCCCCCCAACCGAACCGCCAGCGCTATTGCACGACGCCATTAGTGGCAACATGCTGTCGCCACCTTTTTCCTCGGAGCCCTGACCGACCATGAGTGAAGAATCCCTGCCGCCAGGCACCGACAGCGATGTTTACAAGACCCTGCTTGAATCGACCCGGGCCATCCCCTGGCGCATCGACTGGCAAAGCATGACATTCAGCTACATCGGCCCGCAGATCGAAGCATTGCTGGGCTGGGAGCAGGGCAGTTGGGTCGGGATCAACGACTGGGTCGAGCGCATGCACCCGGACGACCGCGATTACGTGGTCAATTTCTGCGTATCGCAATCCAAGGCCGGCGTCGATCACGAAGCCGACTACCGCGCGCTGACCAAAGACGGCGAATACGTCTGGATTCGCGACGTGGTGCACGTGGTGCGCAAGAACGGCGAGGTCGAGGCGCTGGTGGGCTTCATGTTCGACATCAGCGAACGCAAGAAAACCGAAGAGCATCTGGTGCGCCTGCAGAAGCAGCTGGAGGCCTTCTCCTACCAGGACGGCCTGACCGGCATCGCCAACCGGCGCATGTTCGACACCGTGCTTGAGCGCGAGTGGGCCAGCGCTCAGGAAAGCGGCCGGCCGCTGTCGCTGATCATGATGGATATCGATTACTTCAAGCAGTACAACGACCACTACGGCCACATCAAGGGCGACGAAGCCTTGCGCACGGTGGCCAAGACGCTGTCGCTGGCGGCCAACGATACCGGTGATTTCATCGCCCGCATCGGCGGCGAAGAGTTCGTCTGGCTGCTGCCCGATACCTCCCAGGACAAGGCGCGGCGGGTGGCCGAAAAGTGCATGCAGCTGGTTCGCCAGCAACAGATTCCCCACGAGCGCTCGGAAGTTTCGCCGCTGCTGACCTTGAGCCTGGGCGTGGGGACTGTAACTCCCAGAGCAGACGAGAGCGCCTTGGCGTTCATCGAGAAAGTCGACGGCCTGCTGTATCACGTCAAACGCAACGGCCGCATGCGCGCGGAGTACGGCGAATTTTGAAGCTGTTGGCAGTTTATGACCAGCGGGTCGCGAATCGACGAGTGGTTCTCGAAGCTGGTCTATAGTCTCCCGGCGCACTTGCGCACATCTTTGGACAGGGAGGCTCAAACATGACTGACAGATCCGTAGTATCGACGAGCGCAGAAATCCTGGACTCGTCCGTGTCCTTCAAACCGGTCGACTATCCCCGTATCGGGAGAGCCCGCGCGGAGTCAGGCAATTTCGAGCTGAGCGAACTCAAACCATGGTTCACGGCTGTGGACGACGAGGAAGAAGAGGAGGAATAGCCACCTTGAGACCGCCGAGAAAGACCAGGGGTGTCACGCTCGTGCGCCTCTGGTCCCCAGCCTTTGCAGCCCACTCTATGTCCTTCTCTCTCCCGGTTTGACACTGGCAGCGCTCGCCACGCATGATCCTGCTCGTTCATGAGCGATCCAGCGTGATATCGAGGCCTTTATGTCTGCCAATCCCGAAGCCTTTCCCGGCGAGCGTCAGCGTCTGATTACCGAGCGTCTGGCCGTCCATGGCCGGGTGATTGCCGCCGAACTGGCCGCTGAATTCAACGTCTCCGAGCATTCCATTCGCCGTGATCTGGGCACTTTGGCGTCGGCCGGCTTGTGCAAACGGGTGTACGGCGGGGCGATTTCCCTGGCGTCCGACGGGCCGATCACCGCGCGCATCGAGCACGAACCCGGACGCAAACGCTCATTGGGCGTTGCCGCGGCGGGCCTGATCAGCGCCGGGCAGCATGTGTTCATCGATGGCGGGTCGACCAACCTGGCGATCGCTCGCGCGCTGGATCCGCAAATGCCGCTGACAATCACCACCAATTCGCCGGTGATCGCAGTGGAATTGATGAAACTACCGTCCGTGGAAGTGATTCTGCTGGGTGGCCGTCTGAGCCCGGTGGCGGGCAGTACCTACGGTTTCACCACGATCCAGCAACTGGCCCATTTCAACTTCGACCTGTGTTTTCTCGGCGCCTGCGCGCTGGATGCGCTCAAGGGCGTGACCGCGTTCGACATGGACGTGGCCGAGTTCAAGCGCGCGGTGGTGGCGCGCAGTGGTCAGGTGGTGGTAGCGGTGATCAACGAGAAGCTGGCGAGCATCGCCCACTATCACGTCGCGCCCTGCGAAGAGGTGGGCGCGCTGGTGGTCGAGCACAACGCGCCGGCCGACCGCCTGGAGCTGTTTCGCGGCAAGGTGGCGCACATCGTCAAGGCTCAGGCCAGCGAGTGAGCCGTCACGCTGCTGCCCTGCCAGACCTCGGTGCGGTTGCGCCCGTCGTGCTTGGCCACGTACAGCGCGGCGTCGGCCCGCTCGACGAACTCTTCCATGCTCGGGCACTCATGGGCTGCACAGCCATACACGCCCAGGCTGATGCTGACGATGCCGACCGGATTGCCCTGATGCTCCAGGGCGCGGGTCAGCACTGACAGACGAATCTTTTCCGCCAGCAGGAAGGCGCCCTGGGCATCGCTGTAGGGCAGGAACACGGCCATTTCCTCGCCGCCGTAACGCACCGCCAGGTCGCCCGTTCGGTTCAGATTGCTGCGCACGCACTCGGCCACCGCGACGATGCATTTGTCGCCGGCGACGTGGCCGTAGTTGTCGTTGTAGCTCTTGAAAAAATCGATGTCGATCATGATCAGGCTCAGCGGGTGCAGGTTGGCCAGGCCGTTGGCGAACTCCAGCCCGAGGATTTCCTGAAAATGCCGGCGGTTGGCCAGGCCCGTGAGGCTGTCCTGCAACGCGAGTTTTTCCAGCGAGTTACTGGCGATGCGCAGCTGGGATTCGGCGTTCAGGCCAAAGCGGATCTGCTGGAACAGCAGCACGCCGAACAGCAGATTGGCGACCACCACACAGATGATGATCGCCAGCGAACGCCAGGCGTACTGGCGCCACTCGTCGAGCACTTCGTGTTCGGACAGGCCCGCCATCGCCACCAGCGGGTAGCGGTCCAGGCGTTTGTAGCCGTACATGCGGATCTCTTTGTCCAGCACCGAACGCACGGTCGCTGTACCTTCGTAGTTTTCCTTCAGGTATTTGCGAAACAGCTCACCGTCGGCGATGGACGCGCCGCGCACGTTGTCGATGGCCGGGCGTCGGGCCAGCACGGTGCCGTCGGCCAGGGTCAGGGTGATCACGCCTTTCTGGCCGATGTCGAAGCGAGAAAAGAAACGGTCGAAATAGGCCAGCTCAATGGTTGCCAGCACCACCCCGGCAAAGTTGCCGGCCGAGTCGTTGACCCGCCGCGAAATCGGGATGATCCAGTCACCCGTGGTGCGGCTGCGCAGGGCTTGGCCAACGTGGGGCAAGGTGCTGTCGATGGCCTTGTGAAACTGGAAATATTCCCGGTCGGCGTTGTTGGCGTTGTTCGGGATGCGATTCATCGACGTGGCGGCCCAGTTGCCTTCCTTGTCATAGATGAACAGACCCTGGATCTGCTCGACGCTGGCGGCCGTGGCCCGCAGAAAATCATGCATGCGCGAGCTGGTGGCGGCGCCGAAGCCGTCGTAGGACAGGCGCTCGACGATGCCCGCCACGGGAATGTCGGCCTGATCGAAGGTGTCCTGGGCCTGCTGCGCCATGGAACGCGACAGGTTGGCGACGTTGGTGTCGGCCAGTTCCAGCTCGTGGATGCGCGTCTGGCGCAACTGCCACAGCGTGATGCTGGTGATGGAAAAGCACACCAGTACGGTGAAAAAACCTGCGAGCCACAGCACCGGCATGCGCTTGAGGCGCCTGCTCCTTGCGTCGAGGTCCGTCCCTTCTACCTGTCTCAATCTTTCCCTCGCTGACGCCCAAGACTACAGATCAACCCGTGAGGCACGGGTATCGCAACAGCGATCGTTAGAATGACAGCGTAGGACAAGTCCGGGATTTTGAAGGGAAAAGCCTCAAATCTTGATTGTTGAATCAGGCATGGCAGGTTTTTTCAGGAAAACGCCTACACCGGACGAGGTAAAGATGCGGCCTCAGGCACATCAATGTCGTTGCCGATGCGGGCCTTTCGCGGTCATGACCGGTATCATCCGTTCATCTACCCGACCTCGGTGCGACATGAATTCTCCGCAAGCCGACAAACCGCCTTCCCCTGAACGTGACCGTCTATCCGCCTCGCTGCTGGGGCCGGGTTGCGAGCCTGACCCGCGCTTCACCCTGGCCAACGAGCGGACATTCCTGGCGTGGATCCGCACCGCGCTGGCGTTTCTGGCCGGCGGCATCGCGGTGGAGGCCTTCACCGGCGATGTATTCAGCCCGGGGCTGCGTCGCGCGGTGGCGTTGTCGTTGCTGGTGCTGGCGATGCTGGTCAGTGCCAGCGCCTGCCTGCGCTGGCTGAAAGTGGAGCGGGCGATGCGGCTGCGCAAGCCGCTGCCGTTGCCGGTGCTGGTGCCGATCCTGTCACTGGGCGGCGCGCTGGTGGCGGCGGGGCTGATCGTGTTCCTGATCTACGGCGCATCATGAGCCGTCGCAGTCAGGCCATGGGCACCCTGGGGCACGACGACCCCGGCCTGCAGCCCGAGCGAACACTGCTGGCATGGCGGCGCACCTTGATGACGCTGCTGGTGGTGTGCACGATTTTCCTGCGCTGGATTCCGCACTTCGGGTTTATTGCGCTATTGCCGATCATCGTCTCGCTGATGGCGGGGATCGCGATCCAGATCGGCCTCAACGCCCGCTATCGCAAGAGCGCCCGTGGCCTGAAACAGGAGCGCGTTCCGGCGCCGTTGCGTGAGGTCGTGGTGCTGGGAGGTACGGTGATCGTGCTCAGCGTCGTCGGGATTTACGCGGTCATCTTCGGCTAAAAACCGTTTAGCCAGACGCCGATCCTCTGTAGGAGCGAATTCATTCGCGAAAGGTGGTACAGACGACACATCTCTATCGCCTGCACCATTTTTCGCGAATGAATTCGCTCCTACAGGGTAGGGCGCCGTCCATCTTTTCTGTGCCGTGCGCACAATCTGTAGGAGCGAATTTATTCGCGAATGGTCGTGAGGGCGATGCGTTCGTCGTGACAGAGAGTCAGTCGTCCACCTGCACCAACGCAATATTCTGGCTCTCGGCCCCGGCGCTGGCGCGGCTTTCCTTGCGTTCGCTCAGCCAGTCGCTGATCTGCCCGTTGAATTCGGGCGGTGCCTTGCGGCCGGTGCGTCGCGCCAGGTCCAGGATGGTCTGCTGGGCCAGCGCATCTTCCATACGTTTCTGCGCCGTCATCATTGCCGCGTTGATGCCGCACATGCCTTCGGTCGCCCAGTCGGGCGCGCAGCCGTCGAACACCGCACAGCGGCCGCGAATGTCGCGGCAATCGAAGATCAGCTTGCGCCCGTCGATCGCCGTGACGATGTCCAGCAAGGTGATTTCGTCCGATGGCCGCCCCAGCCTGAAGCCGCCGCGCACCCCTTCGGTCGCCGCCACCAGTTTGGCTTTCGCCAGTTTGGTGAAGACCTTGGCCAGGTATTCCTGCGGCACGCCTTGCAGCTCGGCCAGGTCACGCACGCTGGCTTCCCGGCTGTCACCGCGCTCATCCACCAGGTACAGCAGGCAGTGAATGCCGTATTCGACGCCTGCGCTATAGAGAGACATGTCGATCTCCGACTGATTTGATCGCGCAAAAGCTAACAATTTGCGCGATATGTCGCAAGGAATCCTCAGCCCTTGCGATCAGCGGTGGTGCCGTCGGGTGGCGATGATGAATCGATCGACAGCCGGTATTTATGCATAAATTATTGATAATTAAAGATTTAATGTATTGGTTGATCATCTCGCTCAGAAGCAGTACTAAAAAAATGCTTGTCGAAATCAACTACGACCAATAAAGTCGTAGTTGTCTTGAGGCGGTCGCCAACTCCGACCTCACTCATCTTTTGCAGCCCCTTTCTTCCTGGAGCACTCAATGAAAAAGCAGATTCTGATCGTCGGCGCGGGTTTTGGCGGCATGTGGAGCGCCCTGAGTTCCACGCGTTTGCTGGACATGCACAAGCGCGACGACGTCCAAGTCACCGTGCTGGCGCCTGAAGCGGTGCTGGGCGTGCGTCCTCGCTACTACGAGCAGCAGGTTCATCAGATGCAGTCGCCGCTGGGGCCGCTGTTCGATGCCGTGGGTGTGAACTTCATCAAGGGCATGGCCGACACCATCGACGTGGCGGGCAAGAAAGTGGGCTACACCTCGGCAGACGGTGTGAAGATCTCGATCAACTACGACAAACTGGTTCTGGCCACCGGCAGCCGCGTAGTGCGTCCGGCCTCGGTGCCTGGGGTGGAGCACGCCTTCGACGTTGACCACATGACCGAGGCGACCAGCCTTGAGAATCACATCAAGTCTCTGGCTGCGCTGCCTGAGTCGGCGATGCGCAATACCGTGGTGGTCGCCGGCGGCGGTTTCACCGGTATCGAAACCGCCACCGAAATGCCGGCCCGCCTGCGTGAAGTGCTGGGTGCAGACGCCAAGGTGCGGGTGATCATCGTCGATCGCGGCGAGAAGGTCGGTGCGGCACTGGGCGACAACATCAGCCCGGCGATCGTCGAGGCTACTGAAGCGCTGGGCGTGGAATGGGTGGTCAATGCGTCGGTTGCCGCCGTGGACGCCAATGGCGTGACCCTGGCCGACGGTCGTCGCATCGATGCCAAGACTGTCGTGTGGACCGTGGGTGTGCGGGCAAGCTCGCTGACCGAGCAGATTCCGGGCGAACGCGATGCTGCAGGCCGCCTGCACGTGGACCGCAACCTGAAAGTGATCGGCCAGAACGATATCTTCGCCACCGGCGACACGGCTTATGCCGCCACCGACGACGAAGGCAACTTCGCGCTGATGACGTGCCAGCATGCAATCGCGTTGGGGCGTTCGGCGGGTAACAACGTGGCAGCCGATCTGTTGGGCGAGGCGCCGATTCCGTACAGTCAGGTCAAGTACGTCACCTGTCTGGACCTTGGCGCCTGGGGCGCGGTGTACACCGAGGGTTGGGATCGTCAGGTCAAACTGATCAAGGAAGAGGCCAAGCAGCTCAAGCAGCAGATCAACTCGGTGTGGATCTATCCGCCGGTGGCCGAGCGGGAAGCGGCGTTGGCGGCGGCGGATCCGATGATTCCGGTTGTGGCTTAACAGGCGGTCGTTGGGACAGGATCAAGATCAAGATCAAGATCAAGATCTAAAGCGTTCTTCCTAACGTCAGACCTGTTTCGACTTCGTCGAGTTACTTGGAAAAGCCCCAAGTAACCAAGGGCTTTTGCTCCTGGTTTGGCCCTGACTTCGTCAGGGTTCCTTCACTCCGGTCCCGCTCCGTGGGCCCGGCGTGAAAGGGCCATCCATGGCCCACACGCCTCTCGCCGCATCCATGCGGCTCGACCCACTCCACGAGACCTGCGTTCAGCCTGCACCCAAGTCGCGTTTTGTGTCGTCTGGACTGTTGCGCACCAAGATCAAAAGCCAAATCAAAAGCAAACGGCCAACGCCATCCACCGGCTAACGCCGTGCCCGTAGCAGCCGAGCTTGCTCGCGGGTGGCCCTCAAGATCGCCCCGCCGGCAAGCCGTGCTGCTACGGGGAGGTTTGGTGTTTGCCTACGCAAATCTCACAGGCGGCACAAATTGCGACTTTGGGAGGCCGAGTGGAGGCGTTGCGCAGTGGGCCAAGCGGCATGGATGCCGCGAGAGGCGCGGGGCCATGGATGGCCCATTCGCGCCGGGCCCACGGAGCAATGCCGGAAGGAGGGAACCCGGCGAAGCCGGGCCGGACAGTGGAGCGAGAACCCTTGGTTACTTGGGGTCATCAAGTAACTCGACGAAGTCGAAATAGATCTGACGTTAGGAAGAGCGCTCTTGATCCGTTTTAACTGATCGCCCGCGTGCAAGAATTCAATCCCACTCCGGCGCCAAACTCGCCGGGCTGGTCAATCGCTGCCCCCGATCAAGCCCTGCAATCTGCGCCATATCCTGCTCGCTGAGCTTGAGTTTCAAGGCTTCAAGATTGCTCGCCAGATTCTCGCGTTTGGTCGACGACGGAATCACCGCATAACCCAATTGCATCGCCCACGCCAGGGAGACCTGCGCCGGGGTGGCGTTGTGTTGCTGGGCGATTCGCTGGATCTCCGGATCTTTCAATACTTCGCCATAGGCCAGGGTCATGTAGGACGTGATCTGAATGCCCTGAGCCTTGGCGAAATCGGCGACGGTGCGGTTTTGCAGATAAGGGTGCAGCTCGATCTGATTGGTCGCGATATTCTCTGCGCCCACCGCGGCGATGGCTTCTTTCATCAGGGCGACGGTGAAGTTGGAGACGCCGATTTCGCGGGTCAGCCCCTGCTTCTTGGCCTCCAGCAAAGCGCCCATGAATTCGGCGACCGGCACCTGGCCGCCCGGCGATGGCCAGTGGATCAGCGTCAGGTCGACGTAGTCGGTTTTCAGTTTGGCCAGGCTGTCTTTCAGGCTCGGGATGAGCTTGTCGGCGGCGTAGTTTTCGGTCCAGATCTTGGTGGTCAGGTAAAGCTCGCTGCGCGGTACGCCGCTCTGGGCGATGGCCTGGCGGACCTCGGCTTCGTTGCCGTAGATCTGCGCGGTGTCGACGGTGCGGTAGCCCAGCTCCAGGCCGTTGCTGACCGAATCGATGACGACTTGGTCTTTCAGGCGAAAAGTACCCAGGCCAAATGCAGGAACGCTCATTGAAGTTTCTCCAGTGCGAGGTCAATAAATCTGACGCCCAGTATCCTGATTCGATCCCTGCGGAAAAACCGGGGGATGGGAAAGGGACTTTTGACTGGGGGGCACGAATGCGCTGGTGAGACAGGTGGTGTCTGTGCGGACGCTGTCGCGGGCAAGCGCGCTCCTACAGCGCATCGCAATTCCTTGTAGGAGCGCGCTTGCCCGCGACAGGGTTTTCAGCGATTCATATCCAGAATCATGCAAGTGGTCGTGCCGGTCGCAAACAGCCGGCCATCCACGTCATAGAGCTTGCCTTCAGCCAGCGCCGTGGAGCGGCCGAGGTGGACCACGGTGCCTTCGGCGCGGATCGGGCCGCTCTTGTCGGTCAGCGCGCGGATGTAGCTGATGCGCAAGTCGAGGGTGGTGTAGCCCTGGCCCTTGTTCAGGCGGGTGTGGATCGAGCAGCCCATGCAGGAATCCAGCAGGGTCGCGGCGTACCCGCCGTGCACGATGCCCAGCGGGTTGTAGTGTTGCGGGCCGGGAGTGCCCTGAAAGATGAAGCTGCCGGGCGTCCATTCGATCGGCACAAAGTCCATCAGCTCGCCAATCGGCGGGTGAGGGTAGAGGCCGCTGCCGATGCCGTTGAAGAATTCCTCGGGCGTCAGCTGCGCCACGTCCATCAGGTTCATGCTGCCGGCCTTGCCCAGACGGGCACGCATGTCCTTTTCCTGCTGCTGCCACAGGGCCAGGGTTTCTTCGCGAGAGTTGCTTTGCATGGGCGTGCGCTCCGGGCGTCATCCGGCGGGATGCTGGATGAAAAAAATTACGGTCATAATCTCCATGTTCAATGTCGACCGCAATATCAAAAATGTCCAGCAGTGGCAAAAGCGTCCGGGAAATATTTTGATTCGATACGGCGCAGGGCCTGTCGATTTCTCGCCTCGTGGTTCGACTATCGTTCGAAACCCTGGATATCCAGGAATCTTTTGACCCACAGAGGACACCGACCATGCGCTTCATGATGCTGATGATCCCCAAAGGCTACGAAACCGCCGCCCCTGGCACCCTGCCCGAACCCGAGGCGGTGGAGCGGATGATGAAATACAACGAGGCGTTGCAGGAGGCGGGCGTGCTGATCACCCTCGACGGCCTGCACCCGCCGAGCATCGGCGCACGTGTCGTCTTCAACAATGGCCAGGCTCAGGTGATCAACGCGCCATTTCCGGGCGTCAGCGAAGTGCTGGGCGGGTACTGGATGCTGGAACTGCCCTCGCTGGAAAAGGCCATCGAATGGGCCAAGCGCTGCCCGGCCGGCGATAACGAAACCGTCGAAGTGCGCCAGGTCATGTCCTTCGACGATTTCACCCCCGAGATTCAGGAAGCGGCGGCGGGGTTCAATGAGATGCACCACGAAAAACATTGATGCCGCGCATTTTGTAGGAGCCGGCTTGCTGGCGAATGCAATCCGTCTGTCACATTAATGGCGGATGACACACCGCCTTCGCCAGCAAGCCGGCTCCTACAGAATAATTCGTGTCGGTTGCGAACAATGCGTGGTCAATCGTCGGGGTGCAGGGGCTTGGAGCGATGCATGATGTTGGCGTAGTCGTAGACGTATTGCCGTCCGGCGTGGCTGGTCAGGCGCAGGTTGTCGATCAGTTGCCGCTCTTTCTTGTTCAGGTAACGAAACCCGTGGTGCTCACTGGACTTGAGGCGATCACGTTCATGGGCGTCAGGAAAGGTGATGACGTTCGTCATGAAATATCTCCTTGATGGGTCCAAAGCCCGGCTCCCTGTGCCGGGGTCACCGTTTATCGTGCGACGGCCCACCATACTCACAATAGGTCTGCCCCTTCAACCTGCAAATGCCCGATCGGTCAGCTGACCTGGGTGATGTCGAAGGACTGCCGGCTGCCATTGACGGTGATTTCCAGTTCATCGCCGTCGAACTTGCCGAGCAGGTTTTGCCCCAGCGGCGCCCGGGCGGTGATCACCGTCACCAAGGTGGCGTCGACGGTTATTTTCAGGCCCGCCGCATTCGGGCCGAGAAACAGCGTCTGCCGTGCGCCGGTGGCCGATTCCAGGCTGATCAGATCGCCCGACTGAATGCCACGTGCCTCATCGAACGGCTTGAGCGGCAGGTTCCGGTACGCCGCCAGCGCTTGGCGGATTTCCTCGACCCGCCGCGCCTGCCCGGCGGCCAGATACGACGCCTCCAGGCCCAAGGTGTCGTATTTGTTTTCGGCGATGTTTTCTTCGTGGGTCGCGGTTTCGTACGCGGTCTGCGCGGCACGAATGGCGATGTCCAGGTCGACTTCCAGTTTCTCGATGATCCCTTGCAGGACCTGTTGCTTGTTCATATCGCTTGCTTGTCTCAGGGGCGGTCAGCCGCAGTACTGATAAATGGCCGCACGGCTCTTTTCGCTTGGCGCGGTCTGGTTCTGCTGCATCCAGAACTGGCATTTGGCGCCGTTGAAGCTGCGCTGACGTTCGGCCTGTTCGGCTTCCTGCGCCTGACGGGCTTCGCTGTCGCGCAGGATCTGCCGGTACTGGTCGAACATCGGGTTGTCGCTTTGCGGCTGGGGTTTTGCCGCAGGTGGCGCGGTCAATTGCGTGGCAGCGTTGCTCACGGCCTGGGCCTGTTCGGCGGGCAATACTGTGTAGATCAGCCAACCGGTGAGCGCCACGGCCAGAAACCCCAGCCAGATGCCCGCGGCGATGGACAGCACCAGTTTTACAGGGCGCAGCGTGACGGACAATTCGCGATGGTTGACGTACATGGCAGACTCCCTACTTGCGCATATGTGGTCGGCTAGAGGCGCGATTGTCGCACGACCGGGGGTGGAGATTGTGCGCCGGAATGAAGGACAATCGGCATTTTTGAACAATCTCGAGGAGCCGGGATGAAAGCCTCTTGGGATATTTTCTGCACCGTTGTGGATAACTTCGGCGATGTGGGCGTGACCTTTCGCCTGGCGCGGCAACTGGTGGCCGAGCAGGGCATGGGTGTGCGCCTGTGGATCGACGATCTGGCAGCCTTCGCCCGCTTGTGCCCGGGCGCCGACACAGGCGCGGCGCAGCAGTGGCACGATGGCGTCGACATCCGTTTCTGGCCCAAGGACTGGCAACCGGTCGAACCCGCCGATGTCGTGATCGAAGCCTTTGGCTGCCATCTGCCGCCTGCGCAGATCGATGCCATGAAAGCCCGCGAGCCCAAGCCGTTGTGGCTTAACCTCGATTACCTCAGCGCCGAGGAGTGGGTCACCGGATGCCACGGCCTGCCATCATTGCAATCGAGCGGTATCCAGAAGTTCTTTTTCTTTCCCGGATTTCGCCCCACCACCGGTGGCCTGCTGCGCGAAGCGGGCCTGATCGAGCGGCGTCATGCTTTAGAGCAGGACCCGGCGGCGCAACAGGCATTTCTGGCGCAACTGGGTGTGCATCCACAGCCGGGTTCGCAGCTGATTTCGCTGTTTGCCTACGAACACGCGGGGCTGGGATCCTGGCTTGATGGACTCGCTCAAGGGACGCGAAGCACGCATTTACTGGTGCCCGAAGGGCGGATCATCGGCGATGTGCAGCGCTGGCTCGGGGTCGATGGCTTGCAGGCCGGAGCGTTGCACGTGCGCGACAAGCTGACGATTCAGGTATTGCCTTTCGTGCGCCAGGAGCAGTACGACCTGCTGCTCTGGTGCTGCGAGTTCAACGTGGTGCGCGGTGAGGATTCGTTCGTGCGTGCGCAGTGGGCGGGGCGACCGTTCATCTGGCACATCTACGAGCAGGACGACGACGCCCATTGGGCCAAGCTCGACGCCTTCCTGGAGCTGTATCTGGCGGGGTTGTCCGGGGCGGCAGGGCAGGCGCTGACCCAGGTCTGGCGCGACTGGAATGCCGGGCAGGACATGACCCGCAGCTGGCAAAGCCTGCACAACCACCGTGCAGAGCTTGCGGCCCATGCCGAGCGCTGGTGTCTGGAACAGGCCTTGCAGCATGATCTGACGACTGCGCTAGTACAGTTTTACCGAAATTGGCTATGATACGCGGCCTTGTATTAAGCCCTGTACGAAAAGTGGCTTTTCGTACAGGGCTTAGAAAATACTTCCATCCAAATTCGGATATTCGTAATGAAAACTGGTAAAGAGCTTAAACCCGGTACAGTTCTGCGTATCGACAACGACCCTTGGCTGGTTCAGAAAGCTGAATTCACCAAGTCGGGCCGTAACAGCGCGATCATGAAGACCAAGCTGAAGAACCTGCTGACCGGCTACAAGACTGAAACCGTCTACTTCGCCGACGACAAGCTGGACGACGTGATCCTGGACCGTAAAGAAGCCACCCTGTCTTTCATCAGCGGTGACTCCTACACGTTCATGGACACCACCGACTACACCATGTACGAGCTGAACGCCGAAGACATCGAAGCCGTTCTGCCGTTCATCGAAGAAGGCATGCAGGACGTCTGCGAAGCCGTTTTCTTCGAAGGCCGTCTGGTTTCCGTAGAACTGCCGACCACCATCAGCCGTCAAGTGACCTACACCGAGAACTCGGCTCGTGGCGACACTTCCGGTAAAGTCATGAAGCCGGCCAAACTGGCCAACGGCACTGAAATCCAGGTTGCCGACTTCATCGAAATCGACGAGTGGATCGACATCGACACTCGCGACAGCTCCTTCAAGGGCCGCACCAAGAAGTAATTTGCTGACCTGCAAACAAAAAAGCCCGACCATGAGTCGGGCTTTTTTGTGGGCGGGTGTTTCATCTTCAGACCGTGGCAGCACGGCTTGCCGGCGGGAGTGATCTTGAAAACGCCCTCGCCGACAAGCCGTGCTGCTACGGATCTGTGTATTACTTGAGATGAACTTTGAGTTCCTGCGAAGCCTGCAACATCGCAGACCGCACCTCAGGCACTTGGCTGACCACGTTCAGCAGACCGTAGTCGTGAATCATGCCGTTGTAGCGCACCGCTGTGACCGGCACACCGGCCTGGTCGAGCTTGCGGGCGTAGGCTTCGCCTTCGTCACGCAGCACGTCAGCGCTGGCGGTCTGCACCAGGGCAGGTGGCAGGCCCTTCAACTGATCCACCGTGGCGCGCAGCGGCGATGCGTAGATCTCGGCGCGTTGCTTCGGATCGGTGGTGTAGTTGTCCCAGAACCACTTCATCATGTTGCGGGTGAGGAAGTGCCCCTCGGCGAACTGCTCGTAGGAACCGGTATCGAAGTTGGCGTCGGTCACCGGCCACAGCAGCACCTGGTACTTGATCGCTGGGGTGCCCTTGTCTTTGGCCATCAGGCTGACGACTGCCGCCATGTTGCCACCGACACTGTTGCCCGCCACCGCCAGGCGCTTGCCATCGACGTTGATTTCCTTGCCATGCTCGGCCACCCATCTGGTCGCCGCGTAAGCCTGGTTGATCGCGGTCGGGTAGTGCGCTTCCGGCGAAGGGGTGTAGTTGACGAATACCGCCACCGCACCGGATCCCTCGACCAGATCACGCACCAGACGCTCGTGGGTCGGGTAGTCGCCCAGCACCCAGCCGCCGCCGTGGAAGTACATGAACACAGGCAGTGTGCCTTTGACGCCCGCCGGCCGCACGATGGTCAGGCTGATGTCCTGGCCGTCGACCGAGATGGTCTTCTGGCTGACATCGGCCTTGGGCAGGGTCAGCTTGACCCCGGCCTGTGCGCCGGTCAGTACGGCACGGGCGTCCTTGGGCGACAGCTGCTCGATCGGCTTGCCGGTGCCCGAGTTCAGGGCATCGAGAAACGCTTGCGTGTTGTGCTCGACCCCGGTGTCGGTGGCCGCGAAGGCATTGCCGATGGACAGGGCGAGGAGCGAGCCAGCCAGAATCTTGCCGAATGTGTTCATGTTCATCTCCTACGGGGTGGCGGGTGGGTTAGACGGTCACGTGCAGGCGAACGTCAACGTTGCCGCGGGTGGCGTTGGAGTAAGGGCAGACCTTGTGGGCGGCGTCGACCAGTTCTTGGGCGACGGCTTGGTCCAGGCCTGGCAGGTTGATGTTCAGGTCGATGTCCAGACCGAAGCCGCCAGGGATTTGGCCGATGCCGACGTGGGCAGTGATCGAGGCATCAGCCGGGATGCTGCGTTTGCTCTGGCCGGCGACGAATTTCAGTGCGCCGATGAAGCAGGCCGAGTAACCGGCGGCGAACAGTTGCTCAGGGTTGGTGGCTTCACCACCGGCACCGCCCAGTTCTTTGGGGGTGGACAGTTTGACGTCGAGAATCTTGTCGCTGGAAACAGCACGACCATCACGGCCACCGGTTGCGGTTGCGACTGCGGTATAGAGAGCTTGCATGGTATTTCCTCACTGAGCATGGATTTGGGTGGTTGTGCTTTGCGCTAAAGTTTTGTGCGCTAAGCAAGTGAGATGAAATGTACTGCGCAAATAGTTTGTGCGCAATATTAATTTTCAGGATTTTTCTTTGAAATGCTGGTTTTGTTGTTAACTAATTGATTCTTAAGTGAAATTATTTTTCTGGATTCGCTTTGAATCGCTTGGCAGAGTGGGGGACGGGCCAGAAAGGGATGGAGGCTGATCGATTGCGGGGTTCTGCCTAACGGCAGAAGCGTGTCGGCTTCGCCGAGTTACTTGGAAAAGACCCCCAAGCAACCAAGGGGTCCTGCTCCTGGTTGGGCCCCTCCTGCGTCGGGGTACCCTCACTCCGGTCCCGCTCCGTGGGCCCGGCGTGAAAGGGCCATCCATGGCCCACACGCCTCTCGCCGCATCCATGCGGCTCGACCCACTCCGCGAGACCTGCGTTCAGCCTGCACCCAAGTCGCGTTTTGTGGTGTTTGTGAGATTTGCGCAAGAAGATCAACGGCAACGGCATGGTGTTATGCGATCTGCTTTTGATTCTGCCCGGAGGGCGTAGCAAGCTTGCTCGCGATCTGGCGCGTAGCGGCAGCAAAACCATTCACCCTGGCCGTGTCAGGCACACCGCATGCACCGGTTTTGCTGCTGGTTCCCGGCAGATCGCGAGCAAGCTTGCTACGCCTTCGGCAGAATCAAAAGCAGATTGCGCCGTTGCCGTTGCCGTTGCCGTTGCCGTTGCTTTTGATCTTAGTGCGCGATAGCCCAGACACCGCCAAACGCGACTTGGGTGTAGGCCGAACGGAGGTCTCGCGGAGTGGGTCGAGCCGCATGGATGCGGCGAGAGGCGTGTGGGCCATGGATGGCCCTTTCACGCCGGGCCCACGGAGCGGGACCGGAGAGAGGGGACCCGACGAAGTCGGGCCAAACCAGGAGCAAGACCCCTTGGTTACTTGGGGGGCTTTTCCAAGTAACTCGACGAAGTCGAAACAGGTCTGGCGTTAGCCAGAATAAAACAGCGTCACTGCCGAAAACGGAACTGACACAAATCCAGATACCGCCTCGGCAGCCCCAGCGCTCCTCACAAACTATCCTGCAAATTCCCCCGCACATGCACCAGATCCTTCTGCAGCGCCTGAAGCTGCTCAAGGGAAATCCCGCTGGACGACAGAATGCACGGAGGAATGCTCTGCGCTTTCTTGTACAGCGCCTTGCCCTGTTCAGTCAGATACAGCTGCACCACGCGCTCGTCTTCCTTGCTACGGGTCCGGCTGATCAGGCCTTCGGCTTCCAGGCGCTTGAGCAGGGGCGTCAGCGAGCCCGGATCGGTCAACAAGCGCGCGCTGATCTCTCCTACGGTGATGCCCTCACGTTCCCACAGCACCAGCATCGCCAGATACTGCGGATACGTCAGGTTCAGCTCCTGAAGCAGCGGCTTGTAGACCTTGGTCATCATCAACGACGTGGAATACAGGGCAAAGCACAGCTGGCTGTCCAACAGCAATTCGTTGCAGCTGCCAGCGCCAGCGGCGGTCAGGCTTTCGTCGGCGGTCATGGGGTGTACCTCGGTGAATCGGTCATGGGCGCTAATTTAGTGTGGTGATGTTTAATGCACCAGATAATTTAGGTAATGGGCGGCGTGGCCTTTCTCTATCGATGGGACAAGCGTGCGCGAAAAAAGGCACAAAACACGATTCGTGAATCGACTCATCACGGATCGTTGATGCTATCGGGCCACTGCGGATTTCCTCGACAGGCCCGACTGCGTAGCATGCGCGCAGAATTGATACAGAGGACCGGTTGTGATCGTCGATGTTGTGATGTACCTGCTGTTGGGCGCGGCCATGGGCACCCTGGGTGGCCTGTTCGGGATTGGTGGCGGCCTGGTGGCGATTCCGGCGCTGGGCGTGTTGTTCGGGCTCGATCAACAGCTGGCCCAGGGCACCGCGCTGCTGATGGTGCTGCCCAATGTGCTGCTGGCGTTGTGGCGCTACAACCAGCGTAACCGGATTTCTGTGCGCAACGCGATGATGCTGATCGTGCCCAGTTTCACCGTGTCCTGGCTGACCTCGCTGTGGGCGGTGCGCATCGATGCGCAGAGCATGCGCATCGGCTTCGTGGCGTTTCTGGTGGTGCTGACCCTGTTCAACCTGATCCAGATGTACTGGCGCAAAGGCAATGCCGACACCGAACTGCGCCACGGCAAGTGGCTATGGCTGCTGGGCCTGGGTTCGGGGGTGACCGCAGGCCTGTTCGGCGTGGGGGGCGGGGTGATTGCAACGCCGATTCTCACCGGCGTTTTCGGCGCCACTCAGGTCGCCGCCCAAGGCCTGGCGCTGGCTCTGGCGGCGCCGAGCACGACGATCACCATGACCACTTATGCGCTGCACGGCCACGTCGACTGGCTGATGGGCATTCCGCTGGCCATTGGCGGTCTCGCCAGCATCAGTTGGGGCGTCGCCCTGGCCCACAGCCTGCCCGAGCGCCTGCTGCGTTCGCTGTTCTGCGTGTTTTTGGTGATCTGCGCGATCATGCTCTGCTTCAGAGTGTGACCCCGCGCATCAGAGCTTGAAGCCCTCGGCAATGTGATCGGCCAGGCATTCGGTGATCGGTGACGAGTGACTGGTATTGCGCAGCAGCACGATGCTGGCCGAGGGCAGCTGCGGCAAGCCTTCGGCCTCACCCAGCACACGCAGGTCTGACGTGATCAGGCTCTGCAACTGAGCGGTCACCGCCAGCCCGGCGCTGACCACCGCCATGATCGCCGACAGGCTGGCGCTGGTGTAGGCCACGCGGTATTCACGGCCTGCGGCGTCCAGCGCATTGCTCGCCCACAGTCGGCAGAAGCAGTCACTGTTGAACATCGCCAGCGGAATCGGCGTCTGCTCGTGTGGGCAAAATCCTGCGGCCTCGGCCCAGACGAACCGTTCCTGACGCAGGATCTGCCCGATCTCCTTGCCCGGCTCGCGGGTGACGATGCTCAGGTCCAGGTCTTGACGTTGCAGCAGTTGCGCCGACGACTCGCAATGCACCTCGACCTGGATCAGCGGATAGGCCTGGGCGAAGCGCGACAGAATGCCGGGCAGAAAGCGCATCACGTAGTCATCCGGCGTGCCGATTTTCACCGTGCCGACCATGTGCGGCTCACGCAGCGTGTTGAACACTTCGCTGTGCAACTTGAGGATGCGCCGGGCATAGCCCAACAGCACCTGGCCCTCTGCGGTGAGGTTGAGCGAGCGCCCGTCCTTCTGGAACAGCGGGCGCTGCACCACGTCATCCTCCAGCCGCTTCATCTGCATGCTCACCGCCGACTGCGTGCGATTGACCACTTCCCCGGCCTTGGTGAAGCCGCCCTGATCGGCAATGGCGACGAAGGTGCGCAGCAGTTCGCTGTCGATGCTTGGGTAAGTGGCCATTACATCAATCTCCCAGATGCAGTGCATAAGAAACATTCGTTGGTTTGATCTTATTCCCGGGCGGACAATCTAGCCATCCCCACTTGGAGGGCAAGACGATGAAAGGTCAAAAAGGTTATGTACTGGTACTGAAAACCCTGTCAGGCGAATTGGCGCTGGAGCGCTGGATCAAATCCGGTGTGGCGCAGATCGCCCGCTGGCGCAAGTTGCACCGCGAGCGTATCCAGCTGGCCAGCTTGAGCGACGATGCGTTGAAAGACATGGGCCTGAGCCGGGCCGATGTCATCGAGGAAACCGAGCGGCCGTTCTGGGATGATCCGCTCAAGCACTGACAGACGGCGTAGAGATCAGGTAGTTTTGCGGATCGACCAGGAGGTTCTGAATGTCCGCAGATCTGTCGGCTCAACAGCTTTCCGTCAAACAGGCGCGTCGGGTGGCGCTGGTGGCTCAGGGATTCAACGGCCGCCAGCCGCCCGCGACGATTACCGCGCGCCATGTCACGCAAGTGATCGAGCGTCTGGGCGTGGTGCAGATCGACTCGGTCAACGCGCTGGTGCGCTCGCACTACCTGCCGCTTTTTTCACGTTTGGGCAACTACCCACAGAAGCTGCTGGACCAGGCCGCCTGGAGCCAGGGCCGACAGCGCAAACTCTTCGAATACTGGGGCCATGAGGCCTCGTTGCTGCCCATCGAGCTGTACCCGCTGATGCGCTGGCGCATGCAGCGTGCGGCTCAGGGCGAAGGCATTTATCAACAACTGGCCAAGTTCGGGCGCGAGCAGACGTCGACCATCGCTCGGGTGCTGCAGGCCGTGCGCGATCAGGGCGCGCTGGGTGCGGGCAGCATCAGTACCCGCGAAGACCGCGCCGGGCAGTGGTGGGACTGGAGCGAGGAAAAGCTTGCGCTGGAATGGCTGTTCGCCGCAGGCGAGGTCACGGTCGCCGGACGTCGCGGCTTTGAACGGCTGTACGATCTGCCCGAGCGCGTGCTGCCTGCGCAGATCATCGATCACCCAGAGTTGACCGAAGCCGACGCCCAGCGCGGGCTTTTGCTGCATGCGGTCACGGCGCTGGGGATCGGCATCGAGAAGGACATCCGCGATTATTTTCGTCAGGACCCGGCCCCCGCCAAGGCCGGGCTCGCCGAGCTGGTGGAAGACGGCGCCATCGAGGCGGTTCAGGTCAAAGGCTGGAAGCAACCTGCCTATATGCTGCCGGGCAGCAAAATCCCGCGCAAAGTCACTGCCAGTGCGCTGCTTTCGCCGTTCGATTCACTGGTGTGGGAGCGGGCGCGTACCGAGCGTCTGTTCGATTTTCATTACCGGCTGGAGATTTACACCCCGGCGCACAAGCGGGTGTACGGCTATTACGTGCTGCCGTTTTTGCACAACGAACGCATCGCCGCGCGCATCGACCTGCGCGCCGAACGGGCGGCAGGAAGGTTGGCGGTGCATGCCGTGCACGAGGAACAGCCGGGGCTGGACGAGGAGGGGATGCAGGCGCTGGCCGTGAACCTGCGGCAACTGGCGAACTGGCTGGGATTGCCCGAGGTGCTGATCAATTGTCAGCGGGCGAGTGCGGCGCGGTTGCGGGTGGCGTTTGTATCTGTTCGATGACGCCAGTGTCGTAGCAGCACGGCTTGCCGGCGGGGCGGTCTTGAGGGCGACCCGCGGGCAAGCCCGGCTGCTACGGGCGACGATCTAGCGTCTGACCTGCTTCAAAGTCTCGGCAATCAGAAACGCCAGCTCCAGCGACTGATCGGCATTCATCCGTGGGTCGCAATGGGTGTGGTAGCGATCCGACAGGCCATCTTCGGTGATCGGCCGGGCGCCGCCGATGCATTCGGTGACGTTCTGCCCGGTCATTTCGATATGGATGCCGCCCGCATAAGTGCCTTCGGCCTGGTGCACCTGGAAGAACTGCTTCACCTCGCCCAGGATCTGTGCGAAATCACGGGTCTTGTAACCGCTGCTGGCCTTGATGGTGTTGCCGTGCATCGGGTCGGAGCTCCACAGCACCTTCTTGCCTTCGCGCTCCACCGCACGAATCAGCCCCGGCAGATGGTCGCCGACCTTGTTGGCACCCATGCGCGCGATCAGGTTCAGTCGGCCTGGGTCGTTGTCGGGGTTGAGAATGTCGATCAGGCGGATCAGGTCGTCGGTGTTCATGCTCGGGCCGACTTTCACCCCGATCGGGTTCTTCACGCCGCGCAGGAATTCGACGTGGGCGCCGTCCAGCTGGCGGGTGCGGTCGCCGATCCACAGCATGTGCGCCGAGCAATCGTAGAAATCGTTGGTCAGGCTGTCGCGCCGCACGAAGGCTTCTTCGTAGTTGAGCAGCAAGGCTTCGTGGGCGGTGAAGAAGCTGGTCTCGCGCAGTTGCGGCGAGGTGTCCATGCCGCAGGCGCGCATGAATGCCAGGGTTTCATCGATGCGATCGGCCAGCTGGCTGTATTTGTCGGACAGCGCAGAGCCCGCAATGAAATCCAGGTTCCACTGATGCACCTGATGCAGGTCGGCAAAACCGCCTTGGGCGAAGGCGCGCAGCAGGTTCAGGGTCGCGGTGGACTGGTGATAGGCCTGCAGCAGGCGCTCGGGGTCCGGCACGCGGCTCTTCTCATCGAAGCCGATGCCGTTGACGATGTCGCCGCGGTAGGCGGGCAGGGTCACGCCATCGACGGTTTCGTCGTTGGCCGAGCGCGGCTTGGCGAACTGGCCGGCCATGCGCCCGACCTTCACCACCGGGCAGCCGGCAGCGAAGGTCATGACGATCGCCATCTGCAGCAGCACCTTGAAGGTGTCGCGGATTTTCGCGGCGGAGAATTCGAAGAAGCTCTCGGCGCAGTCGCCACCCTGCAGCAGGAACGCGCGGCCCTCGGTGACTTCGGCGAACTGGCGGCGCAACTCCCGGGCCTCGCCAGCAAACACCAGCGGCGGGAAGCTGGCCAGGGACTGCTCGACACGTTTGACGTGCTCGGCATCAGGGTATTGAGGTTGCTGCTGGATAGGCAGCGCCCGCCAGCTGTCGGGGCTCCAGGGTTGGCTCATCATGAACTCGAAGTCAGTGCGATCGGATGCCCATGGTAGCAGCAAGTCCCGAGAATTTGCGTGACCTGCCGGGGCCCGATCGCCGACAATCCGCGCGTCGAACGGGACTGATCAAGAGAGCTGTAATGACTGAGGAGCGTGAAGAGCGCGTACTGGCCGAAGTGCACGATGACTTCGGCATGATCCGCGTGCTGGAAGTCGAGGATTACCGCTTCCTGGAGTTCGGCGACGCCATCGAGCAGAGCTGCACCTTCACCGCTGATCCCGCGTGGCTGGAGTACGACTACACCCGCGCCATGCTGATCGGCGCGTTGTGCCACGAGGCGCCGGAAAGCGCGCTGTTCATGGGGCTGGGCGCGGGTACGCTGACTCAGGCCTGCCTGAAATTCCTGCCGCTGGACGACGTCGAGGCCATCGAACTGCGCCCGGACGTGCCACGCCTGGCGATGGAGTACATGGGCCTGGCGGACGATCCGCGCCTGTACATCCGCATCGGCGATGCGCTGGAGCTGCTACCAAGTGCCGAAAGCGCCGACCTGATTTTCGTCGACCTTTATACCGATACCGGCCCGGCAGCTGGCCATCTGGCGTGGCGCTTTCTCGAGCAATGCCAGCAGCGGCTCAATCCTGGCGGCTGGCTGATCATCAATCAGTGGGCCTCCGACGACGGCAAACCGCTGGGCGCGGCGCTGCTGCGCGGACTCTATCACCGGCATTATTGGGAGCTGCCGGTGAAGGAGGGCAACGTGATTCTCATGGTCCCGGCGGATCTGGAGCAAACCCTGGACCTCGACGCCGTGACTGCGCGCGCCGAGGCCCTGGCCCCGCAACTGGGCTACTCGCTGCTGTCGTTGATCCAGACCGTTCGCCCGGCGACCTGAGCCGATGCCTCAATGCCCGGTGAAGTGACCGGGCCTGCGCTCGATCAGGGCACGGAGGCCTTCTTTTGCATCGTCACTGGACATCACTTGCCTGATCTGGCCGAGCAATTGACCGGCGGCCGCTTCTTCGCCCTCACGAACCGCCTGCCGCGCCGAAGCCAGGGTGGCCCGCACGCCCAGCGGCGCGCGGTCGGCGATGCGCCCGGCCAGTTGCAGCGCGCAGGGCAGCAGGTCTTCCTGGACCATGATTTCCTGCACCAACCCCAGACGCAGCGCTTCATGGGCGTCGAACTCATCGCCCGTCAGCAGCCAGCGCATGGCGTTGCCCCAACCGGCCAGCCGATGCATGCGCAAGGTGGCGCCGCCAAAGGCGAACAGCCCGCGCTGCACTTCGATCTGGGAAAAGCGCGCATTGCTGGCGCACAGGTTGATGTCGGCGGCGAGCATCAGTTCGATGCCCAGCGTCAGGCAGTAGCCCTGAGCGGCAACGATCACCGGTTTTGTCACCCTGGGCCCGGCGAAAACGCCCCACGGGTCGTAGCCGCCTTCGGGCAGTTGCCAGCCGCCGGCCAACGTGGCGCCGGTCTCGGCCAGGTCCAGGCCGCCGGTGAAGTGGTCGCCATGAGCAAAGACCACCGCGACCCTTGCCAGCGGATTGCGCTCGAACTCGCCGTAGGCGAGGCTGAGCTGGTTGAGCATTTCCATGTCGAATGCATTGCGCTTGGCCACGCGATCCAGCCCGATGAGCATGATGGCGCCGCGCTGTTCCCGGGTGACCTGGCCTTTGATCGAAGCGGTCATGTGGCAAATTCCTGCTGAGTCGGAAAGGAGGGTGGGCTGCCTGACTGATGAAGGTGAATCGTTTAAGCCCCCGCCGCCAGTAATACCGGGCAATTGAAAAATAGACAGTGGCACAGGTTTGCGCAAAGCCTGTGACACTTGGACGCAAGGTCATATAGGGCCGAAAAAAATCCTCACATTTTTCGGCATTTCCGGTATGATGCGCGCCGGCCTTTCATAGGGCCCTCGTCATGGCACGCTTCGTGAACATCATTTGCGAGGCGGTTCGTATTTTGAGCCACCCCTGACGATCCATTCATCAATACGTTTTCGCAAATCCCCGCCGACAAAGCAGCCAGGGTGACCTTCGGGTCTTACACGGCACGCGCAGCTTTGAAGCATGGGTCTTTGCGGATGCACTCAGAGGCAGACCCATGACCCAGGAAACCGGCGGCTTCGCCGCTCTTGACCTTCATCCGAATATTGTTGCAGCCGTCATCGCGACCGGCTACGAAGAGCCTTCGGCGATTCAGCAACAATCGATCCCGATCATTCTCGCCGGTCACGACATGATCGGTCAGGCGCAGACAGGTACCGGTAAGACCGCGGCCTTCGCACTGCCTATCCTGAACCGCATCGACCCGAGCAAACGTGAGCCGCAAGCGCTGATCCTCGCGCCGACTCGCGAACTGGCCCTGCAAGTGGCCACCGCTTTCGAAACCTACGCCAAGCAGATGCCAAGCGTGAACGTCGTGGCTGTCTACGGCGGTGCGCCGATGGGCCCACAACTGAAAGCCATCCGCAACGGCGCGCAAATCGTCGTCGCCACTCCAGGCCGTCTGTGCGACCACCTGCGTCGCGACGAAAAAGTCTTGGCGACCGTGAACCACCTGGTTCTGGACGAAGCCGACGAAATGCTCAAGCTGGGCTTCATGGATGACCTGGAAGTCATCTTCAACGCCATGCCGGAAAGCCGCCAGACCGTACTGTTCTCGGCGACCCTGCCGCAGTCGATCCGTGCGATCGCCGAGCGTCACCTGAAAGACCCGAAACACGTCAAGATCCAGAGCAAGACCCAGACCGTCACCGCGATCGAGCAGGCTCACCTGCTGGTTCACGCTGACCAGAAGACCTCTGCCGTCCTGAGCCTGCTGGAAGTCGAAGACTTCGACGCCCTGATCATGTTCGTGCGCACCAAGCAGGCCACCCTGGACCTGGCCAGCGCCCTGGAAGCCAAAGGCTACAAGGCCGCTGCGCTGAACGGCGACATCGCCCAGAACCAGCGTGAGCGCGTCATCGACTCGCTGAAAGACGGCCGTCTGGACATCGTCGTCGCCACCGACGTCGCTGCCCGTGGTCTGGACGTTCCGCGCATCACCCACGTGTTCAACGTGGACATGCCGTACGATCCTGAGTCCTACGTTCACCGTATCGGCCGTACCGGCCGTGCCGGTCGCGAAGGCCGTGCACTGCTGCTGGTCACCCCGCGTGAGCGCCGCATGCTGCAAGTGATCGAGCGTGTGACCGGTCAGCGCGTTGCTGAGGTTCGCCTGCCTGACTCGCAAGCCGTTCTCGACGCCCGCATCAAGAAGCTGACCAACAGCCTGGCGCCGCTGGTTGCCGACGCTGAAGCAAGCCACGGCGAACTGCTGGATCGCCTGACTGCCGACATCGGCTGCTCGCCTCGTGCCCTGGCTGCCGCGCTGCTGCGCAAGGCCACCAACGGTCAGGCGCTGAACCTGGCGGCCATCGAGAAAGAACGTCCGCTGGTGCCGAACAGTGCGCCACGCGAGCGTTCCGGCGATCGTCCTGATCGTGGCGAGCGCGAGCGTCGCGCGCCAATGCCGCTGGCCGAAGGCCGTGCCCGTTGCCGTACCGCGCTGGGTGCCCGTGACGGTATCGCTGCCAAGAACCTGTTGGGCGCGATCCTCAACGAAGGTGGCCTGGCCCGCGAAGCCATCGGCCGCATCCAGGTGCGTGACAGCTTCAGCCTCGTCGAGCTGCCGGAAGAAGGCCTGGAGCGTCTGCTGGCCAAGCTCAAAGACACCCGTGTCGCTGGCAAGCAGCTGAAACTGCGTCGCTATCGCGAGGACTGATCGGCCAGGCGCTGATTCGTCCGAACAAAAAAATTCCCGGCATGTCCGGGGATTTTTTTGCCTGCATTTTGGCCGGGCGCCTATTTACCCAAACCTGTAAATATCCATCCCCAACGCGCCCATGGTGAACCCGGTGTGCGCCACGCTGAACTCACCGCCTGCACCTCGGGCGAAATACAGCGGCAGCAGGTGTTCGTCCGACGGATGGTTGCGCACGGCGTTGGGCGCCTGGCGGCGGTAGTCATGCAGCGCTTCTTCATCGTTGGCCGCCAGTTTTTCCACGATCCAGTCACGGAAATCCCTGGCCCAGGGCTCTACACTCTCCGGGCCTGCATGCCAGTCCAGTTCACGCAGGTTGTGGGTGATGCTGCCTGAGCCGATCACCAGCACTTCTTCTTCGCGCAGGCTGCTGAGCGCCTGGCCGACGCGGGTCTGCAGGGCTGGGCCCATGCGCGATGGCAGCGAAACCTGAACGATGGGAATGTCGGCCTGTGGATACATCAGCGACAGCGGCACCCAGACGCCATGGTCGAACGGGCGGCGGGTGTCCATCCGGGCAGGCAAATCGGCTTTGGCGAGCAAGCCCATGACGTGGTGAGTCATGTCCAGCTGGCCGCGCGCCGGGTATTGCACGGCGAACAGAGCGGCCGGAAAGCCGCCGAAGTCGTGCCAGGTTTCAGGCTGTGGATTACCGTTGACCACCAGTTCGTTGCTCTCCCAGTGGGCGGAGACGATCACGATGGCTTTGGGTTTCGGAAGCTCGGCCGCCAGACGCGCCAGCGCCGGGCCGCTTTCGCCGGGTTCCAGTGCAAGCATGGGGGAGCCGTGAGAAATGAACAGGCTGGGGAACATGTCATGGGTCCTGAGCGTATAAGATGGGCCCATGATCAGGCAGATCATTGATCTAAATCTAATATAAGTTTTAGGGCTTTTTGATCGAAGTATCGGGAGTATCTATGGAGCCGCAGTTTTGGCATGAACGCTGGGCGATCAATCAGATTGGCTTCAATCAGTCAGACGTGAATCCGTATCTGGTGAAATTGTGGCCCGAACTGAACGTGAACGAGGGTGAACGGGTTTTCGTGCCACTGTGCGGCAAAAGCATCGACATGACCTGGCTGGTGAACCAGAGCCTGTATGTCGTGGGCGCGGAGCTCTCGCAGACGGCCGTCGCTGCCTGGTTCAGTGAAAACGGCCTGGTGCCGGAAATTCGCGAGCAGGGCGCATTCCAGGTGTATCGCCATGAGCGGGGCGAGATCTGGTGCGGTGACTTCTTCTCCCTCAAGGCCAAGGATATCGGCAACTGCACGGCGTTCTACGATCGCGCGGCGTTGATTGCCCTGCCTTCGGAGATGCGCTGGCGCTACGTCGAGCAGCTCAACCGGCTGCTGTCCGAGGATGCCCGTGGCTTGCTCATCACCCTGGACTACGAACAGTCGCAGATCCCGGGGCCGCCTTTCTCGGTGGATGACGATGAAGTGCAGCAACTGATGACGCCGCAGTGGCGGGTCAAGCGAGTCGGCGAATGGGACGTGCTCGAGCAGAGTGCCAAGTTCAAGCAAGCCGGCGCGACCCGATTGATGGAGTATGCCTACCGGATGTTTCGGCGCTAGGAAGATCCACACAAAAAAAGGCGACCCGAAGGTCGCCTTTTTTGCATTGCCGTGTGAATCAACCGCGGCGGCGCAGGGCCTCAATGCGGTCTTCCAGCGGCGGGTGGCTCATGAACAGGCCGGCCAGGCCGTGCTTCAGGCCGCCGTTGATGCCGAAAGCCGTCAGGCTGTCAGGCATCTGCACCGGCACGCCCTGTTCCGAACGCAGGCGCTGCAGGGCGCTGATCATCGCGCCGGTACCAGCCAGGCGGGCACCGGCGTCGTCGGCACGGTATTCGCGTTTGCGCGAGAACCACATGACGATGGCGCTGGCCAGGAAGCCCAGCACGATTTCAGCGAAGATGGTCGCGATGTAGAACGCCATGCCACGGCCTTCTTCGTTCTTGAAGATCACCTTGTCGACGAAGTTGCCGATGATCCGCGCGAAGAACATGACGAAGGTGTTCACCACGCCCTGGACCAGCGCCAGGGTCACCATGTCGCCGTTGGCGACGTGGCCGATTTCGTGGGCCAGCACTGCCTTGACTTCTTCTGGCGAGAAGCGCTCAAGCAGGCCCTGGCTGACCGCAACCAGCGCGTCGTTCTTGTTCCAGCCGGTGGCGAAGGCGTTGGCCTCGTAGGCCGGGAAGATCCCGACTTCCGGCATCTTGATGCCAGCGTCGCGGGACAGTTGTTCAACGGTCTGCATCAGCCATTGTTCGTGGCGGGTGCGGGGTTGGGTGATGATCTGGGTGCCGGTGCTCATCTTCGCCATCCATTTGGAGATGAACAGCGAAAACAGCGAACCCGCGAAACCAAACACGGCGCAGAAAATCAGCAGCTGATTGAGGTTCAGGTCAACCCCGTTGGCCGCCATGAACCCGTTGAAGCCAAAAAGGCTCAGGGTGATGCTGGCAATCAGCACGACCGCAAGGTTAGTGGCCAAAAACAGCAAGATGCGCATCATGGTGTGGAGTGTCTCCTCGTGAAGAATGTGTAACGTGTTGCGGGGTATATAAGGTGATGTCGGTGGCTATTCAACCGGGCGACTATTTCAAACTGTGTCGTTTTGCGCCGCCATGGTCATTATGGACCACTGGCGAAAGGGCGGGGGTAGAGCGATTGTGCTATCAGGTCGCAGATCTGTGGGAGCCGGCTTGCTGGTGAACGCGATGGGTCAGACACTGCAACTGTGCATGACACACCGTATTCGCCAGCAAGCCGGCTCCCACAAGGTTGTGCTATTGGCGGTAAGACTTCAGGAAATTACCGATCCGCCCGATGGCCGCTTCCAGGTCATCGACGCGCGGCAGTGTCACCACGCGGAAGTGGTCCGGCCACGGCCAGTTGAACGCGGTGCCCTGAACGATCAGCAGTTTTTCCGAGAGCAGCAGATCCAGCGCGAACTTCTCGTCGTTGTGGATCGGGCAGACCTTCGGATCGATGCGCGGGAAGGCGTACAGCGCGCCCATGGGCTTCACGCAGCTCACGCCGGGAATGTCGTTGAGCAATTCCCAGGTGCGGTTGCGCTGTTCCAGCAGGCGGCCCGGCGGCAGGATCAGGTCGTTGATGCTCTGATACCCGCCCAGCGCGGTCTGGATCGCGTGCTGGCTCGGCACGTTGGCGCACAGGCGCATGTTGGCCAGGATGTCGATGCCCTCGATGTAGCTCTGGGCGTTGTGCTTGGGACCGGAAATGGCGATCCAGCCGGAGCGGAAACCGGCCACGCGGTAGGACTTGGACAGGCCGTTGAAGGTCAGGCACAGCAGGTCCGGCGCCAGGGAGGCGGTGCAGATGTGCACGGCATCGTCGTAGAGGATCTTGTCGTAGATCTCGTCGGAGAACACCACCAGATTGTGCTGGCGGGCGATTTCCAGCATGCCCAGCAGCACTTCCTTCGAGTAGACGGCGCCGGTGGGGTTGTTCGGGTTGATGATGACCATGGCCTTGGTGTTCGGCGTGATCTTGGCCTTGATGTCGTCCAGATCCGGCCACCAGTTGGCCTGCTCGTCGCACAGGTAATGCACCGGGTTGCCGCCGGACAGCGCGACTGCGGCGGTCCACAGCGGGTAGTCAGGCGCCGGGACCAGCACTTCGTCGCCATTGTTGAGCAGGGCCTGCATCGACATCACGATCAGCTCGGACACGCCGTTGCCCAGGTAGATGTCTTCGATGCCGACACCTTCGACCTGCTTCTGCTGGTAGTACTGCATCACCGCCTTGCGCGCGCTG
Organism: Pseudomonas sp. 2; assembly: GCF_056627435.1. NCBI lineage: Bacteria > Pseudomonadati > Pseudomonadota > Gammaproteobacteria > Pseudomonadales > Pseudomonadaceae > Pseudomonas > Pseudomonas sp. 2. The sequence continues at coordinate 63,792 of NZ_JBWXNG010000017.1, forward strand.
AACAGGCCCTTGGAGTCGCTGTAGCCCTGGGCGGTCGGCAGGTTGCGGATCACGTCCTGGAGGATTTCGTCCGGCGCCTCGAAACCGAACGGCGCCGGGTTGCCGATGTTCAGCTTGAGGATGCGATGGCCTTCCTCTTCCAGGCGTTTGGCGTGCTTGAGCACGGGCCCGCGAATGTCGTAGCAGACGTTGGCGAGCTTGTTCGATTTGCTGAACTGCATGGTGATTGATCCCGAAGATGAAAGATCCGCTGGGCCAGGAAAACGGCGGACCATTGAGCACAACGCCATCAAAATGGATTTGTACGCGACTGGCGCGGGTGACAGACTGGCGTCAAACGAAGGCGCAATCATACGTGCCACCCGACCCGTGGAAAAGACACAGATCGGGCTTTTTCAGATGTGGAGGTGTACCCGTGGAGAAGCTGGTTAAAACCATCGAAGAATGGAAACAAATGCTCGACCCAGAGCAGTATCAGGTCTGCCGCCTGAAGGCCACCGAGCGGCCTTTTAGCGGCAAGTACAACATGACCAAGACCCCTGGTGTCTATCACTGCGTGTGCTGCAACGACCCGCTGTTCGACTCCTCCACCAAGTTCGATTCGGGCTGCGGCTGGCCGAGCTTCTACGCGCCGATCGAAGGCAGCGCGGTGGTGGAAGTGCGTGACGTCAGCCACGGCATGATTCGCACCGAAGTGGTCTGCGCCAAATGCGACGCGCACCTGGGCCACGTGTTCCCGGATGGCCCGCCGCCGACCGGCCTGCGTTACTGCATCAACTCGGTGTGCCTGGATCTCGTGGCTCGCTAGAGTACGGGGCGTCGGCCTGATGCGCTGATATCACCGTGGATAATTCAATAGCGCGCCAATCGGTGGCGCGCTAAGTTGGCGGTTTAACTTTCGAGGCATCGTCATGAGCGACAACTTGCTGAATATCCCGGTGCAGACGATCAAGGGCGAGCAGAAGACCCTCGCCGATTTCGCCGGCAAGGCGGTGCTGGTGGTCAATACAGCGAGCAAATGCGGCTTCACCCCGCAGTACAAGGGGCTTGAAGAGCTGTGGCAGCAGTACCGCGACCAGGGCCTGGTGGTGCTGGGCTTTCCGTGCAACCAGTTCGGCAAGCAGGAGCCGGGCAATGAAGGCGCGATTTCCGAGTTCTGCGAATTGAACTACGGCGTCAGCTTCCCGCTGTTCAAGAAGATCGATGTCAACGGCAGCGGCGCCCATCCTTTGTTCGTGCAATTGAAGAAACAGGCGCCGGGGCTGTTGGGGTCCGAGCGCATCAAGTGGAATTTCACCAAGTTTCTGATCGGCCGCAACGGCCAGTTGGTCAAACGCTACGCGCCGCTGACCAAACCCGAAGAGCTCAAGAGCGATATTGAAGCGTTGCTGAAGTAATTCCTTAGCGGCTCGGCTCGCCGATGGCGGCGGTCTTGAATCCGCCCCGCCGGCAAGCCGTGCTGCTACGTCGAGAATCGGTGCTCACAGGATGTCTGTTCGAACGCAAAACCGTAGCAGCCGGGCTTGCCCGCGGGTCGATCTTGAGCACGCTATCGCCAGCAAGCCAGACTGCTACGGAGGCGTTTATTGCTCCTGGCCCACCGGAATCCACTGGTCGAGGATCGCGATCAGCTCTTCCCGGTGAAACGGCTTGGCCAGGTAGTCGTTCATGCCCGCGCTCTTGCAGTGCTCGCGCTCTTCGGGCATGGCGTTGGCGGTCAGGGCGATGATCGGCAGGTCCCGCCATTTTTCGCTCTGGCGGATCTGTTTCGTGGCCTCGTAGCCATCCATCACCGGCATGTTGCAGTCCATCAGCACCAGATCGAACGTGCCGCGCTCCAGTTGCTGCAGCGCCTCGCCGCCGTGGCTGCTGACCACCACTTCGCAGCCCAGCTTGCTGAGCATGCCTCTGGCGACGAGCTGGTTCACCGGGTTGTCTTCGACCAGCAGGATCCGTGCGCGCCAGCAGGCGGGCTGGCTGGCGGACGACAACGTGCAGGTGCGCTGCCCCTGATCGACGAGCACCCGCCCCAGGGCGCGGTGCAGGACATTGCGCGACAGCGGTCGCGCCTGCTGTTCCAGAGGCGCCATGGCTGCCACTTGCTCGGCCGGCATGAAGTTGCCGTAGGCGGTCACCAGCAGAATCGGGATGCGGGTGGCGGGGCGGATGCCGATCAGGCATTCGGGGCAGTCGGTGATCAGCAGATCGGGCTGCACGTCCGGCTGCGGCGCGTTGGCCGAGAAGTGCCGGTATTCGATGCCCCATTCCGGCAACAGGCCGCTGAGCAGTTCCACCAGCCCGCTGCCTGGCTGGCTGACCACCACCACGTGGCCCTTCATCGCTGGCCAGTCGGGCGCTGCGGTGTGGGCGGGCAGCGGCAGGTCGACGGAGAAACGGCTGCCCACCCCGGGAGTGGAGTCGATGCGCAGCTGCCCGTTCATGGCTTCGCACAAGTTGTGGGTCAGGCTCAGGCCTAATCCGGTACCGCCGTACTGGCGGGTGATGGCCGCTTCGGCCTGGGTGAACGGCTGGAAAATCTTCGCCTGTGCGTCCTGGGCGATGCCGATGCCGGTGTCGCGCACCTCGATGCGCACCTTGTCCGCCTGCCGGCTCAGGCGCACGTCCACCCGGCCGACCTGGGTGAACTTGAGCGCGTTGGACAACAGGTTGCTGACGATCTGCCGCACGCGGGTCGGGTCGCCCAGCACCAGCGCCGGAAAGTGCGGGTCGATCAGGCAGGTCAGTTCGACCTTCGGCGCGGCGTTCTGCGACAGCAGGTTGGCGGTGTCCTCGATCAGCGTGCCGAGGTCGAAGGGAATCCGCTCCAGCTCCAGTTGGCCTGCGTCGAATTTCGACAGGTCGAGGATGTCGTTGAGCAACTCCACCAGCACCTTGCCCGAGTCATGGGCGATCGACAGCTGCTGGCGCTGCTCGGCGCTCAGCGGGCCGTCCAGCGACAGGGCGAGCATGCCCAGCAGGCCGTTGAGCGGGGTGCGGATCTCGTGGCTCATGTGGGCGAGAAATGCCGAACGGGCGTGGGCCATGTCCAAGGCGGTGCTGCGGGCGACCTCCAGCTCTTCGTTGGACTGGCTCAGGCGCGTGTTGCTGTTCTTCAGCTCCTGGGTGCGCGCGGCGACGATGTCTTCCAGCTCGTTTAGGTGATCGGTCAGGCGGTTCTCGGCCTCCAGGCGCCGGCCGAACTCGCTGGCGACGTTGTCGAACTGCTGGTTGGCGACGTGCACCAGCACGCCGATCTCGTCGTTCTCGTGGCCCTGAGGGCAGGGCAGGGGCGTCTGTTTGGGGCTGCGCGAGTCGCGGTTGGCCAGTGAGCGAATGACGCCGGTCAGCGGTTTGGTCAGCGTCAGGTAAAACAGGCCCATGAGAATGCAGGTCAGCACTAGGCTGCGCACGAAGCCGTTGAGCAGGGTGATTTCCGCACGTTGCAGGAAATGACTGCCGAAGGCGAAGGTGTCCACTTCCAGAAACAGCGTGCCGATGGCTTCTTTGGGCATGTGGTCCAGATGCAGCGTGTCTTCGAACTGCCGGCTCTTGCCGAACAGGGTGTCGCTGAGCATCCGGTAAGGGCTTTCGACCATGGGCCGCGACACCGCCGCCAGCAGCACATTGTTGTTGTCGGTCAGGCGCGCGCTGACCACGGCAGGCGAGTGCAGCAGGCCCAAGGTCAGTTCCTGGGCGAGTTCGGCGTCGATGTTGTAGGCGATGCGCGAGGCGGGGTTGTGACTGATTTGCAGCAGGGAGCGAATTTCACGATCGATCGAGGCGTCTTCGCTGGCATAATCGATGGCAATTTGCGCAAGGCTGAGCAATGTGCCCAGCAGAAAGCCGATCAGGACGGTCAGGCGGGCCTGCTTGAACGATAGCCGTTGGGTGATCGGAATTTCCATAAGGGTGCCGTGACTTCCTGGGTCCGTCGCGGGCCAAGCATAGCCGATCGCAGACCGGCTTTAACCAGTTAAATCAAGGAGACATCGTGGATTCTCGGTTGAACGCATTTCTGGAACGTGCCGAATCGGTTCTGGCGCGCCTCGAACCGCTGCTGCCTGCCGTGCGCGAGCCGGTGGACTGGAACAACGCACTGGCCGCGCGCTGGGTACGCGAGGGCCGGGCGGGCTACCTGATGCCGCTGGACGTGACGCTGGACATGCGCCTGTCGGACCTGATCGGCGTCGATCAACAGCGCGCGCAACTGGGCCGCAACACCCAGCAGTTCATCGACGGCCTGCCTGCCAACCACGCGCTGCTCTGGGGTTCGCGCGGCACCGGCAAATCGTCGCTGGTGCGGGCATTGCTGGCCGAGCACGCCAAGGCCGGGCTGCGCCTGATCGAAATCGAGCGCGATCATCTGGGCGATCTGCCGCGAGTGGTCGAGCAACTGCAAAAGCTGCCACAGCGCTTCGTGCTGTTCTGCGATGACCTGTCGTTCGAATCCGGAGAAGGTGATTATCGCGTGCTCAAGAGCGTGCTCGACGGCTCGCTGGAGCAGGCGCCGGACAACGTTCTTCTTTATGCCACCTCCAACCGCCGCCATCTGGTGCCGGAAAAGGAGAGCGACAACGCGCACTGGCAGCGTGGCGACGATGGCGAGATTCATCCAAGCGAGGCGGTCGAGGACAAGATCGCACTGTCCGACCGTTTCGGCTTGTGGCTGTCTTTTTATCCCTTCACCCAGGAGCATTACCTGGACGTGGTGGAACACTGGATTGGCGAACTGGCGGCCAAGGCCGGGCTTTCCTGGCAGCGCGACCATGAACTGGAAATCCTGGCCGTGCGCTGGGCCACCGGTCGCGGCAACCGCAACGGCCGCTGCGCCTATCAGTTCGCCCGTTATTGGGTTGGTTTGAAAATGCTGGAGCAACATCCATGATCGATTTGAGTGCCGCAGGGCAGGGGCTGGACGGCTACAAGCTGCTGGCCGCGCAACTGGAATCACTGTTGGCGGACGAGCGCGATTTCATCGCCAACGCCGCGCAGTTTTCCGCGTTTCTCTACACTCAGCTGGATGACCTGAACTGGGCCGGCTTCTACCTCAACCGCAACGAAGAGTTGGTGCTGGGGCCGTTTCAGGGGCAGATCGCCTGTGTGCGGATTCCGTTCGGCAAGGGCGTGTGCGGCGCGGCCGCGCAAAGCCGTGAAACCCAGCGCGTGCTGGACGTTCACGAGTTCCCCGGGCACATCGCCTGCGACAGCGCCTCCAACAGTGAGCTGGTGGTGCCGTTGATCAAGGAAGGGCGTCTGATTGGCGTGCTGGACCTGGACAGTCCGAGCCTGGCGCGTTTCAGTGAGGCGGATCAGGTGGGGATCGAGGCGTTGGCGCAGATTTTCCTGGCGGCCACTGATTGCTGATGTGACTGCGTTTCACTGTAAGAGCGAATTCATTCGCGAATGGATCAGGCGATGGAAGTGTATCGCCTGACCCATTTTCGCGAATAAATTCGCTCCTACAGGTCTTGCATCAATCGTAGAGCGCCTTCTTCTTCCACTCGGCTTCGGCGTCATCCGCCTTCAGGCCTTCGGTCAGCTCGTTGTGGTCGTCATCGGTCGGCGCGATGGTGTCCAGCACCATGGCATTGGCGCGCGCCAACTGACGCTCCATCGTCTGCAGATGGGTCTTCCATGGCGCAGGCTCGGCCTGGTTTTTCAAGTATTGAACGCCGCGTTCAAACGCCAGACGCGCCTGCCCGGGTTGGTCCTGATTCAGCGCCTGGTTCCCCAGGTTGTTGAAGAACTCGATATGCAGCAGCACCAGCATGTTGCGGATCTCGCGGATCCAGTGCTTGGCCTCGGCGGTCTGCAGAAAGCCGTCGTGGGCGGCGCGGGTCACCTGGCCATGCATGGCTTCCAGCAGAAAGCGCACGTCCTTGGCCTTGGCTTCGGTCTGGATCGGGCTGACCGGATTGTTCACCTTGATATTGTCGCCCTGGGCCACCAGTGCTTCGAGTTCGGTTTCCCGTTCCTGGATGCCGGGGTTGTTGCGTCGTTCCAGTGCGATCAGGCGTTTGACGACGTTCAGCTCAAGGCGCACCAGCAGCAACTTGAGCGCGGGGTTCATCAACTGGCCGGGGAAAGTCTCGGAAAGCTCGCAGCAGCGACGCAGGCGGTCGTTGAGTTCGACCAGTGTCCGTGTGCGTTCGACCTTCCTGGCTTCGTTCACATGGTTCAGATAGCCAACAGCGATCAGCAGTACGATGCCTGTTACAACCATCAGGGTGATAATGAGTGGAGTCACCGTACAAGCCTCGATCTAATTAATATGGGTAGCCGCGCGCCGAGTGTAGTGGCTACGCACTGGCACTGGAAGGGTGGTGGTCGGGATGTCTCTATAGAGGGACATCCTGCTGATCTCTGTATCGGCCACCCATTACCTAATTAGAGGGCGAAGTCATTGATTTGAATAAATTTTCATTGGGGGGTTGACGACCTCTCCAACCATCCATAGAATGCGCGCCACTTGCAGCGTAAAGCACACAGCGAAACGCGGCAGGGAGTGAATGTTGTAGCGTGTCCCCTTCGTCTAGTGGCCTAGGACACCGCCCTTTCACGGCGGTAACAGGGGTTCGAGTCCCCTAGGGGACGCCAATGCGGGAATAGCTCAGTTGGTAGAGCACGACCTTGCCAAGGTCGGGGTCGCGAGTTCGAGTCTCGTTTCCCGCTCCAATTTTAAGCAGCTTGGCTTTAGGGCATGCCCTGAAGTTGAGTTGAGTGAAACCAGGAAGCATCCAAGGATGTATTTCTGGAGCTGAAACACTACACCATGGTGTTTCAGGCAGTGTCCCCTTCGTCTAGTGGCCTAGGACACCGCCCTTTCACGGCGGTAACAGGGGTTCGAGTCCCCTAGGGGACGCCATATTGCGGGAATAGCTCAGTTGGTAGAGCACGACCTTGCCAAGGTCGGGGTCGCGAGTTCGAGTCTCGTTTCCCGCTCCAAATTCACAAAAACGCCGCTCATCAGAGCGGCGTTTTTGTTTGTGCGTGTTTTTTATTGCCTTCCTTTATATAGCTGCGGGTTTCCCGGTTCAGCGAGCTGCTTGCGCATCCTTCTTCAACGCCGCTTGTTCGGCCGCCAGCCGGATCGCATTGAAATCCGGATCGAATCCCTGCGACACGTCGACGTGTTTGTTGAGAATGCCCTCGCGCAGATAAATGTCGGCGGTGTTCTGCAAACCCTTGATCACGCCATCGTCGATGCTCACCCGTTCCATCACGGTCTCCTTCGCGGTGGCCAGGTGCACGTCTACCGGCAGCCCGGTGACCTTGGCCTGGGCGGCGGCGTACTCGGCCGGATGGCTGTTGGTCCAGCGATAGGCGCGGTCCAGTCGTACGACGAAGTCATCCAGCTGCGCGCGCTTCTCGGCGATGGCCTTGCTGGTGGCGGCGAGGTAGGAGTGGTTGGTCAACAGGTTCGGGCCGTTGGGCAGAATGCGCGCGCCATTTTGTGTGGCGACGGTGGTGTAGGGCGCCCAGGTGGCCCAGGCATCCGCTTCACCGTTGTCGAGGATCAGCCGCGATTCGCTGGGCAGCAGGTAGACGAACTTGACGTCGCTCGATTGCAGGCCGGCTTCGTTCAGGGCGCGGATCGCCAGATAGTGGCCGATCGATCCACGTCCGGTGACGATGCGTTTGCCCTTGAGGTCGGCCACCTGCTTGACGGGCGAGTCGTTGCGCACGATCAGCGCGGTGGTGTAGCGGCCGCTGACGTGGGTGATGCTGATCACTTTCAAGGAAGCGCCGGCGCCCAAGGCAAACACATAAGGCGCATCGCCCAGGGCGCCCACATCCACGGCGCCGGCGTTCAGGGCTTCACCCAGGGGTGAGGCGGACGGAAATTCGGAAAATTTGATCTCGTACGGCACATCTTTCAGCTCGCCCGAGGCTTCAAGCAGCACCTTGAGGGCCGATTTCTGGTTGGCGACGAGCAGGGGCTGCAAGGCTTCGGCGGCGTGGGCGGATGAAGCGAAGGCCAGCGTCAGCAGCGCGCCGGACAGCAGGCGTGTGATGCGTGGGGCGGGCGTGAGAGGGGATGGCATGCAAATGTCTCCAGGCTTGAAATGCGATAGCGGCCTCCGCCTGGAGAAGGGGTCGGCCGCACAGGTTGGACAGGTTTGAAATCAGATCACGTAAAAGCCATGGGTGCCGTCGCGAGCCAGTTGCTCGACCAGGCCGAATTCCCAGTCCAGGTAGGCCTGCATGGCTTCGCGAGGGGCCTCGGTGCCTTCATAAGGACGGCGATAACGGTCGATGCGCGGCGAGGCCAGGTGGCTTTCGCCGGCTTCCAGGGCAAAACCCGCCTCGATCCAGCTGGCGGTGCCGCCACCGAGCAGGAACACCGGCTTGCCGGTCAGGGCTTCCACCTCAGGCACCACCAGGCGCGCCAGTTTGCTGCTGCCGCAGGTCAGCACATAACGCTCGGCGGCGGGGATTTTCTGCAGCGCGCTCGACAGATTGGCGCGTAGCGTCCACCAGGCGCCGGGAATGTGCTGTTTGACGTAATTGGCGCTGGCGGTGAAGTCCAGCACCGCGACGCCGCCGTGCTGCTGCCACTGGCGCAGAGTCTCGGCGCTGATTTCCTCGACTTGCCATGGCGTCGGGATCGGCGCGTTCCAGGCGCCTTTCTCGGCGAAATCACGCGGCTTGAGGCCGTCGAGGACGAACACCTCCCAGCCCATCTGTGCCAGCCACGAGGCCGACATGTTGGCTCGCACGCCATCGTCGTCCACCAGCACGATCCGTGCGCCGCGCACGCTGGCGAAGTGGTCGGTTTCCTGCACCAGCTGGCCGCCCGGTGTCGAGCGCGCGCCCGGCAGATGCCCGGCCTCGAATTCTTCCGGGGTGCGCACATCGAACAGATAGGTGGTGCGCTTCAGGTCAGCTTGCCATGACTCCAGATCCGCCCGGGTGCCGCGTTTGACCTTCGCCGCATCTGCGACTTTTCGTGCATCGGCCTGGGCGGTTTTCTGCGTCTGCTCGCTGACGTTTCCGGCCCGTCGCGTCTGCCCGTGATCCAAGGTCTGCCCGGCCAGCAGCCAGCCGATGGTGCCGTTGCGCAGGGCGGAAATCGGATTCGGCAGGCCGGCATTCACCAGCGACTGAGTGCCGATGATGCTGCGGGTGCGCCCGGCGCAGTTGACGATGATCCGGGTCTTGGGATCGGGCGCCAGTTCCCGGGCGCGCAACACAAGCTCAGCTCCGGGCACGCTGACGCCGGTGGGGATGCTCATGGTCTGGTATTCATCGAAGCGGCGGGCATCGAGCACGACTACATCGGCCTTGCTGTCGAGCAGCGCCTTGACCTCTTCGGCCGCTAGCGATGGGGTGTGACGGTGATGCTCGACCAGTTCGCCGAATGATTTGCTCGGCACGTTGACGTCGATGAACAGCTCGCCGCCCGCGTCGCGCCAGCCCTGCAGGCCGCCTTCCAGGGCTTTGACGTCGGTGTAACCCAGCGCCGCGAGGCGGGCGAGGGCCGGCTGGACCAGACCTTCGCCGTTGTCATACAGGGTGATTTCGGTGTCGCGGCGCGGAATGCGCGAGAACACTTCCAGCTCCAGTTTCGACAGCGGGATGTTGGCCGCGAACAGCGGGTGCGCTTCGGCAAACGGAGCTTCTTCGCGTACGTCCACCAACGCCACTTCCTGATGGTTCAGCAGGGCATTTCGGATATCGCTGTAGGATCGAGTGCTTTGAGTCATCAGTTCGGGTTCTCTTTGGACAGGTCCCAAATGTTGGGCAGATAGGCATTGGAATAGCCGGAAATGAACAGTTTTTCGCTGCCGTCAGCGTGATAGACGGCCCGCTTGACCGCGCCGATGTTGGCGCCGTACACGTGAATGCTGATCGACACCTGATCGGCGAAGGCATTGCTGACCTGATGGATGTCGTTGCTGCGTGGCGACAGGGCCTCGACATGGCCGGGTTCCAGCCGAATCGCCGGCCCTTCCTTTTCAAGCCTGCCATCGACGCTGCGGGCGAAGCCCTGGGAGTATTCGGCGCCGCGCAGCATGCCGATCAATCCCCAGACCCGATGGTCGTGAATGGGCGTCGTCTGACCCGGCCCCCAGACAAAACTGACGATCGAGAAGCGCTGGCGGGAGTCGGCGTGCAGCAGAAATTGTTGGTAGCGATCGGGGTCGGGAATGGCGAACTCTTCGGGCAGCCAGTCATCGTGCCTGACCAGTTGCCCGAGCAGCTTGCCGCCGCGATGCAGCAGGTCGGTTTCGTGGGGCTGGCTGTCGACCAGCTCAGCCAGCGCGCCGATGAAGGCCCGGAGTCGTTCGGGGTGTCGAGAGGTAGGCATGGCGGCTCCGTATCAGGTGTATAGGCACAATATAAGCATAATGCTGACGTTTAATATGCTATTTATTAATGATTAGGTTATAACGAAAAAGCATTTGATAACCGCATCGAAGGTGGCCGGGCTATCCATCGGTCGCGATTGGAATTATGCTTTTTGCCTATCTCTTGCCTTTTTTATATGTGCCTTTCGAATGAAAATTGATGATATCGATGCCTTCGTGGCCGTCATTCGCTGCCAGTCCATCAGTCATGCCGCCGAATCCCTGGCCCTGACTCAGCCTGCGATCACCCGCCGGGTACAGAACTTCGAGCAGGCGCTGGGCGTCGAGCTGTTTGATCGCAACACCAAGCCGCTCAAGCCTACGCCCATCGGCCTGCAGGTGTATCAGAAGTGTCTGGCAATCCTGCGGGAAATGGACTCGTTGCGTGAACTGGTCGCCAACGACGCACCGCCCAGTGGCCTGTTGCGCCTGGGCGTGCCGCAGACCATCGGTGATGTGGTGCTGCTCGATGCGCTCAAGCAGTTGCGCGGCCAGTTCCCGGAGTTGCGGGCCCAGGTGGCCACCGGCTGGGGCAGCCATCTGGTGAGCAAGATCGAAAACGGCGAGCTCGATGCGGCGGCGGCGCTGTTTCCCGCCGGCAAGATTTTCCCCGAAGGCATCATCGGCGAGTCCATTGGCAAGATGGAACTGGTGGTGGTCTGCGCCACGGACCTGCTGCCGAAAAAGCCGGTCAAGCTGGCCGACTGTTATGAACAGGGTTTTGTGCTCAATCCCGATGGCTGCGGTTTTCGCGCAGGCTTGCAGCGCACCCTGGCCGATCAGGGCCTCGGCCTGAAGGTCAATCTGGAGACTTTCGGCACCGAGCTGCAACTGGGGCTGGTGGCCGACGGCATGGGGCTGGGGCTGGTCCCGCGTCCGTTGTTCGAACGCAGCGCGCACCGGGCATCGTTGGCGGTGATGCCGCTCAAGGATTTCAAGCCGGTGATGGACTTGTGGCTGATCTACCCGCGGTTTCTGGGGAATCTGCAGGCGCCGGTGGCGTCGTTCGGGCGTTTGGTGGCGGGGGCGTTGAAGCAAGGACAGGAAGCTGCATAAATCAGGCGTGCGCGGTCAAGCTGTAGGAGCGAATTCATTCGCGAAGGGCGTCTCAGGCGATACAACTACATCGCCTGTACGACCGCTTCGCGAATGAATTCGCCCCTACAGAGGAAAATGCATCCAGTCCCGTGAATCAGGCGACCTTCTCGCGCTTCTCCTGCTCGCGCCTGGCCACCAGTTCACGGGTCAGCGGGATGAGTTTTTTGCCGTAGTCGATGGCATCGTCCAGCGGGTCGAAGCCGCGAATCAGGAAGGTGGTAATCCCCAGATCGTAGTAATCAAGCAGCGCTTCGGCGACCTGTTCGGCGGTGCCCACCAGCGCGGTCGAGTTGCCCTTGGCCCCCAGCAGCCCCGCGATGCCGGTCCACAGGCGCTTGTCCAGACGCGCGCCCTGGGCTGCGGCTTGCAACAGGCGTTTGGAGCCCTCGTTGGCTGGCTCGCGGCGTTCGAAACCGCTGGCCTGGGCCAGCGCCTTGGCCCGCTCCAGGATACTGTCGGCGCGGGCCCAGGCCTTTTCCTCGGTCTCTGCCAGAATCGGCCTCAGCGACAGGCTGAAACGAATCGTGCGGCCGTGCTTCGCCGCTTCAGCGTGCACCTGTTTGACGATGTCCCTGACCTGCTCGTAAGTCTCGCCCCACAATGCGTAGACATCCGCATGCTTGCCCGCCACTTCGATGGCCGCCTGGGACGCGCCGCCGAAATATAACGGGATATGTGGCTGTTGGGGTGATTTGACCAGCGAATGAGCGCCCTCGAACTGGTAATAAGTGCCGTGATGGTCGAAGGGTTTTTCCTCGGTCCACTCCTGGCGCACCACGCTCAGGTATTCGTCGGTGCGGGCATAGCGCTCGTCCTTGCCGATAAAGCTGCCGTCGGCACGCAGTTCCTGATCGTCGCCCCCGGTAATGATGTGCACGGCCGTGCGCCCGCCATTGAACACGTCCAGCGTGGTGAATTGCCGGGCGGCGACGGTGGGGGAGATGAAGCCCGGGCGGTGGGCGACGAGGAATTTCAGTTTTGTCGTGACGCTGGCCGCATAAGAGGCGACGAAGGCGCTGTCCGGGCTGTTGGAGTGGTAGGCCACCAGGGCGCGATCGAAGCCTGCTTCTTCATGGGCGCGGGCGACTTTTTCCACGTAGTCGGGCTGAATCGTCTGACCGCTGCGAGGGTGGATTTCCGAGCCGGGTTGCGTGGCGATGTAGCCGATGAATTCGACGCTCATGACAATTCCTTGTGTGGATGAATGACCGGGCGCAGAGGTCCGCGCCAGCGCATGTCAGCAACATAAGGGCTTGTGGAAGGGCTGTGAAATTCGATTTGGCGCTAAGCTAATTATAAAAGTAATGCATTTAGCAGATGTTTTTATATTAAGCGTGCGCAGAATGCGGGTGCTGCCAACGGTATGCCTGCCCCTACGCACCGTAGCAGTCCGGCTTGCCGGCGACAGCGATTTCGAAACCGCTGTCGCCGGCAAGCCGGACTGCTACGGGAGTCAGCGCGGAGCCATCAGTGCTTCGGCGCATCCTGGGACAGGGCCAGCAGCTGCTTTTCCTGATTCCAGTCGAACGGCTCGTCGTTCTCTTCGGCTTCGAAGCGACGCTCTTCGAGCGCGGTGTACATGTCGATTTCTTCGTCGGGCATGAAGTGCAGGCAGTCGCCGCCGAAGAACCACAACAGGTCGCGTGGCACCAGATGGGCGATCTGTGGATAACGCTGGATCACCTGGCACAGCAGGTCCTGGCCCAGGTACTGGCTTTCGATCGGCTCCACCGGCAGCAGGGCGATCAGTTCGTCATAACGCTCTACGAACAGGTCATGACTTTCTTCGGGAACCTGTTCCGCTTCACCCAGCGCGACCAGGATGCCGCGCAGGTGCGTCAGCAGGTTCAGGGTGTGGTCGAGATTGGTGTTGGCCATGATGAGGTCCTCAGAGACAAAAACAGGCGCGGGAGTATAGATCCCCCCACAGCCCGCCGATAGCCCGCCAAGGACCTGCGGTCGTGTCCAATGCCCGGGCCTAGTGCCAGAGCCCGGCCAGGTAGCGATGCCCCGCTTCGGTCAGGGCCAGGTCTAAGAAGGTGTTGTCGTGGCTGGGTTGGCGGGTCACGAAGCCGATGAGTAACAGCGTTTGCAGGGTCTGGGTGGGTTTGCCGTGTTGCAGGTCCTCCCCCGAGGCGATTTCGGCAAGCAGGCAGCGATGAGTCATGCGTTGATCGATCATGATGCGTCCCCCTGGTGTTTTCTTGTTGTTACCGGGGAGTGTAGGACAAGGTTCGGGGATATGCAGGCTAGAGCGGTGGATTCTGTTTATAGACATTGGTCGAACGATGCAAATCCTCGTAGCAGCACGGCTTGCCGGCGGTTGCGATCTGTCTGTGACGAATGTACCGCCTGACACAACGCCCCGCCGGCAAGCCGTGCTGCTACGGGGCGTGGTGGCAGGGATGTCAGCGGATCTTGCCTTCGCTTGGCTTGAGCTGCTCCTTGTCGAAATCATCCACATCGATGACCTTGCGTCGCGCTGCTTCGGCAGCGCGCAGCTTCTCGGCCTCGGCCGCCTGCAACACGCCAGCGTTCAACGCCGCATCGATCAGATGCTCGCCGGCCGTGGGTCTGACCTGACCACTCTTGACCCCTTGATGCAGCTTGGCGTGCACGGCTTTGCCGTCGTTCAAACGGTCCGCCGCGTGCTGCAGCGCACCCACCGCGTCGTCTTCGGATGTGGGGCGGTAGCAACCGGCAAGCACCGACTCCAGCGCCGGGTCGCCTTTGCTGCGGCCGAGAATCTGCGCCACCTCGGCATCCAGCGCATCCGACGGCCCTTTGTGGCGGCGACCGAAGGGGAACACGATCACTCGCAGCAACCCACCCAGAATCCGGTTCGGGAAGTTGTCGAGCAAGGCATCCAGCGCGCGCTCCGACTGGCCCAGCGCTTCCTCCATCGACCAGCGAAACAGCGGCGCCAGCGTTTCGGGGTAGTCCAGGTCGTGATAACGCTTGAGCGCCGCCGAGGCCAAGTACATATGGCTCAGCACATCCCCCAGCCGTGCCGACAGACGTTCGCGACGTTTCAGCTCGCCGCCGAGCAGCATCATCGACAGGTCGGCGAGCATGGCGAAGGCCGCGGCCTGACGATCCAGGGCACGGAAATAGCCCTGGCTCAAACGGTCGCCCGGCTGCTGCTCGAAGTGGCCCAGGCCCAGATTCAACACCAGCGTGCTGGCGGCGTTGCGCACGGCAAAGCCGATGTGCTGTAGCAGCAGATCGTCGAACTCAATCACCGCCTGGTCGTGATCTTCACGCCCGGCCAGGGCCATTTCCTTGAGCACGAAGGGATGGCAGCGAATCGCGCCCTGGCCGAAGATCATCAGGTTGCGCGAGAGGATGTTTGCGCCTTCCACGGTGATGAAAATCGGCGCGCCTTGCCAGGCGCGGCCCAGGTAGTTGTTTGGACCCATGATGATGGCCTTGCCGCCGTGCACGTCCATGGCGTGGGTGATGCACTCGCGGCCCCGCTCGGTGAGGTGGTATTTGAGGATCGCCGACAGCACCGACGGTTTTTCCCCCAGGTCCACCGCATTGGCGGTCAGCATCCGCGCGCTGTCCATCAGCCAGGCGTTGCCGCCGATACGCGCCAGAGCTTCCTGAATGCCTTCGAAGGCGGCCAATGGTACGTTGAATTGTTCGCGAATCTGCGTGTACTGGCCGGTGACCAGGCTGGCGTGCTTGGCCGCACCAGTGCCGACTGCAGGCAGGGAAATCGAACGGCCCACCGACAGGCAATTCATCAGCATCATCCAGCCCTTGCCGAGCATGGCCTGGCCGCCGATCAGGTACTCCAGCGGAATGAACACGTCCTTGCCCGAGTTCGGTCCGTTCATGAAGGCGGCGCCCAGCGGCAGATGGCGACGGCCGATTTCCACGCCCGGGGTGTCGGTGGGAATCAGCGCCAAGCTGATGCCCAGATCCACTTCGTCGCCCAGCAGGTGCTCGGGGTCGTAGGCCTTGAAGGCCAGGCCCAGCAGGGTCGCGACCGGGCCCAGGGTGATGTAGCGTTTTTCCCAGTTCAGGCGCAGGCCGATCACTTCCTCACCTTGCCACTGGCCTTTGCAGATGATCCCGGTGTCGGGCATGGCGCCGGCGTCGGAGCCTGCCAGCGGGCCGGTCAGGGCAAAGCAGGGAATGTCGTCGCCGCGGGCCAGGCGCGGCAGGTAGTGATTGCGCTGCTCGTCGGTGCCGTAGTGCAACAGCAGTTCGGCCGGGCCCAGCGAGTTGGGCACCATGACGGTCGAGGCCAGATCGCCGCTGCGGGTCGCCAGCTTCATCGCCACCTGCGAGTGAGCGTAGGCCGAGAAGCCCTTGCCGCCGTACTCCTTGGGAATGATCAGGGCGAAAAAACCGTGTTCTTTTATATGGGTCCAGGCTTCGGCGGGCAGGTCCATCGCCTGGCCGATTTTCCAGTCGCTGACCATGGCGCACAGCGCTTCAGTCGGGCCGTCGATGAAGGCCTGTTCTTCCTCGGTCAGTTGGCTTTTGGGATAACCCAGCAGCGTGTTCCAGTCCGGGCGGCCGCTGAACAGTTCGCCGTCCCACCAGACCGTGCCGGCATCGATGGCATCGCGTTCGGTCTCGGACATCGGCGGCAACACTTTCTGGAACCAGGCGAACATCGGCGCGCTGAAATAGCGGCGGCGCAGGTCCGGCAGCGCCAGGGGCAGGGCCACCGCCAGCCACAGCAACCAGGGAATCACCATCCAGCCGTGGGCATGGCTGAACGCCCCCATCGCCAGCAGATAAACCGCGACAATCCCAAGGGCAGGGAAGGGCGCAACACGCCGATGAGCCAGCCAGGCCACACCGACCACCAGAACCACGATCCACAACAGCAGCATAGAAATCCCTCCGTAGAGACGGCGAAACAGACGCCGTCGAGCGCGCGGGCAAGCCTCTGGCCCGTGCATCGATAGTGACCCCGCCCTGTTATGGGAGTTCGAACGCTGGCCGATGCGCTTGACCCTGTGGCTCTAATACCCGCTTGATGGCGCTGTCAGGTAGACTGCGCTGCACAGGCATATGCCACTAATTCACCGTCACCACGGGCAGGAGAATAAAAAGATGCTGAAAATCTGGGGCCGCAAGAACTCCTCCAACGTTCGCAAGGCGTTGTGGATCGCCGAAGAACTGGGGCTTGAGTACCAATCGATCAATGCCGGCGGCGCTTTCGGCCTCAACGATCAGCCCGAGTATCTGGCCAAGAACCCCAACGGCGTGGTGCCGATGATCGAAGACGGTGACTTCGTGCTGTGGGAATCCAACACCATCGTGCGTTACCTGGCCGCGCAATATGGCGCAGGCACCGGGCTCTATCCTGCCGAGCCCAAGGCCCGCGCCCAGGCGGACAAATGGATGGACTGGACCACCTCGACCTTTGCCGGTCCCTTCCGCACGGTGTTCTGGGGCGTGTTGCGCACGCCTGCCGAGCAGCAGGACTGGACTCAGATCAACGCCGCCAAGGCGACGGTCGAGAAGCTGCTGGGCATCGTCGACAAGGCGCTGGCCAGCCAGCCGTATCTGTCCGGCAGCGCGTTCGGCATGGGCGACATTCCCTTGGGCAGCTTCATTTATGCCTGGCTGGAGATGCCGATCGAGCGCAGCGAGCTGCCGCACCTCAACGCCTGGTACGAACGCCTCAAGCAGCGTGACGCCTACCGCAAGGCGGTGATGACGCCGCTGACCTGAACGCCCGCCGCGTTAAATTAATATCTACTATCAATAGAACTCGCTGTACTTGCGCGGCCTCGGCAAGCAACATGAACGTCCGAGCCGCGTATGCAACGGGGTATTTCAGAAGGCAGGCTTTCTGACCTTCCGATCCGTGCAGCGGTCGCTTTTGTATTCGTCTTCGTTTTCCCTTTTCCTTTTACTGGTGTGTTTTCAGTCATGAGTTCAGCTCTGTCCATCCGGCAGCTAACCAAGACCTACGGCAATGGATTCCAGGCCCTCAAGGGCATTGATCTGGATGTTGCCGAGGGTGATTTCTTCGCATTGCTCGGCCCCAACGGCGCCGGCAAATCCACCACCATCGGCATCATCTCCACCCTGGTGAACAAGACCAGCGGCACGGTGAACATCTTCGGCCACGACCTGGACCGCAACCCGGCGCAGCTCAAGCGCTCGATCGGCGTGGTGCCGCAGGAATTCAACTTCAACCAGTTCGAGAAGACCTTCGACATCGTGGTGACCCAGGCCGGTTACTACGGCATCCCGCCGAAGGTCGCCAAGGAGCGCGCCGAGCAGTACCTGACCCAGCTCGGCCTGTGGGACAAGCGCGGCGTGCCGTCGCGTTCGCTGTCCGGCGGCATGAAGCGCCGCCTGATGATCGCCCGCGCGCTGATTCACGAGCCGCGTCTGCTGATCCTCGACGAGCCCACCGCGGGCGTCGATATCGAGCTGCGCCGTTCGATGTGGACCTTCCTCACCGAGCTGAACCAGAAAGGCATCACCATCATCCTCACCACCCACTACCTGGAAGAGGCTGAGCAGCTGTGCCGCAACATCGGCATCATCGACAAGGGCACCATCGTCGAGAACACCGGCATGAAACAGTTGCTCAACAAGCTGCACGTGGAGACCTTCCTGCTCGACCTCAAGGACCCGATGCAGGTCGCGCCGCAACTGGCCGGCTACCCGTCGCGTCTGGTGGATAACCACACCCTGGAAGTGCAGGTCGACAAGACCGTCGGCATCACCGCGCTGTTCGCCCAACTGGCCCTGCAGAACGTTCAGGTGCTGAGCCTGCGCAACAAGACCAATCGCCTCGAGGAGCTGTTCGTGTCCCTGGTGGAAAAGAATCTGTCGAAGGTGGCGGTATGAGTTCGGAGCTGCGCCCCAACCTGATCGCCATGAACACCATCGTCTACCGCGAAGTGCGCCGTTTCATGCGCATCTGGCCGCAGACCCTGCTGCCGCCGGCGATCACCATGGTTCTGTACTTCGTGATCTTCGGCAACCTGATCGGCCGGCAGATCGGCGACATGGGTGGCTTCACCTACATGCAGTACATCGTGCCGGGCCTGATCATGATGTCGGTGATCACCAACTCCTACGGCAACGTGGTCTCGAGCTTTTTCGGCGCCAAGTTTCAGCGCTCGGTGGAAGAGCTGATGGTGTCGCCGGTCTCGCCGCACACCATCCTGATCGGCTACACCATCGGCGGCGTGCTGCGCGGCCTGGCGGTGGGCGTTATCGTCACCATCCTGTCGATGTTCTTCACCGATTTGCAGGTGCATCACCTGGGCGTGACCATAGTCGTGGTGCTGCTGACGGCGACGATTTTCTCGCTGCTGGGCTTCATCAACGCGGTCTTCGCACGTAACTTCGACGACATCTCGATCATCCCGACCTTCGTCCTGACGCCGCTGACCTACCTGGGCGGGGTGTTCTACTCGATCAACCTGCTGCCGCCGTTCTGGCAGACGGTGTCGCTGGCCAACCCTGTGCTGCACATGGTCAACGCGTTCCGCTTCGGGATTCTGGGGGTTTCGGACATCAAGATCAGCATCGCCCTGGCGTTCATGGTCGTTGCGACCGTCGTGCTGTACTTGGGCTGTGCTCGCCTGTTGGTGAGCGGACGCGGGATGCGCCAATAAACAACGGCGCTATGCCGCGCTCCTTGTGGGAGCCGGCTTGCTGGCGAATGCTGTGTGTCATTCAACATCTGAGTGACTGACCCGACGTATTCGCCAGCAAGCCGGCTCCCACGGCCTTCGGCCAGAATCAAAAGCGATGGTCGCCGCAACGGTTATCCGCGTTTCGCCTTGCGCTGGCGCCACTGCCGCCCCACCCACCAGCGCCAGTACGCCATTGTCCCGAAGTACCCCGCCAGCCCCAGTACTACACCCGCCACCAGCGAGCCCAGCAGAAACGGCTGCCACAGCGTCGAGAGCTGGCCGCTGATCCATTCCCAGCTCATCTCGTCCGGAAAACTGCGCGGCGGCAGGCCCATCAACAGGGCGCCGATCTTGTAGGTGCAATAGAACACCGGCGGCATGGTCAGCGGGTTGGTCAGCCAGCACAGGCTGACGGCGATCGGCATGTTGGCGCGCACCCAGACCGCCAGGAAGGCCGCCAGCAGCATCTGCAAGGGCATGGGCATCAAGGCGGCGAACAGGCCGACGCCCATCGCGCGGGCCACCGAGTGGCGGTTCAGGTGCCAGAGGTTCGGGTCGTGCAGTAGGCGACCCAAAAAGCGTAAGGACTTGTGTTCCCGGATGCTGTTCGGATCGGGCATGTAGCGTTTGATCAGGTGACGTGGCATTCGGTGATCCGGCGGCTGCAGCAGAAAATTCGGGCAAGTATGCATGGATGGTGACGGATACAAATTCAGACTTTGTGACAATTAATAAAAAGCGGGTTTCGTCCCGTGGGCTAAGTCAGGTGGGTGCCTTTCATCCATCGACAAGGAAAGCCGTATGCGTACAGGGATGCTGGCGTTTGCGCTGGGCTTACTGGCCCTGCGTTTTCTGCCCGTGTTACCGCCGGTCTGGTGGCTGCTGCTGATGCCTGTGCTGGCGTTGATGCTGCTGCCGTTTCGCACCTATCCGCTGGCGCTGTTCCTGTTCGGGTTGACCTGGGCCTGCTTCTCAGCCAAGTCCGCGCTGGATGATCGGCTGCCCCATCGGCTCGACGGCCAGACCCTGTGGCTCGAAGGCAAGGTGGTCGGGCTGCCCGTCGCGATGGACGGCGTGGTGCGCTTTCAGGTCGAGAGCCCGCAGTCGCGGCGCACGTCGCTGCCCGAGCGGATTCGCGTCGCCTGGTATGGCGGCCCGCCGGTGCAGAGCGGCGAACGCTGGCGGCTGGCGGTCAAGCTGCAGCGTCCGGCAGGCCTGGTCAATCCTGGAGCCTTCGATTACGAAGCCTGGTTGCTGGCTCAGCGCATTGGCGCCACGGGCACCGTGCTGGACGGCCAGTTGCTCGAGGCGGGCAAGGGGTCATGGCGCGATGGCATCCGTCAGCGTTTAGGGGCGGTCGATGCCCAAGGGCGTGAGGGCGCACTGGCCGCGCTCGTGATGGGTGACGGTTCAGGGTTGAGCCCTGTCGACTGGCAGGTGTTGCAAGACACCGGGACGATCCATCTGCTGGTAATTTCCGGGACGCACATCGGGCTGCTTGCCGGGCTCTTGTACGGACTGGTGGCGGGGCTGGCGCGTTGGGGATTGTGGCCGCAGGCCATTCCCTGGCTGCCCACGGCCTGCGGGCTGGCCTTCAGCGGCGCGCTGACTTATGGCGTGCTGGCAGGGTTCGAAGTACCCGTGCAACGCGCCTGCCTGATGCTCGGGCTGGTGCTGTTGTGGCGCCTGCGCTTTCGCCATCTGGGCGTGTTGTTGCCGTTTCTGATCGCGCTGAATCTGGTGCTGGTCGCCGAGCCCTTGAGCAGCCTGAGGCCGGGGTTCTGGCTGTCATTTGCCGCGGTGGCGATCCTCATGCTGATCTTTGGCGGCAGGCTCGGCGCCTGGAGCTGGCTGCGCAGTTGGTCCCGCGCCCAGTGGCTGATCGCCCTGGGTTTGCTGCCTGCGTTGCTGGCGCTGAACTTGCCGGTGAGCCTGAGTGGCCCGCTGGTCAATCTGCTGGCCGTGCCCTGGGTCAGTGTTTTCATCCTGCCATTGGCCTTGATGGGGACGTTTCTTCTGCCGATAGCGCCCCTTGGCGAGGGATTGCTCTGGCTGGCGGGCGGTTCGATGGGCGCCTTGTTCGAGGTGCTGGGCTGGGTGGCCGACAAGGCGCCCGCATGGACCGGGCTGGCGGTGCCTGTGTGGGTCTGGCCTCTGAGCCTGTGCGGCACGCTGTTGTTATTGCTGCCGGCAGGGCTGCCGCTGCGACCGTTGGGCTGGCCGATGTTGCTGTTGTGCGTGTTCGCACCCCGCACAGAGATACCTACCGGCCAGGTTCAGGTGACACAACTGGACGTGGGGCAGGGGCTGGCAATCCTGCTGCGCACCCGCGACCACACACTGTTGTTCGATGCGGGGCCGCGGGTGGCCGATGTCGACATGGGTGAGCGCGTGGTACTGCCGGCCATTCGGCGGGCCGGGGTGAAGCATCTGGACACGATGCTGCTCAGTCACGCCCATCTCGATCATACCGGCGGAGCCCAAGCGATTCAGCGGGCGCTGCCGGTGCGGCGGATTCTCGCGGGCGATCACGAGCGCATGCCTGAGGATCTGGCGGCGGACGCCTGTCGCGACGGAGAAACCTGGACCTGGGACGACGTCACCTTCACCACCTGGATCTGGGCCCAGGCCGTCGAGAGCAATCCGGCGTCCTGCGTGCTGCGGGTGGAGGCACAAGGCGAACGCCTGTTGCTCACCGGCGACATCGACATCCACGCCGAACGCGCGATGCTGGAACAGGGCTTCGATGTCAGGGCCGACTGGCTGCAAGCACCCCATCACGGCAGCCGCACGTCATCGTCGAACAGGTTCCTGCGCGCCGTGGCGGCGCGCGGGGTGCTGATTTCCCGGGGCCGCAATAACTCGTTCGGCCATCCTCACCCATGGGTGATGGCGCGTTACCAGCGGTTGGGCATGCAGGTCCTCGACAGTGCCGAGCAGGGCGCGGTGACCCTGCAACTGGGTACGTTCGGCGATGTGCAGGCCGAGCGTAGGACGCGTCGCTTCTGGCGTGAATGAAAAGACTGGTTTTTCGTCGCCGTGTTCGGTGAGGCCGCGACGCTATGTTAGAGTACCGCCACTTTTTTTCAGGGGGTGGTCGCTGTGTGGGAGCTGGTCAAATCTGGTGGCTGGATGATGCTACCGATCATTTTGAGTTCCATCGCCGCCGTCGGGATCATCATCGAGCGTCTGTGGACCCTGCGCGCCAGCCGCATTACGCCACCGCACCTGCTCGGTCAGGTGTGGCGCTGGATCCAGGACAAACAGCTTAGTAGCGACAAGCTCAAGGAGCTGCGCGCCGACTCGCCGCTGGGTGAAATCCTCGCAGCAGGCCTGGCCAACTCCCGCCATGGTCGCGAGATCATGAAGGAGTGCATCGAGGAAGCTGCCGCCCGCGTGATTCATGAGCTGGAGCGCTACCTGGCGACCCTGGGCACCATCGCTGCGATGGCGCCACTGCTGGGTCTGCTGGGCACGGTACTCGGCATGATCGACATTTTCAGCTCGTTCACCGCCACCGGCATGACCGGCAATGCGGGCATGCTCGCCGGCGGCATCGCCAAGGCACTGATCTGTACCGCGTCCGGCCTGACCGTGGCGATCCCGACCATCTTCTTCCATCGCTACCTGCAGAACCGCGTCGACGAACTGGTGGTCGGCATGGAGCAGGAAGCCATCAAGCTGGTGGAAGTGGTGCAGGGCGACCGTGACGTCGACCTGACCGACGCTCAGCCGGACCTCAAGGCCGCTGCACGCGGCGAGGGTCGCAAGAAGTGAAATTCCGCCGTCGCAAACCCCGGGAGACCATCGACATCAACCTGGTGTCGCTGATCGACGTGGTGTTCATCCTGCTGCTGTTTTTCGTGGTCACCACCACCTTCACCCGTGAAACCCAGTTGCGCGTGGACCTGCCACAGGCGGTCACCGGTGCCTCGGCCGATGATGTCGACAAGAAACACGTCGACATCACCATCAATGCCGATGGCGTGTATTCGGTGAACAACACGCTGCTGGCCGACAGCAAGCTGGACACCCTGATCGACGCCTTGCAGAAGGAGTCGGGCGGCGATACCAGCCTGCCACTGTCGATCAGCGCCGACGGCAAGACCCCGCATCAGGCGGTCATCACCGCGATGGACGCCGCCGGCAAGCTGGGTTTCGCCCACCTGCGCATGACCACTGTCGAGGCCGCATCGGGTAACTGATGGCACTCACCGACCGCTTGCTCGATGCCTGGTACAACGGCCATCCGGCCCTGACCCTGCTGCGTCCGCTCGAATGCCTGTATCGCCGGGTGGTGGGCAAGAAGCGCGCGCGCTTCGAGGCCGGGCAGGGGGATATCTACAAGGCACCGGTGCCGGTGGTGGTAGTCGGGAATATCACCGTGGGCGGCACGGGCAAGACGCCACTGATCCTGTGGATGATCGATTATTGCCGTCGTCGCGGCCTGCGCGTAGGCGTGGTCAGTCGCGGTTACGGCGCCAAGCCGCCGAGCCTGCCATGGCGGGTGCTGGCGCAGCACAGTGCCGAGCAGGTGGGCGATGAGCCGCTTTTGATCGTCAAGCGCAGCGGTGTGCCGCTGATGATCGACCCGGATCGTGCGCGGGCGGTGCGGGGCCTGCTGGCGCAGGAGCCGCTGGACCTGATCCTCACCGACGACGGCCTGCAGCATTACCGCCTGGCCCGTGACCTGGAACTGGTATTGATCGATGCCGCGCGCGGCCTCGGTAACCGCCGCTGCCTGCCCGCAGGCCCGCTGCGCGAGCCGGTCGAGCGCCTGCAGAGCGTCGACGCGCTGCTCTACAACGGCGCCTTCGAGGACCGCGACGACGGTTATGCCTTCACCTTGCAGCCCTCGGCGCTGGTCAACCTGCTGACCGGCGAGCGCCAGGGCGTGGACTATTTCCCGGCCGGTCAGGCGCTGCATGCCGTGGCCGGGATCGGCAATCCTCAACGTTTCTTCAAGACCCTCGAAGGACTACACTGGCGGCCTGTTCCTCACGCATTCGCCGATCATGCCGTCTTCAGTGCAGAGGCGCTGGCGTTCACGCCCGCCCTGCCGCTGGTCATGACCGAGAAAGATGCCGTGAAGTGTGCCTCCTTCGCGGCGGCCGACTGGTGGTACCTGGCGGTGGAGGCCGTGCCTTCCCCGGCGTTCGTCAGTTGGTTCGATTCACAGTTAACCCGTCTTCTTCCATGACCCGTTCAGGATCCCCTATGGACACCAAATTGCTCGACATCCTCGCCTGCCCGGTCTGCAAAGGTCCGCTCAAGCTCAGCGCCGACAAGACCGAGCTGATCAGCAAGGGCGCCGGCCTGGCTTTCCCGATTCGTGATGGCATTCCGGTCATGCTGGAAAGCGAAGCGCGCACCCTGACCACCGACGAGCGCCTGGACAAATGACTGCAGCGTTTACCGTTGTGATTCCGGCGCGCTTCGGCTCCAGCCGGTTTCCGGGCAAGCCGCTGAAGACCATCGCGGGCAAGCCGATGATCCAGCACGTCTGGGAACAGGCGCGCAAGAGCAGCGCCCAGCGTGTGGTGGTGGCCACCGACGATCAGCGCATCATCGAGGCGTGCCAGGCGTTCGGCGCCGAAGTGCTGATGACCCGCGACGACCACAACTCCGGCACTGACCGTCTGGCTGAAGTGGCGTCCCTGCTGGGGCTGGCCAACGATGCCATCGTGGTCAACGTACAGGGCGACGAGCCGATGATCCCGCCGGCGGTGATCGATCAGGTGGCCGACAATCTGGCCGCCCACACCGAAGCGCGCATGTCGACCCTGGCCGAGCCCATCGATGATGTGGCGGCGCTGTTCAACCCCAACGTGGTCAAGGTCTGTTCGGACATCAACGGCCTGGCGCTGACGTTCAGCCGCGCGCCGCTGCCCTGGGCGCGGGATGCGCTGGCCAAGACTCGTGACGAATTGCCCGAGGGCGTGCCGTATCGCCGACACATCGGCATTTACGCCTACCGCGCCGGTTTCCTGCATGACTTCGTCAGTTGGGGCCCGTGCTGGCTGGAAAACACCGAAAACCTCGAACAGCTGCGTGCCCTGTGGCATGGCGTGCGGATTCACGTCGCCGACGCGCTGGAGGCGCCGCCTGCCGGTGTCGACACCGCCGAGGATCTGGAACGCGTGCGACGCCTGCTGGAGGTTTGATGCTGCAGGTGCAATCGGATGTTTCGCTCAAGCCGTTCAACACCTTTGGTGTAGACGTGAAAGCCCGCTGGTTCGTCGATGCCCATGACGACAGCGACGTACGTGAAGCGCTGGCGTGGGCGGCAGAGCGGGGCGTCGAGGTGCTGGTGGTCGGTGGCGGCAGCAACTTGCTGCTGACCGGCGACGTCGACGCGCTGGTGCTGCGCATGGCCAGTCGCGGGATTCGCATCACCCACGAGGATTGCGGCGGTGCGATCGTCGAAGCCGAGGCCGGCGAACCCTGGCATCCGTTCGTGCAGGACATGCTGGCACGCGGCCTGTCAGGGCTGGAAAACCTCAGCCTGATCCCCGGCACGGTCGGCGCTGCACCGATGCAGAACATCGGCGCCTACGGTGTCGAGATCAAGGATGTTTTCCACAGTCTCGTGGCGCTGGATCGCCAGAGCGGCGAGTTGCGCGAGTTTTCGGTGCAGGACTGCGCCTTCGGTTACCGCGACAGCGTGTTCAAGCACGAGGTTGGCCGCTGGCTGATCCTGCGCGTGAGGTTCAAGCTGAGTTTTGCCGCCAGCCTGCATCTGGACTACGGTCCGGTGCGGCAAAAGTTGCAGGAACAAGGCATCCAGTCACCGACGCCGATCCATGTCAGTCGTGCGATCTGTGCGATTCGCAGCGAGAAATTGCCCGACCCTGCCGTGCTGGGCAACGCGGGCAGCTTCTTCAAGAATCCGGTGGTGTCCGCCGAGCTGGCCGAGCGAATCAAGCAGGCGCATCCCGGGCTTGTGGGTTATCCACAGCCTGACGGCCAGGTGAAGCTTGCAGCCGGCTGGCTGATCGAACAGGCGGGCTGGAAAGGCTTTCGCGAGGGCGATGCCGGCGTTCATGCGCTGCAATCGCTGGTGCTGGTCAATTACGGCTCGGCCACCGGTCGGCAGTTGCTGAACCTGGCGCAGCGCATTCAGGCCGATATTCTCCAGCGCTTTGGTGTTTCGCTGGAAATGGAGCCTAATCTCTATTGAGGCCGGGTGGTGTTTTCGGCCCGGCTTTTGCTTTTTCCGGTCCCATCTGCCACCCATGAGTACACGCCATGAGCCAAACCCTGTGCGCCATCGTTCTCGCTGCCGGGCAGGGAAGCCGCTACCGGCAGGTGGCGGGCGCGCATCGTAACAAGCTCCTGGCGCAATGCACGGGGCGTGATGGTGTCGAGCGCTGCGTTCTGGAGCATGTACTGTTCAATCTGCGTGCAGTGGTCGACAGGGTCGTGCTGCTGACCCGTCCCGATTATTCCTGTGTCGCCGAGATCGGCCTGCGTCATGGCTGCGAGGTCGTGGTGCTGGACTCCCCGGGGATGGGCGACAGCATCGCCGCAGCCGTGGCGGCGGAACCGGATCACCGCGGCTGGATCATCGCCTTGGGCGACATGCCGTTCATTCATGTGGATACCCTCGAACGAGTGGTTTCTTCGGTGGAGCCGGATGCGATCAGTGTGCCGGTGCATGACGGTCGGTATGGGCATCCCGTGGCGTTTGGTCGTGAGTTCGGTGCCGCTTTAATGGCGTTGACGGGCGAGAAGGGCGCAAAGAAGCTGTTTGACGGGGCCCGGGTGCTGGAGCTTCAAGTAGACGATCCTGGCGTGCTGTGGGATGTGGACGTGCCTTCGGCGCTGGAGTTCAAGGGTGCATCACCCCTCTTGTAGGAGCGAATTTATTCGCGAATGGCCGGTGCAGTCGATGCATTTCTATCGCCTGCAAGATTTTCGCGAATGAATTCGCTCCTACAGTTTTAGAGACGACAGGTACAAAAAAGCCCCACCTGCTCACACAGGTGGGGCTTTTTATCGGCCGAAGATTACACGAGCGGCTTGTGCTCTTTGCTCTCTTCCAGCTCTTCACCGTTTTCAGTCACGACTTCCCGTGCTGGCTCGAAAGCCGGGGCAGGGGCGGCAACTGGCGCCGGCGCAGCCACTTCAACCTGAGGTGCGGCAGCCGCAGCGGCCTCGGCTTCTTTCTGCAGGCGCTCTGCTTCCAGACGACGACGGCGAACTTCACGAGGATCGTTCGGCGCGCGGCCGGAGCTGGCCATCGGCAGTGCAGGCTTTTCGGCAGCCACAGGGGCTGGAGCTGGCGCTGGTTCGACAGCAGCCGGGGCTGCGACGATTTCCGGGGCGGCCAGTTCAACCGCTGCTGGTGCAGGTGCGACAGGCTCGGCGACGGCTTGCTCAACAACCGGCTTTTCGACAACGGCGGATTGCTCGATCACAGGCTCGGCGGCTTTCGGCGCTTCGACAGGTGCTTCGACGATCGGTGCAGGGGCCGGAGCCGCTTCGGCGACAGGGGCTTCTACAGCAGGAGTCTCTGCAACAGGCGCTTGTGCAACCGGAGCCTCTACAGCAGGCGCTTCGACAGCTGGTGCCTGAACTTTCTCGGCGGCCGCTTTGACCTGACGCTCGAAGGGGCTGAGGCTGGCGTCGAACTGTGCCACTTCGACCTGCGGCATGATCGAACGCTTGACCGGCGCGGCAGGTGCCTCGACGGCAGGCGCTTCAACGGTTTCAGCCTTCTCGACGGGCGCCGCTTCGACAGCCGCGGTTGCGCGCTCTGCCTGACGGTTCGCTTCGGCTTCGGCCGGGGCGCTGATCACGGTTTCGGCAACGGCAGCAGTGACAGCCAGGCCTGCGGCGATTTCCGCACCGGCGCCTTCGCTGCGAACCTGTGGCGCGGCGTCTTCGGACTGCTCGCCTTCGCCGCCTTCGATCACGTCACCGTTGGCGTCACGCTGACGCTCACGACGGTTGCTGCGACGACGCTGGCCACGGGAGCGACGACGAGGACGATCGCCTTCGGCGGCTTCCTGGTTGTCATCCTGCAGCTCTTCGTTGTTCAGCTGTGCGTCGTCTTCGGCAGCCGCTGCGGCCTGCTCGGTACGGGCCTGGCGCTCTTCACGCGGTGGGCGTGGCTGACGCTCTTCACGTGGGGCACGCTCAGGGCGCTCTTCGCGAGGTACGTTGACCGCCGGGGCGGCGTCCAGAGGCTCGCGCAGTTCACGCACGCGCTCTTCACGCGGCTTGCGTTCACGTGGCGCACGCTCTTCGCGAGGGGCACGCGGCGCGCGCTCTTCACGCGGTGCGCTGTCTTCGCGGGCTTCACGTGGCTCGCGCGGGGTGCGTTCTTCACGCGGTGCACGCTCTTCACGCGGGGCACGTTCCTCACGTGGCGCGCGTTCTTCGCGCTCGGCACGCGGAGCACGTTCTTCACGCGGCTTGCGGTCTTCGTCGCGACGGCCATTGCGGTTGCGGCTCTGCTGGCGACCGTTGCGACGCTCTTCGTTGCGTGCAGGGCGTTCGGCAGCTGGCTTCTCGACCACGGCGGCAGGTGCGGCTGGCTCTTCCTTGGTGGCGAACAGGCTGACCAGCGACTTCACCAGGCCCTTGAACAGGCTTGGCTCGTGAGCGACTGGCGCCGGAGCGGCAGGTGCTGGCGCTTCGGTCGGAACCGGTGCGTTGGCTCGGGCCGGAGCGGTCTTGACCGCGGCTTCCTGGCGAACCAGGGTGCGGGTCGCGGCAGTCGGCTGAACTTCTTCGGCTTCGGCGGCGGCCGCAGCGATTTCGTAGCTGGACTGCAGGCTGTGGGCTTCAGGGCTGTCGTCACGCAGGCGCTGCACTTCGAAGTGCGGCGTTTCCAGGTGATCGTTCGGCAGGATGACGATGCGCGCACGGGTACGCAGTTCGATCTTGGTGATCGAGTTGCGTTTTTCGTTGAGCAGGAACGCGGCGACCGGGATCGGCACCTGGGCGCGCACTTCGGCCGTGCGGTCTTTCAGGGCTTCTTCTTCGATCAGGCGCAGGATCGCCAGCGACAGCGATTCGACGTCACGGATGATGCCGGTGCCGTTGCAGCGCGGGCAGACGATGCCGCTGCTTTCGCCCAGGGATGGACGCAGGCGCTGACGGGACATTTCCAGCAGACCGAAACGCGAGATGCGACCCACCTGCACGCGGGCGCGGTCGGCTTCCAGGCATTCGCGGACTTTTTCTTCCACGGCGCGCTGGTTCTTGGCCGGGGTCATGTCGATGAAGTCGATGACGATCAGGCCGCCGATGTCGCGCAGACGCAGTTGACGGGCGATTTCCTCGGCCGCTTCAAGGTTGGTCTGCAGGGCGGTTTCTTCGATGTCGCTGCCTTTGGTGGCGCGCGCCGAGTTGATGTCGATGGACACCAGGGCTTCGGTCGGGTCGATGACGATGGAGCCGCCGGAAGGCAGTTCGACCACGCGCTGGAAGGCGGTTTCGATCTGGCTTTCGATCTGGAAGCGGTTGAACAGCGGAACGCTGTCTTCGTACAGCTTGATCTTGCTGGCGTACTGCGGCATCACCTGGCGGATGAAGGTCAGGGCTTCTTCCTGGGCCTCGACGCTGTCGATCAGGACTTCACCGATGTCCTGACGTAGGTAATCGCGGATGGCACGGATGATGACGTTGCTTTCCTGGTAGATCAGGAACGGCGCGGCGCGATCCTGGGACGCTTCCTTGATGGCGGTCCACAGTTGCAGCAGGTAGTCGAGGTCCCACTGCATTTCTTCGCTGCTGCGGCCAAGGCCGGCAGTGCGCACGATCAGGCCCATGTCGGCAGGGGCGACCAGGCCGTTCAGCGCTTCGCGCAGTTCGTTGCGCTCTTCGCCTTCGATGCGGCGGGAGATGCCGCCGGCACGCGGGTTGTTCGGCATCAGGACCAGGTAACGACCGGCCAGGCTGATGAAGGTGGTCAGGGCGGCGCCCTTGTTGCCACGCTCTTCTTTCTCGACCTGAACGATGACTTCCTGGCCTTCGCTCAGGACTTCCTTGATGTTGACCCGGCCTTCAGGGGACTTCTTGAAGTATTCGCGGGAGATTTCCTTCAGCGGCAGGAAGCCGTGACGCTCGGAGCCGAAGTCGACGAAAGCCGCTTCCAGGCTGGGTTCGATGCGCGTGATCCGGCCTTTGTAGATGTTGGCCTTCTTCTGTTCGCGGGCCCCGGATTCGATGTCCAGGTCGTATAGGCGCTGGCCGTCTACCAGCGCGACACGCAACTCTTCGGGTTGAGTTGCGTTAATCAGCATTCTTTTCATGTAGTACCGTCGGTTTCCGGGCTGCCGGAAACGGCGTTCGGCACACACGACTTCTCACGGTCGGTGTCAGGGCACGTCAGGAGTGCTTGAACACTCCAGTGTCTAACGAGGTCCGGCCAGATGGGCCGGCGTCGCGACGACGTTCCTGCTTGCTGTGGTGACAAATGACACCCTGTCAGCAAAAGCTTTGTCAGGAGGAGGAATCAACCATCGGTAGCGGACGGGGTTAATCGTCTGGTAAAGCCTTGTGCTACACAGTCCGACGGTTGTGCGTCTCCACCCCACACGTATCCCTGATAATTCGGGTGCTGCCGCGCGCTGAATCCGCAGCGGGTTGCATTTACGCGATCTTCGTAGGGAAGTTCGCCGCTCATGGCTCAAATCAAGGCATGGTTTGCGAAACTTTCGCCCGGATCGATCACCAGCGACTGCACTTTGTGAACTGCCCTTGAACGTGGGCCTCGATGGCGAGTGTGTCACTCTGCGATCGGGCTTGTTTCAGGCCTCATGTCACCTGCGCTCGTTACGCTTGCTGACCTTCCGTTGTCACCGAAAGCCCCGTGGGACGGCCTCGCGCCCCGGTGAATTGCGTTGGTCAGGGCCGGCTGTGTTGCCGCTTGTCCGCTGTCCAGGCCGCTTTTGGCGGCGTTCGCGACTATAGCAGCAATCATTAAGTGCTTCAAATCCATAAAAAATTGTTATGATTTGCGGCATGACGAATTCTACCCCTCCAACCCCCGGCGTCCAGCTGGTAGAGGTTGCCCCGGAACTTGCCGGCCAACGCATCGATAATTTTCTGATCACGTACCTCAAGGGCGTTCCCAAGACCTTGATTTACCGCATATTGCGCAAGGGCGAAGTGCGAGTGAACAAGGGTCGGATCAAGCCGGAGTACAAGCTTCAGGCAGGCGATATCGTGCGCGTTCCACCCGTTCGGGTGCCCGAGCGCGACGAGCCCGTGCCAGTGGCACAAGGCCTGCTGCAGCGGCTGGAAGCGGCCATCGTCTACGAAGACAAGGGCCTGATCGTGCTGAACAAGCCCGCTGGCATCGCGGTTCACGGCGGCAGCGGCCTGAGTTTCGGGGTGATCGAAGCCTTTCGTCAGTTGCGTCCCGACGCCAAGGAGCTGGAACTGGTGCATCGCCTGGACCGGGATACGTCCGGCCTGTTGATGATCGCCAAGAAGCGCAGCATGTTGCGCCACCTGCACGAGCAGTTGCGCGGTGATGGCGTCGACAAGCGTTACATGGCGCTGGTGCGTGGGCACTGGGCCACCTCGCAGAAGCAGGTCCGCGCGCCGCTGCTCAAGAGCAACCTGCGCTCCGGCGAGCGTATGGTCGAGGTGAGCGATGAAGGCAAGGAAGCGCTGACGCTGTTCAAGGTGCTGCGCCGCTTCGGCGATTTCGCCACGATGGTCGAGGCGCGCCCGATCACTGGCCGCACCCATCAGATTCGTGTGCACGCCCTGCACGCCGGGCACAGCATTGCCGGTGACAGCAAATACGGCGACGAGGATTTCACCCGCGAGATTCGTGATCTGGGCGGCAAACGCCTGTTCCTGCACGCCTATGCCCTGGTCGTGCCGCTGCCCGATGGCGGCAAGATTGAGCTGACCGCGCCCGTCGATGAAATGTGGGCCAGTACCGTGGAGCGATTGCTCAGTGCGCCCTGATTACGAACTGCTGATTTTCGACTGGGACGGCACGCTGTCCGACTCCATTGGCCGGATCGTCGTGGCGATGCGTGACGCGGCCGAGCTGGCCGGGCGCCCGGTGCGCGACGATGCGGCGATCAAGGGCATCATCGGTCTGGGCCTGCCGGAAGCAATTCGCACGCTGTATCCGGACATCACCGCCAATGACCTGATCGATTTCCGCCAGCATTACGCCGATCGCTACATGGCGATGGACGTCGAGCCTTCGAAGCTGTTCGACGGCGTTCGCGAGTCGCTCGAGGCATTTCGCGCCGAGGGGTATCGCATGGCGGTGGCCACCGGCAAGGCGCGGCGGGGGCTGGATCGGGTGCTCAAGGCTCACGGCTGGCAGGATTATTTCGACGCCACCCGGGCGGCGGATGAAACCGCCAGCAAGCCTGACCCTCTGATGCTCAACGAAATCATGGCCCATTGCGGCGTCAAGCCTGAGAAGTCGCTGATGGTGGGCGATGCGTCGTTCGACCTGATGATGGCGCGCAACGCTGGCATGGATTCGGTCGCAGTCGGTTACGGCGCCCAGGCGCTGGATTCGCTGCGCCAGTACGAGCCGCGGCTGGCCATCGAACACTTTTCCGAGTTGCGCACCTGGCTGGGTGTGCGCACGGCCTAATCTCTGTAGTCGGGGTAATTGACCTATGTCGGACGAATGGAAATCACCGTCTTCGCAAGCGCGCGACGATTCGGGTGACGCAAAAAACTGGAAGCTGCTGGAGAAAACCCTGCTGGCAGGCGTGCAGGAGCAGCGCCGCTCCCGTCGCTGGGGGATCTTTTTCAAATCCCTGACCTTCGTTTATCTGTTCGTGGCCCTGGCGATGTTTTCGCCGCTGATGGACCTGGGCAAAGGCGCCTCGCGCAAGAGCAGCCACACTGCGCTGATCGAAGTCAAAGGCATGATCGCCGACACCGAGGCGGCCAGCGCCGACAATATCGTCGGGAGCCTGCGCGCGGCTTTCGAGGACGAGAAGACCAAGGGCGTGATCCTGCGCATCAACAGCCCGGGTGGCAGCCCGGTGCAGTCGGGTTACATCTACGACGAAATCAAGCGACTGCGCGCCAAGAAGCCGAATATCAAGGTGTACGCGGTGATCTCCGATCTGGGGGCGTCCGGTGCGTACTACATCGCCAGCGCCGCCGACGAGATCTACGCCGACAAGGCCAGCCTGGTGGGCTCCATTGGTGTGACAGCGGCCAGTTTCGGCTTTGTCGGCACCATGGAAAAGCTGGGCGTGGATCGTCGCGTCTACACCTCCGGCGAGCACAAGGCGTTCCTTGACCCGTTCCAGCCGCAGAAACCTGATGAAACCGCGTTCTGGCAGGGCGTGCTGGACACCACCCACAAGCAGTTCATCGCCAGCGTGAAGGCCGGTCGTGGTGATCGTCTGAAGGACAAGGACCATCCTGAACTGTTCTCGGGCCTGGTCTGGACCGGCGAGCAGGCGGTGGGTCTTGGGCTGGTGGATGGCCTGGGTAGCGCCAGCTATGTGGCTCGCGAGGTGATTGGCGAGAAAGAAATGGTCGATTACACCGTGCAGGAGTCGCCGTTCGATCGCTTCTCCAAGAAGCTGGGCTCCAGCGTCGCGGAGAAAATCGCGATGTGGGCGGGATTCGGTGGGCCGTCGCTGCGCTGATCCATCCGTGTAAAAAGAAAACCCGGCCATTGGTCGGGTTTTTCTATGGGCGATTAACACGCCGCACCGTAGCAGCACGGCTTGCCGGCGGGGCGGTCTCAAGATCGCTCCCGCTGGCAAGCCATGCTGCTACGGGGGATGTGTATCCGGCCCGGTTGGGCGTGTTGATCAGGGTTCAGGGTACGGCCACGCCCTCGGCCGTCAGCATATCCACCAGCCTTATTAAAGGAAGGCCGATCAGGCTGGTGGCGTCCGCGCCTTCGGTGGCGCGGAACAGGCTCACGCCCAGCCCTTCGGCCTTGAAGCTGCCGGCACAGTCGTAAGGCTGCTCGGCATTGAGGTAGCGGGTGATGCGCGCCTGATCCAGTTCGCGCATGTGCACGGTGAACGGAACGCAATCGACCTGGCATTGCCCGGTCTGGCTGTTGTACAGCGCAAGGCCGGTCAGGAAAGTCACGCTGTTGCCGCTGCAGGCACTCAGTTGCTCCAGGGCGCGTTCGAAGCTGTGCGGCTTGCCGAGTATCCGCTCGCCGAGCACGGCCACCTGGTCGGAGCCGATGATCAGATGATCAGGAAAACGCTCTGACAGCGCCTTGGCCTTTTCTCGGGCGAGGCGCTTGACCAGTTCGACGGCGGCCTCGCCGGGGCGATGGCTTTCATCGATGTCGGGCGATGCACAGACGAACGGCAGGCGCAGGCGTTCGAGCAGTTCACGGCGGTAAGAGGAGCTGGAGGCAAGGAGCAGAGGCAGCATGGGGTTCTCCGAAACATGAAAGTCGAGTGTAATCAGCAGGTCAGGTTGCGAACAGCCCTGAATTTCCTTTGACAGTCAGAGGGCGCGTCCCTAGAATGCTGCGCCTATGTTGAATGACCCGATTCCACCTCACGTTGACCCGCGCAAATTGGCTGATCGCGGCGCTACCCTCAAAGGGGAGTTGCTGCTGGCCGATTTGGAGAGACTCTGCGACCCGCTTGCTGACAATCTCGGTACAGTGCAGGCGAAATTCGTTTTTGAACGCGACGAGCGACGCGCCGTGGTTATCCACAGCGACATCGACGTCGAGGTCAAAATGGTTTGCCAGCGTTGTCTTGAGCTGGTCACCCTGCCGATCCACAGCGAATGCAGTTACGCCGTGGTGAAAGAGGGTGCAAACACCCAGTCGTTGCCCAAAGGCTATGACGTACTGGAACTCGGCGAAGATCCATTGGATCTGCTGGCGTTGATCGAGGACGAGCTTCTGCTCGCCTTGCCCATTGTGCCTGCTCATGATCCTAAAGAATGCCAGCAGCCGGCGGGCCTCGATGAGCCCGAGCCGAGCGTGGACGAGGTAACGCGGTCCAACCCGTTCAGTGTATTGGCGCAGTTAAAGCGTGACCCAAACGTTTAGGAGTTAATCAATTATGGCTGTTCAGCAGAACAAAAAATCCCGCTCTGCCCGTGACATGCGCCGTTCCCACGACGCGCTCGAGGCTAGCACCCTGTCCGTAGAAAAGACCACCGGTGAAGTTCACCTGCGTCACCACGTATCGCCAGAAGGCGTATACCGTGGCCGTAAAGTGATCGACAAGGGCGCTGACGAGTAATTTCTTGTCCGCTCCGGTCATCGCGATCGACGCAATGGGCGGGGACTTCGGTCCCCGCAACATTGTTCAGGCCAGCATTGCCTGTTTGCTCGCGAACCCCTCGCTCCACCTGACCCTCGTCGGTCACGCCTCCCTTCTTGAAGAGCTCATTGCACACCATTCCGGTGTCGATCGATCGCGCCTGCACGTCGTTCATGCCAGCGAAGTCATCACCATGGATGACAAACCGGCCCTGGCGCTGCGTGGCAAGCCCGATTCGTCCATGCGCGTGGCGCTGCGGCTATTAGCCGAAGGCCATGTCAAAGCGTGCGTAAGCGCAGGCAACACCGGGGCGTTGATGGCGCTTTCCCGCTTCGTGCTCAAGACATTGCCCGGCATCGATCGCCCGGCGATGGTGGCGGCCATTCCCACCCAGCGTGGTTATTGTCAGCTGCTGGACCTGGGCGCGAACGTCGATTGCAGCGCGGAGAACCTCTATCAGTTCGCCGTGATGGGCTCGGTGGCCGCCGAAGCGTTGAGTGTGCCGCGACCCAGGGTCGCACTGCTCAATGTCGGCACCGAAGACATCAAGGGCAATCAGCAGGTCAAGCTGGCCGCCAGTCTGTTGCAGGCGGCGCCCAACCTCAATTACGTGGGGTTCGTCGAAGGCGACGGGCTGTATCGCGGCGAGGCCGATGTGGTGGTGTGCGACGGGTTCGTCGGCAATATCCTGCTCAAGTCCAGCGAAGGCCTGGCCACCATGATCGGTGAGCGAATCGAAACATTGTTCCGTCAGAATGTGCTGTCCAAGGCGGTCGGCGCATTGGCGATGCCGTTGCTCAAGCGCCTCAAGGCGGATCTGGCGCCCGCGCGGCACAATGGCGCGAGCCTGCTCGGCCTGCAGGGCATCGTGGTCAAGAGCCACGGCTCGGCCGGGGTGCAGGGCTTTCAGAGCGCTATCGAGCGTGCGCTGATCGAGATTCAGGAAAACCTTCCGCAGCGCCTTCATGGGCGTCTGGAAGACTTGCTGTAGGTGTCTTGAGCTAGAATGTGACCCTTGTGACTGCTCGGTCATCCAAAGATGCAGTTGCAACACTTTGAATTTACTCGCGTTCGACTCGTTCGCACGCGCTTTCGACGACAATAATCAGGGGCTTTTCATGTCTGCTTCCGTCGCTTTCGTTTTTCCGGGCCAGGGCTCGCAGTCCCTCGGCATGCTCGCCGAGCTGGGCGCGCAGTACCCGTTGGTGCTGGATACGTTCAAAGAAGCCTCCGACGCCTTGGGCTATGACCTCTGGGCGCTGACCCAGCAGGGTCCTGAAGAAAACCTCAATCAGACCGACAAGACCCAGCCGGCCATTCTGACCGCATCGATCGCCCTGTGGCGTCTGTGGCTGGCCGAAGGCGGCGCGCGTCCGGCATTCGTCGCCGGTCACAGCCTGGGCGAGTACAGCGCGCTGGTCGCCGCTGGCAGCCTGTCGCTGGGCGACGCAGTCAAGCTGGTGGAGCGTCGCGGCCAACTGATGCAGGAAGCCGTACCGGCCGGGCAGGGCGGCATGGCCGCCATCCTTGGCCTGGAAGATGCCGACGTGATCGCCGCCTGTGCAGAAGCTGCACAAGGTGAAGTGGTCAGCGCGGTGAACTTCAACTCGCCAGGCCAGGTGGTCATCGCCGGCACCAAGGCCGCGGTCGACCGCGCCATCGAGATCTGCAAGGCCAAGGGCGCCAAGCGCGCACTGCCGCTGCCGGTCAGCGTGCCGTCGCACTGCGAACTGATGCGCCCGGCGGCCGAGCGTTTTGCCGAGTCCGTGGCTGCCATCGCCTGGCAGGCGCCGCAGATCCCGCTGGTGCAAAACGTCACCGCCAGCGTGCCGGCCGACCTGGACACGCTGAAAACCGATTTGCTGCAACAACTCTACAAGCCGGTTCGCTGGGTCGAATCGGTTCAGGCACTGGCCGCCAAGGGCGCGCTGCAACTGGTCGAGTGCGGCCCGGGCAAGGTGCTGGCCGGCCTGAACAAGCGTTGCGCCGATGGCGTCAACACCTACAACCTCAATACCCCGGATGCCTTCGCCGCCACCCGCGCGGCGCTGGCCTGATTAAGGAGACGCTCACATGAGTCAGGGTAAAGTTGCACTGGTCACCGGCGCGAGCCGTGGCATTGGCCGGGCCATCGCTCTGGAACTGGGTCGTGCCGGTCTGACGGTCGTGGGTACCGCGACGTCCGACGCCGGTGCCGAGAAGATCACCGCCTACTTCAAGGAAAATGGCGTCGAGGGCTTCGGCCTGGCGCTGGACGTGGGCAGCGACGAGTCGGTCAATGCCGTACTGGCGCAGATCACCGAGCGCGTTGGCGCGCCGTTGATCCTGGTCAACAATGCCGGCATCACCCGTGACAACCTGATGATGCGCATGAAGGACGACGAGTGGCATGACGTCATCAACACCAACCTGACCAGCCTGTATCGCCTGTCCAAGGGCGTTCTGCGCGGCATGACCAAGGCCCGTTGGGGCCGAATCATCAGCATTGGCTCGGTGGTGGGTGCCATGGGCAACGCAGGTCAAGTAAACTACGCCGCCGCGAAAGCGGGCCTTGAAGGTTTCAGCCGCGCGCTGGCCCGTGAAGTCGGTTCGCGGTCGGTGACCGTGAACTCGGTGACCCCGGGCTTTATCGACACCGATATGACCCGCGAGCTGCCAGAGGCACAACGTGATTCCCTGACGGCCCAGATTCCGCTGGGTCGGCTGGGGCAGGCCGAAGAGATCGCGCACGTGGTCGCTTTTCTTGCCTCGGAAGGTGCAGGCTACGTTACCGGGGCTACAATCCCCGTGAACGGCGGCATGTACATGTGACTCCCCGTATCGAAAAAATGTCATACGGGCTGTCTAAAATCCGTTATAAAGCTGAAATCTATTAATGGGTCGAGGGTCGATGGGCATAGCGGGAATTGCGTTGAGCTTGAAAAGCGCAAAACCTCTTCTATACACTTACCCACCGGCCAGCTGCCCGAATTTGTCCACTAGGAGTTAAAACACGGTATGAGCACCATCGAAGAGCGCGTCAAGAAAATCGTTGCCGAACAACTTGGCGTCAAGGAAGAGGAAGTGGTAAACACTGCTTCTTTCGTTGAAGACCTGGGTGCCGACTCCCTTGACACCGTTGAGCTGGTAATGGCTCTGGAAGAGGAATTCGAGACCGAAATCCCAGACGAAGAAGCCGAGAAGATCACCACTGTTCAAGCTGCTATCGATTACGTCAACGCCCATCAGGGTTAAGATTCTGTAATCGTTGCTTGCTGTCATGGGAAAACCGCACTGCCTCAGGCGTGCGGTTTTTTCTTTAAACAGGGCAGCGTTTCGTCAATAGAAATAAGGAGAGTCCTGTGTCGCGTAGACGCGTCGTGGTCACCGGTATGGGTATGCTGACGCCATTGGGCAACGATGTGCCCAGCACCTGGCAAGGCATTCTGGCCGGCCAGAGTGGCATTGGCCCCATCGAACACACGGACCTTTCGGCTTACACGACCCGCTTCGGCGGCTCGGTCAAGGGATTCAAGGTCGAAGAGTATCTGTCGCCCAAAGAGGCGCGCCGTCTCGATCTCTTCATTCAATACGGTCTGGCGGCCAGCTTCCAGGCGGTGCGCAATGCCGGTATTGAAATCACTGACGCCAACCGTGAGCGCGTCGGCGTTGCCATGGGCTCGGGTATCGGCGGTCTGACCAATATCGAGAACACGGCCCGCATGATGCAGGATCAGGGCCCTGGCAAGATCTCCCCGTTCTTCGTACCGGGTTCGATCATCAACATGATTTCCGGCTTCCTGTCGATCCATCTGGGCGCACAGGGACCCAACTACGCCATCGCCACCGCGTGCACCACCAGTACGCATTGCATCGGCATGGCGGCACGCAATATCGCCTACGACGAAGCCGACGTGATGATCGCCGGTGGCGCCGAAATGGCGGCCTGCGGTCTGGGCATGGGCGGCTTCGGCGCTTCGCGCGCACTGTCGACCCGCAACGATGAGCCGGCCCGTGCCAGCCGTCCGTGGGACAAGGGCCGTGATGGCTTCGTGCTGTCCGATGGCGCCGGTGCCCTGGTGCTCGAAGAGCTGGAACACGCCAAGGCGCGTGGCGCCACCATCTACGCCGAGATCATCGGCTTCGGCATGAGCGGCGATGCGTTCCACATGACCTCGCCACCCGAAGACGGTGCCGGTGCGGCGCGTTGCATCGCCAACGCCCTGCGTGATGCGAAGATCACCCCGGAGCAGGTGCAGTACATCAACGCTCACGGTACCTCTACCCCGGCGGGCGACCTGGCGGAAGTCAACGCGATCAAGTCGGTGTTCGGCGAGCATGCCTACAAGCTGGCGGTCAGTTCGACCAAGTCCATGACCGGTCACCTGTTGGGTGCGGCGGGAGCGATCGAAGCGATCATCAGCGTGCTGGCGATCAACGGCCAGGTGGCGCCACCGACCATCAACCTGGATGAACCGGGTGAAGGTTGCGATCTGGACTTCGTGCCCCACGAGCCACGCCGCATGCCGATCGATGTCGTGGTCTCCAACTCCTTCGGCTTTGGTGGCACCAACGGCTCGCTGGTGTTCCGCCGGTACGCCGAATGACCCTGAGCTGGATCGATGGTGCGCCGGGCGACTCGCTGTCCGTCAAGGACCGCGGGCTGGCCTATGGCGACGGCCTGTTCGAGACCATCCTGGTCAAGGCAGGCCAGCCATTGCTGTTCGAGCGTCATCTGCAGCGTCTTGCGCTGGGTGTACGGCGCCTGGCGCTGAATCTGGACATGGCGCTGGCCGAGGCCGAGTGTCGGGCATTCGCCGCGCAACTGGGCGACGGGGTGATGAAACTGATCGTCACCCGTGGCGACGGCGTGCGCGGTTATGCACCGGGAGTCGATGCCCAGGCGCGGCGCATCCTGCAGGGCAGCCCGCTGCCTGCCTACCCGGCGGCGAATGCCGAGCAAGGCATCAAGCTGTTTGCCTGCCGTACGCGTCTGGCCGAACAACCGCTGCTGGCCGGGCTCAAGCATCTGAACCGGCTGGAGCAGGTCATGGCCCGCGGTGAGTGGCGCGATGCCGATCACGCCGAGGGGCTGATGCGTGACACCTCGGGACGGATCATCGAGGGCGTCTACAGCAATCTGTTTCTGGTCAAGGGTGGTGTGCTGCTCACCCCGGAGCTGAGCCGCTGTGGCGTGGCCGGGGTC
Organism: Pseudomonas sp. 2; assembly: GCF_056627435.1. NCBI lineage: Bacteria > Pseudomonadati > Pseudomonadota > Gammaproteobacteria > Pseudomonadales > Pseudomonadaceae > Pseudomonas > Pseudomonas sp. 2. The sequence goes on from NZ_JBWXNG010000017.1 coordinate 104,269, forward strand.
ATGCGTGGCGAATTGCTCGCACTGGCCGAGCAGATCAACCTGCCGGCCCGGGCGCTGGACCTGCAACTCGCGGATTTGCAAAAGGCCGACGAAGTGTTCGTCTGCAACAGCGTTTATGGCATCTGGCCGGTTCTTGGCTTCGAGCAACTGAACTGGCCCGCCGGGCCTGTCACCCGTAAACTGCAAAACCTTGTACGCGGGCTTCTGGATATCTGATTCGTGATCCGAAAATTATTCGTCTTGCTGGAAACAGGTGTGGTTCTGGCGGGGCTATTGCTGGGTCTGGCCTGGTGGCAGCAGAACAACGCGCTGCAGCAACCCTTGAAATTGACCCAGGAGCAACTCCTCGACGTGCAGTCTGGCGCGTCGCCTACCGGGGTGCTCAATCGTCTGCAGGCCGAAGGCGTGATCAAGGATGCGTTCTGGCTGCGCCTTTACTGGCGTTTCAACCTGTCCGGCCAGGCCCTGCACAGCGGTGAATACCGCATGACGCCGGGCATGGACGCGCGTTCGCTGTTGGGCCTGTGGGAACGCGGCGAAGTGGTGCAATACAGCCTGACCTTGGTCGAAGGCTGGACCTTCCGTCAGGTGCGCGCCGCCCTGGGCAAGCAGGCCAAGCTCGAGCAGACCCTGAGCAACCTGAGCGACAGCGAGCTGATGGCGAAGATCGGCCATCCAAATGTGTTCCCCGAAGGTCGCTTCTTCCCTGACACTTACCGTTACACCCGCGGCATGACCGACGCTGAGTTGCTCAAGCAGGCCTACAACCGCCTGGACGATGTCCTGCAGGATGAGTGGGAAAAACGCGCGGCCGAAGCGCCTTATACCGACCCGTATCAGGCTCTGATCATGGCCTCGCTGGTGGAAAAGGAAACCGGTGTGCCCCAAGAGCGCGGGCAGATCGCCGGTGTGTTCGTGCGCCGCCTGCAACAGGGCATGCTCCTGCAGACCGACCCGACCGTGATCTATGGCCTGGGGGAGCGTTACAACGGCAAGATCACCCGCGCCTTCCTCAAAGAAGCCACGCCCTACAACACCTACGTGATTTCCGGCCTGCCGCCGACGCCGATTTCCATGGTCGGGCGCGAGGCGATCCATGCGGCGATGAACCCGGTGCCGGGCAACAGCCTGTACTTTGTCGCCCGAGGCGATGGCAGCCATGTGTTCTCGGCCGATCTGGATGCGCACAATGCCGCGGTCAAGGAATTCCAGCTCAAGCGCCGCGCGGACTATCGTTCCAGCCCTGCGCCGATAACCGCGCCGGCGGTCGATCCGGCCACGCCCGTGGACAAGGCCGCGGACAAGCCGGCAGAGGAGCCCATTCCCGCGCCTGAAGCGTCGGTCCCGCGCATCCCTGAGTCCGAGCCGGTGCCAGAGCCGGACAAGAATGGCAAAACCCCGGAAGCCCCGGCTGTCGATCAGCCCGCACCTGCGGCCGACAGCGATGCAGCGGCGCCGAAAAAGGGCGAATGAGCCCGCCACCCCGCGGGCCCGGTGGCGCACGCGTTTGAACGACAGGATCGGTACATGTCCAAAGGTTGTCTGATTGTTTGTGATGGAAATAACGGCGCAGGCAAGTCGTCCGTCATTCGTGATATCCAGAGCCAGCTAACGGCCCTTGGCCATGAGGTGATCGTCACCCGCGAGCCGGGCGGCACGGTTATCGGCGAGAAAATCAGGGAAGTGGTGCTGGACCCGGCCACCCCCGAGCTGTGCGACACCACCGAGTTGCTGCTGTTTGCCGCTGCCCGCGCCCAGCACTTGAAGGAAAAGATCATCCCGGCCATCGCGGCGGGCAAGATCGTGGTCTGTGACCGCTTCACCCCCGCGACCATCGCCTTCCAGCACTTTGGCCGAGGCCTGCCGCTGGAACTGGTCAAGAACATCAATGACTTCGCCCTGCAGGGCTTCGCTCCGGACCTGAACATCATTCTCGATGTCGACCCGGTGGTCGGCATGCAGCGGGTGTCCTCGCGCGGCGAAGGGCTGGACCGCATGGAGATGCAAAAGCTCGAATTCCTCTCCCGGGCCCGCGATGGTTTCCTGGCTCAGGCCCGGGAGAAACCGGCAAGCTTCGTGGTGATCGACGCCTCGCAGCCGTTCGAGCAGGTGGCGCAAGCGGTGAGGGCGGTGGTCCTGGGGCTCGTTTCAAGCCTCTAGCCGCTCAGGCCTCTGGCCAGGCTGCGTGTGCTCAAGCGCCCAGGGCGTTGTCCAGGCATTCGATCAGTCGCTGCCCGTCGAACGGCTTGGTCAAGTAGCAGCAGGCCTGCAACGTTGTGGCAGCCTGGCGTGGCGCCCAATCGGCGGAAGCGGTGATGAAGATGACCGGCGTCTCGTGCCCCCGGGCGCGAAGCTGTTGGTACATCTGCAACCCGCTCATGCCCGGCATCTGGATATCGGACACCAGGCAATCGACGCCGGGGATCATTGCCGAGGCCAGGAAACTTTCGGCATCCCCATACAGGCAGACGCCATAGCCGTATGAACGCAGCAGGCTGTCCAGCGATGATCGGACGTGCTCGTCGTCATCGACGACGGCGATGAGTGGGCGGGTAACCAAGTGCGCTGCCTTCCATTGAGAATGGTCGAGTCTACAGACTGTCCCTGCCTGTACCTTACCCCCGGCGGGTCGATGCCGATTTAATACGTGGGTATAGAGATTTCAGCTTTCCTGTCTGGATTTCAGGGTTTCGGCCATGCGCACCAGTTCGGCGAAGGTTCGGGCGCACATTTTCTTCATCACGTTGGATCGATGAATCTTGACCGTGATTTCGCTGAGGCACACTTCACTGGCGATCTGTTTGTTCATCAGGCCCGACGCAGCCATGGCCATGATTTCCTGCTCCCGGGCGCTCAAGGTCTGATAGCGAGCGGTGAGCTGGTTCAGGGCCTTGCGGGTCTCACGCTGTTGCGCGTCCTTGCGCAGGGCGATGCCGACGGCGTCCAGCAGGTCCTGTTCGCGAAAGGGTTTGGCCAGAAAATCGACGGCACCGGCCTTCATCGCCTTGACCGACATCGCAATGTCGCCATAGCCGGTCATGAACACGATGGGCAGGGTTTCCCGGGCCTTGACCAGTTGATGCTGAAAGTCCAGACCGCTGATGCCTTGCAGCCGGACATCCAGCAACAGGCAACTATTGGAGTCGGGTCTTTTGAAACGCAGAAACTCTGCCACCGAGGCAAAGAGTTCGACACGCCAGCCAATCGAACGCAACAGACTGCTCAATGACTCGCGCAACAGTTGATCGTCATCGACGATATACACGCAGGCAGTATCGGTCAGCGCTTTTTTGCTCATCGGGCTGTTCATTTATTATTGCCTTGGTCCGGTGCCACAAGGGGAAGTTACTGATCGGTGCAATACAAATTGGCCAGCGTCGATTGTCCCGTACAGGTTGACCGGACAAATAAACGCCGATGGCCAGATATAAAGACCCGTTGTAATTCTATGAGTCAGCCCCAGGATGAGGTATGACGAAAACCCCGGAATTCCTGCCAAACAGTGATCTGGTCCGTCAGGCAGCGACCGTGGACAGCTGATGCGAGGTGCCATCGCTGAGGAATTCGCGCAGGCGCGAGCGCAACCAGCGTTCGGCCGGATCCTTGTCGGCCACGGCGCGCCAGGCCATGGACAGCTCGAAGCCGTTCATTTGCAGCGGCACCTGCTCGGCGCGCAATCCGCTGTACGCCGCCATCGAGGTGGCCACGTAGTCCGGCACCACGGCCAGCAGGTCGCTGTCTTTCAACAGGACCGCCAGGGCGCTGAACTGGGGGACGTCGAGCACGACGTGGCGGTTGCGCGAAACCTTGTCCAGCGCCCGGTCGACATCGGTGACCAGATGACTCATGGAGGAAATCGTCGCATGGGGCCGGCTGCAGAACTCCTCCAGGCTCAACGCGCCACCGCTGGTGTCCGCACGCAGGACCATCGGCTTGATCATGCGCAGGAACTTGCGCCGGGCTGCTGCAGGCAGGTCACAGGTGTGGCTGATGCCTACGGAAATCGAGCCATCCACCAGCAGGCTCGACATGCGCTGGCTGTCGGTGTGCTGGACCACCAGCCTGACGCCGGGTGCCTCGGCCCGCAGGCGACTGAGGAACGAAGGCAGCAGCCCGTATTCGACATCGTCCGACAGCCCGATGTGGAAGGTGCCGTTGCTGTCCGCCGGAACGAAATCCCAGGCCTGGCTCAAGGTGGTGGCGATCGTGTCGAGCATCGGCGCAAGGATTTCAAACAGGTCGTGGGCCCGCGCGGTCGGCTCCATGTAGCGGCCATTGCGCACGAACAGCGGGTCGGCAAACATTGCGCGCAGGCGCGACAGGGCATTGCTGACGGCGGGCTGGCCGAGAAAGAGTTTTTCGCCAACGCGGCTGACGTTGCGCTCGTGCATCAGGGCTTCGAAGATGACGAGCAGGCTCATGTCTGTGCGACGCAAATCATTTCGACTAAGCATTTCGACCTCTTGGCGAGTGGCCGCGGCGAAGTGAGGCAGATGATCGCCTGAAGAATGAATGAGGGATTTGCTGCAATACGGCTCAGGGCTAATGTATGCCTGGCCGGTGGTGTTGTCGTTCATGCACACGTCCATCGTTCTAGCGCAGGAGTGTGCTCGCGTCATACTTGTGTATATCGCCGTAGTTACCGCCTCTGGCACTTGATGGGCAGTGGTCAAATCGACTCTGCAGAGTCTTAATGACTCTTGAAGTTGCCGGGTCAATATGACTCTTGAGTCGTAATATCCCTGATTTCCCGCTCTTATAAAAATGGCACGGTTTCTGATGACGCTAATGAACGATGTATCAACTAGCGCCATAAGGGAGTGACCATGGAAAACAACTTCAACAACCGTCTTGCGGTGGTGACAGGGGCCAGTTCCGGAATTGGTCTGGCGTTGACTGAACGCCTGCTGCGGGCCGGTGCCACCGTGATTGCGATGAACCGTCATCAAGGCGGGCTGGACCGCCTGCGCGGCCTATATGCCGACACGCTGCATTGGCTGCCGGGCAATGTGACCGAACGCAGCGACCTCGATCGCCTGGCCCACTATGCGCGGGACATCGCGCCGGTGGATTTCGTGGTGCCCAATGCCGGCGTGGCGATGCTGGCCACCGGCACCCATGACATGGCCTTCGATCAGCAATGGGCGGTGAACGGGGCGGGTGCGCTGAATACGGTGGCGGCACTGGCCGGGCAACTGGCCAAGCCTGCATCAGTGGTGTTCACCGGCACGTTTCTGTCGCGCCTGGCGTTTCCGGGCCTGGCTGCCTACATCGCCTCCAAGACCGCGCTGATCAGCCATGCGCGCACCCTGGCCGTTGAAATGGCGGCTGCGGGCGTGCGGGTCAACGTGGTCTCGCCCGGGCCCACTGCCACGCCGATCTGGAACAGCTTGGGCATGCGCGATTCGGAACTGGCCGCTGTGGCGGATGCGGTGAATGCGCGGCTGCTCAATGGCAAGTTTCTCGAACCGGGCGCCGTGGCCGACACCATCATGTTCCTGCTGTCCGATGGCGCGCGGGCCATTCACGGGCAGGAAATCATCGTGGACGGTGGCTACACGCTGCGCTAGGTCCGCCCAGGCTCACTGGAACCATACCCGGGTGTGTCGGCGTCATACCTTGAGCAGTGTGCAGGCGGCGCGTGGAGTGGTCGGGCATCCCGATGGATGAACCGCATGTGCCAGTGGATAAGTGTTTCGCGCAGTGGCGCGACCTAAGGTGTCGGCTATCCAGCCACTGATGAGGTCGTGATGAAAATCAAACTGATGCCGCTTGCCCTGTGCATGAGCGTGTCGCTGGCCGGCCATGCCGCCGACTTTGCGCTTGAGAGTCCGGACATCGCCGATCAGCGCATGCTGACTGCGCGGGAGGTCTACCAGGGATTCGGATGCGAGGGCGGCAACACCTCCCCGCAGTTGTCCTGGCGCAATGCGCCGGCCGGCACCCAAAGCTACGCCGTCACCGTCTATGACCCGGATGCGCCGTCCGGTAGCGGCTGGTGGCACTGGACGGTGGTGAACATCCCGTCGTCCACCACGCGCCTGCCCAGCGGGGCAGGGGCCACGGTGCCGCTGCCCGCCGGGGCCATCCAGGGCCGCACCGACTACGGCCAGCCGGGCTTCGGCGGCGTCTGCCCGCCGGCCGGTGACAAACCGCACCGCTATCAATTCACGGTCTGGGCGCTGAAGGTGGCGAAGCTGCCGCTGGATGAGGAGGCCAGCGGCGCGCTGGTCGGTTTCATGGTCAGGGCCAACGCACTGGCCCACGCCACGATCACGCCCACCTACGGTCGCTGAGCGACCAGCGCCGCCCAAGGTTGGCTGTGTCTGGCGTAAAAGCAGGGGATTTCGTCATGGCTCGCGTGTCCGGCGCAGCGCTACTCTGCCCGGGCAGCCGGTGGATCGACGGGCCGGCCGCGTCGGCGCGAAGTCATCCTGCAGCATTTGAAAACACATGGTTCTGACGTCGATGGAAAAGACTCTGCAGTTACTCTGGGATGATGGCGAACGTGTGCTTTCCCGTGAGCGTCGGCCTGACGCCTCTGGCAGCGGCTGCGTGTTGATCGCCTGGCCCGCTGCCCGCCAACCCCTGCCCGATACCCTCGATCGCCTGGCCCGCGAATATGGCTTGCGCCAGCAATTGCAGGGCGACTGGGCGCTGCGCCCGCTGGAATTGTCGACAGGCGCCGGGCAGGTCCGGCTGGTGCTCGATGACTGCGGGGGAGAGCCGCTGGCCCGATTGCTCGACGCGCCGATGCCCACGGCGGTGTTCCTGCGTTTTGCGCTGGCTGTCGCAACCGCGCTGCGCAAGGTGCATCAACAGGGGCTGGTGCACAAAGACATCAAGCCTGCGCATATCTTCGTCAACTGCTTCGACGGTGGTGCCCGGCTGACCGGCTTCGGCCTGGCATCCCGGGCGCCTCGGCACCGGCAACAGCCCGAGCCGCCGGACACCTTGGCGGGCACGCTGGCCTACATGGCCCCGGAGCAGACCGGGCGCATGAACCGCTCCATCGATTGGCGCAGCGACCTGTATTCGCTGGGCGTGACCTTCTATCAGATGCTCACCGGGGCGCTGCCGTTCACTGCCGCCGAGCCGATGGAGTGGGTGCATTGCCACATCGCGAAAACGCCCGTGCCACCCAGCGAAAGACTGGCCGGCGTGCCGGCGACGCTGTGCCGGATCGTCATGAAACTGCTGGCCAAGAGTGCCGAGGAGCGCTACCAGACGGCGGCCGGTGTCGAGCATGATCTGCAGCGCTGCCTGAACCAGTGGCATCGCGACCAGCAGATCGATGCCTTCGCCCTGGATGAGCACAGCATCCACGACAGTCTGGTGTTCTCGGAAAAGCTCTACGGTCGCGAAACCGAGGTCGCCCGCCTGGCGGCCGCCTTCGAACGCTGTCGCACCCAAGGTACTGCGCAACTGGTGCTGGTGTCGGGGTACTCGGGCATCGGCAAGTCGTCGGTGGTCCACGAGCTGCACAAGATTCTGCTGCCGGCCCAGGGCCTGTTTGCCGCCGGCAAGTTCGATCAGTACCGGCGCGATATTCCGTTCGCCACGCTGGCGCAGGCGTTCAGCGGCCTGGTGCGGACCCTGCTGGGCAGCAACGGCGAACAATTGGCCAGGTGGCGTGACGCCTTGCGCGAGGCGCTGGGGCCCAACGCGCAATTGATCACCGACCTGATCCCCGAGCTGCGTCACATCATCGGGGAGCCACCGCCGGTGCCGGCCTTCGAGCCGCAGCAGGCGCAGCGCCGGTTCTTGCGGGTCTTGCGCCGCTTCATCGGGGTCTTCTCCCGGGCCGAGCATCCGCTGGTGCTGTTTCTCGACGATCTGCAGTGGCTCGATGCCGCGACCCTGGACCTGATCCCGAAGTTGTTGAGCAGCAAGGACCTGGGGCATCTGCTATTGGTCGGCGCCTATCGGCATAACGAAGTCGACGATGCTCATCCCCTGACGCGCACCTTCGAGGTCGTCCGTGATTCGGGCATTGACGTTGAAGAGATCGCGCTGGCCCCGCTGACTCAGGCGCACGCCGAGGCGCTGATCGCCGATGCCCTGAATTGCGTGCCGGGCAATGTTGCGCCGCTGGCCCGGCTGGTTCAGGACAAGACGGCCGGCAATCCGTTTTTCGCCATCCAGTTCCTCCATTCGCTGGCCGACGAGCGCTTGCTGAGCTTCGACCATGAGCTGCGGCAGTGGCGCTGGGACGCCCATCGCATCCATGCCAAGGGTTACACCGACAACGTCATCGACCTGATGGTCGGGCGGATCGTGCGCCTGCCCGCCGAGACACTGCAGGCCTTGCAGCAACTGGCCTGCCTGGGCAGGGGCGCCTCGGTCGCGACCCTGTCGACGGTACTCGACGCGCCCCAGGCGAAGGTGCACGCCTTGTTCTGGGAGGCGATTGGACAGGGCATGGTGGAGCGTCTGGGCGATGTCTATTCGTTCGTTCACGACCGGGTTCACGAGGCCGCGTACCTGCTGATGTCCGAGGCGTCCCGGGCGGCGCTGCACCTGCGGATCGGCCGGACCCTGGCCGCTCGACCCTGCGTGGCGCAGCGCCAGGACGCGCTGTTCGAGATCGTCGGCCATCTCAATCGCGGCGCCGCGCTGATCAGCCTGCCGCGAGAGCTTGAGCAACTGGCGCAGTTGAATCTGCTGGCCGGCCAGCGGGCGAAGGCCTCGACCGCCTACGGCCCGGCGCTGGCCTATTTCTGTGCCGGTATCCAGTTGCTGGCCGGGGACAGCAGCGATCGGCACGCGCTGGAATTCGCGTTGCAGATCAACTGCGCCGAGTGCGAGTTTCTCACGGGGCAGATCCGTGCCGCCGACCTGCGCCTGTCGAGTCTGTCAGCGCGCTCCGGCACAACGGTGGAGCGCGCCGAAATCGCCTGCCTGCACATCGACGTCTGCCTGTTGCTCAACAGCAACGACCGGGCGGTGAGCGTGTGCCTGGACTACCTGCGGCACGTCGGCATCGACTGGTCGGCGCACCCGCAGGATCAGCTGGTCAGGACTGAATACGAGCAGATTCAGGTATTGCTTGGCGAACGCAGTATCCCCGCGCTGCTCGATCTGGCGCCCATGCAGGACGAGGTCGCGCTGGCCACCCTCAGGGCGTTGATCACGCTGTTCTCGCCGGCCCTGCACACCGATCAGAACCTGGCGTGCCTGACCGTGTGCAAGGCGGTCAACCTGAGTCTGGTGCACGGCAACAGCGATGCCTCCTGTGTGGCCTACGCCAACCTGGCGCGGATTGCCGGACCGCGTTTCGGCGACTACCCGGCGGGCTTTCAGTTCGGTCGTCTGGGTTGTGATCTCGTCGAGCGGCGCGGGCTGGATCGTTATGCCGCGCGCACCTACCTGGCGTACGTGCTGTTCGTCAGCCGCTGGGCCAGCCCCGTGCGCGATTGCAGCGGGTTGCTCAATCGCGCCTTCGACGCCGCCAATCACGTGGGCGACCTGCCGTTTGCGGCGTTCTCCAGCAACATTCTGGTGTCCAACCAGTTGTTCGCCGGCGAGCCGCTGCGCCAGTTGCAGGCCGATGCCGAACAGGCGCTGGACTACACCCGCAAGGTGCGTTTCGGGCTGGTGACCGACTTTCTGGAAAACCAGTTGGCGCTGATCCGCATGCTGCGCGGCTTGACCCCGGCCTTCGGTTGCCTGGACGACGAGTTTTTCAGCGAGGCGCGTTTTCAGGCGCGTCTGCAGCACAGCTCCAAAGTGCTCGCCGGCTGGTACTGGGTGCGCAAACTGCAGGCCTGTTATCTGGCGGGGGAGTACCAGGCCGCCGTGCAGGCGGCTCGCCATGCCGAGCCGCTGGTTGCGGTTTCTCACTCGTTTCTCGAAGAGGTCGAATACCACTTCTATGGCGCGCTGGCGATCGTCGGCCTGTGCGATGAACTGGCGCTTGCCGATCGGCAGCAGCATGTGCTCGCGTTGGCCGCCTTCCACAAGGCGCTTGCGGGCTGGGCCGGGTTGTGCCCGGAAAACTTCGACTGCCATTACGCACTGGTCAATGCGGAAATCGCCCGCATCGAGGGCCGCCCGCTCGATGCTCAGGCCCGCTATGAGCAGGCCATCGAAACGGCCCGGCAACGGGGCTTCGTGCAGATCGAGGCGCTGGCCAACGAGCGGGCCTCCTACTTTTACTCGGCCCGTGGCCTGGCGAAGATCGCCCGGTTGTACCTGCAGGATGCGCGCTACGGCTACCTGCGTTGGGGCGCGGAGGGCAAGGTCAGGCAACTGGATGATGCGTTCGCCCTGGCCGGCTGTGAGCAGGCCGCCGCCAACCCCACGGCCACCATCGCCACGCCCGTGGAGCATCTTGATCTGGCGACCGTCTTGCGGGTGTCCCAGGCAGTGTCCAGCGATATCGTCCTGGAAAAGTTGATCGACATGATCATGCGCACGGCCATCGAGCAGGCTGGCGCGGTGCGTGGGTTGTTGATCCTGCTTGAGCATGATCGGCCTGTCATCGCCGCCGAGGCCGCGGTGGAAATGGGCACCACCCAGCTGCGCCTCACCAGCCGGTTGCCGGACGCCACGCTGCTGCCCGAATCGGTGCTCAACCATGTGCTGCGCACCCGCGAAAGCGTGGTGCTGGACAACGCCGCGATCCACATGCTGTTTGCCTCCGATCCCTACATTCAGCGCCACCAGGTGCGCTCGGTGCTGTGCCTGGCGCTGATGAATCAGGCCAAGCTCACCGGTGCGCTGTACCTGGAGAACAACCTCGCCGTGCAGGTGTTCAACTCCGCGCGCATCACGGTGCTCAAGCTGCTCGCGTCCCAGGCGGCGATCTCGCTGGAAAACGCGCGGCTGTATCGCGAGATCGCCGATCGCGAAGCGCGGATTCGCCGGCTGGTCGATGCCAACATCATCGGCATTGTGGTGTGGACCACCGACGGCGAAGTGATCGACGCCAACGACGCGTTTTTGCAGATGCTCGGTTACCAGCGCGAGGATGTCGTGGCCAGGCGCCTGCGCTGGCTGGACCTGACCCCGCTGGAGTTCCAGGGCATCTGCCAGCAGGCCATGCTCGATGCGGTCGAGCATGGGCGTGCCAGCCCGTTCGAAAAGGAGTACCTGAGAAAGGACGGCAGCCGTTTGCCGGTGATCGTCGGGCTGGCGATGGTCGAGGTGGGGCACACCGACGGGGTGGCTTTCGTGCTCGACCTGACCGAGCGCAAGCAGGCTGAGAAGCGCATCAGCGAGAGCGAGCAACGTTATCGCCAGGTGCTCACCGAACTGGCCCACGCCAACCGCGTCGCGACCATGGGGCAGTTGGTGGCGTCGGTGGCCCATGAGGTCAGCCAGCCGGTGGCGGCAGCGCTGAACAACGCCCATGCCGCCCTGCGCTGGCTGGGGGCGCAACCGCCGGATTTTGCCGAGGTCCGCCAGGCGCTCAACGGCATCACCCGCGACGGGAAACGCGCGGCAGATGTGCTGGGGCGGATTCGCGGGCTGATCCGCAAGGCGCCGCCACACCGCGAGCCGGTGAGCATCAACCTGGCGATTCAGGAGATGGTCGACCTGACCGGCAGCCAGGCGGCGGCGAACGGCATCGTCATCCAGACCCGGCTGACGGGAGGCTTGCCTGCGGTGCATGGCGATCGTGTCGAGTTGCAGCAGGTGTTGCTCAATCTGATCGTCAACGCGCTGGAAGCGATGACCCAGAGCGACAGCCCGACCCGCGAACTGTCGGTGCGCTCCGAGCATGGCGAGCGCGACGAGGTGGTCATCAGCGTGTCCGATTCCGGACCCGGTTTCGCGCTGGCCGATACCGAGCAGATCTTCACGCCGTTCTACACCACCAAGTCCACGGGGCTGGGGATGGGCCTGTCGATCTGCCGTTCGATCATCGAGGAGCATGGTGGGCGACTGTGGGCCGCGCCCAATCGGCCTTGTGGCGCGATCATCCGGTTCTCCCTGCGCGCCTGCATGGACGAGCCGTGACGTGCCGCGAGCGTCGTGGCAATCGTGCCTGACGTAGTGAAAATCCAAACCAAAGGATAGTAGAACGCGCTGCCGGGAGCCGCTCAGAATTCGGCTTTTCAGGGAGACTTGCTTCATGCCAGGTACTGCTCTTGCCACCCCGCCTGATCGTCCTCGCCGCGTGCTGTTTCTGGCTTTTCCGCAGATGGGTTTGCTCGATCTGGCCGGCGCCCAGACCGTGTTCTGGGCGGCGGACAAGGCGCTGCGCGAGCGCGGGATGCAGGGCTATGAACGCCCGGTGGCGAGTATTTCGGGGCGACGAATTCCCACCGCCGAAGGTGTGTCCGTCGCCTCTGTGCCGCTGTCGACGTTCGCCGATGAGCCGATCGACACGATCATCGTCCCGGGTGCTCCGCGGATCCTCCTCGCGCTGGACACAAACGCCGAGCTGGTTGACTGGCTGGCCTGCATCGCACCGCGGTCGCGGCGTACCGCTTCGGTGTGCACGGGCGCGTTCCTGCTGGCCGAGGCGGGGCTGCTGGAGGGCCGGCGTGCTGCGACGCACTGGGGCATGTGCGACAGCTTTATCGCGCGCTATCCGACCGTGGCAGTGGACAGGGATGCGATCTTCGTCGAGCAGGATCACATCTGGACTTCGGCAGGGGTGACCGCCGGGATCGACATGGCCCTGGCGCTGGTGCAGGCCGACTGCGGGCGCGAGATCGCGATGCAGGTGGCCCGTGAACTGGTGGTGTTCATGAAGCGCGCGGGCGGGCAATCCCAGTTCAGCCAGATGCTGCTCTCGCAAATGCACGACGGCGACGCCTTTGCCGACTTTCACCTGTGGCTGGTCGAGAACCTGTTTCGCGAAGACCTGGACGTCGATGCCATGGCGCGCCACGCCAACATGAGTGCGCGCAACTTCAGCCGGGTCTACAAGCAGAAAACCGGCCGCCCGCCGGCCAAGGCCCTGGAGCTTTTTCGCCTGGAAGCGGCGCGGCGCCTGCTGGAAGACTCGGACCGCAACATCAGCCAGATTTCGGCGGTGTGCGGGTTCGGCGACGAAGAGCGGATGCGCGTGACCTTCCAGCGTCATCTGGCGGTTTCCCCGCGCGACTATCGCAGCCGGTTCTCCCGTTGAAATCAGGTTTTATAAAATCGCTTATATATAAAACAGGATGGCGCGAATGCGATTGGCCAGAAACGAGGGGTATATGGCGCGCGTCTAATTGATTTGACGGTCGGCGGCTCGCTACTCTTTTTTCAACAACTCATTCGCCGGTTCTGCGGCGACGACGGAACGCTCTTCAATGCGCTGTGTATTGGAGAGACAGGCCGATAAGGATCATATCGTGGCAATAAATCCGTTAGACAATCTTTCGGTTTCGATCAGGGGCGCAAGTACTGGATCCCGTGCGTCGTCTTCCTCTTTCATCACCTCGCAGGTGTTGCGCGAACTGGGAAACAAGCCGGGCGTGCTGGATACCCAGGCGATGTCCAGAATGGGCCTGCAGGACAGTTTCAAGAACTTCGACGTGACCGATGTCAGCCCTGCGGACCTGGGCATGGTCAGCAAGAACCTCTATGCACTGGGGCTGATCGACAAGACCACGGCCAACCTGCTGGTGTCTGCCGGCACCTCGCTGGATGCGACCGGCAACCAGACCCGGCCGAACGTGCGCATCAACGCACTGGACTACTTCGCCTCGCGCATCGACAACCTGCGCAGCGCCAATGTCAACGGCAACGAATACGCCTTTCATGTGGTGCCGGATTACATCAAGGCGGTGTATGTGCTGCAGAACCTCGATGACTTCGCCAAAGAGGGGCAGCGTGCAAACAATGCACTATCGTCCGTGAGGAATCAGGCCAGCAATGTGCATGTCTCGCGTCCCGGGATCAATACCTGGGCGTAAGATTCGCACGTTCAAGTGTCTTGTTATGAAAGCCCCTTCAGTAGGGGCTTTTTTTGTATCTGACTTATGGAAAAAAGTGCTGAGTCATTTTGACGTCAAGTGTCGAAATGACTGCGTAAAAGAGGCGGTCATTATGACTGCGCTTCCATGAATATCCCGGATTTATTGAGTTTTTTGTCTGGCATGTTTTTTGAACTTTTCCCTGCCCGTTATTTAAAGGTCAGGACTTTCCATGAATAACTTCACTGCATCAGGGGCTGTATCGGCACCTGTTTTCGGCACCCTCACAGGAGGCGGACGCCATGGGTGAATACAAAAGACTCTGGTGGATGCTGCTGGGCGTTCTGGCGCTCACCTTTGGCTTGCTGGGCTGGTTCGGGCGGGAAATCTATCGTCAGGCGCCGCCTGTGCCGGCGCTGGTGCAAAGCAGCAACGGGCAGCCGCTGTTTACCGGCGACGACATCCTCGACGGCCAGACCGCCTGGCAGAGTGTCGGCGGCATGCAGCTGGGCTCGATCTGGGGGCACGGGGCGTATCAGGCGCCGGACTGGACGGCGGACTGGCTGCACCGGGAGCTGACGACCTGGCTGGAGCTGGCGGCCGAGCAGGATTACCAGACCTCCTTCGAGCAACTCGACGAGGGGGCGCGAGCATCCCTGCGCCAGCAGCTCAAGAATGAGTATCGCGCCAGTCAGCTGCGCGATCAGGTGCTGACGCTCAGCGAGCGACGTGTGTCGGCGATCGAGCGCACGACTCGTTACTACGTTTCGCTGTTCGGCGACGACCCGGGCTCCCATGAAAGCCGGGTTCACTTCGCCATGAAGGAGAACACGCTCCCCGATGCCACTCGCCGGCAGCAACTGACGCGGTTCTTCTTCTGGACGGCGTGGGCTGCGTCCACCGAGCGCCCAGGGCAGGTGGCGACTTACACCAACAACTGGCCCCATGAGCCGTTGATCGACAACCGGCCCACGGTCGAAAACGTGGTCTGGTCGGTGGTCAGTGTCGTCCTGCTGCTGGCAGGCATCGGCCTGCTGGTCTGGGGCTGGGCGTTTCTGCGCGACCACGACGAGCAACCTCTGCTGGCGCCTGCGCGAGATCCCCTGAGCCTGGTCGGGTTGACTCCGTCTCAGCAAGGGTTGGGCAAGTACCTGCTGCTGGTGGTGGCCTTGCTGGCGTTTCAGGTCATGGTCGGCGGGGCCACCGCGCACTACACGGTCGAAGGGCAGGAGTTCTACGGCATCTCGCTTTCCAGATGGTTTCCCTATTCGCTGATGCGCACCTGGCACCTGCAGAGCGCGGTGTTCTGGATCGCCACCGGGTTTCTCGCTGCCGGGTTGTTTCTGGCGCCGATCATCAACGGTGGCAAGGACCCGAAATGGCAAAGGGCAGGGGTGGACATCCTGTTCTGGGCACTGGTGTTCGTGGTGGTCGGCTCGTACGCCGGCAACTATCTGGCCATCGCCCAGCTCATGCCGCCGCAGTGGAATTTCTGGCTCGGTCATCAGGGCTATGAATACGTGGACCTGGGGCGCGTGTGGCAGTGGCTCAAGTTCGCCGGGATCGCCTTCTGGCTGGTGCTGATGTTGCGCTGCATCGTGCCGGCGCTGTACCGCCCTGGCGACCGAAACCTGCTGGCGCTGCTCGCTGCGTCTGTGGTTGCCATTGGCCTGTTCTACGGTGCGGGGCTGTTTTACGGCGAGCGCACCAACCTCTCGGTGATGGAGTACTGGCGCTGGTGGGTGGTGCATCTGTGGGTCGAAGGCTTCTTCGAGGTGTTCGCCACCACCGCACTGGCGTTCATTTTCTCCAGCATGGGGCTGGTGTCCTCGCGGATGGCCACCACCGCCAGCCTGGCGTCGGCCTCGCTGTTCATGCTCGGTGGCGTGCCCGGCACTTTCCACCACATCTACTTTTCCGGCACCACGACGCCGGTCATGGCGGTGGGCGCGACCTTCAGTGCGCTGGAAGTGGTGCCACTGATCGTGCTCGGCCACGAAGCCTGGGAGCACTGGCACCTCAGATCCCGGGCCGTGTGGATGGAGCGCGTGCGCTGGCCGCTGATGTTCTTCGTCACGGTAGCGTTTTGGAACATGCTCGGGGCCGGCGTCTTCGGCTTCATGATCAACCCGCCGCTCTCGCTGTATTACATCCAGGGCCTGAATACCACGGCGGTGCACGCCCATGCCGCGCTGTTCGGCGTGTATGGCTTCCTGGCGCTGGGCTTCATCCTGCTGGTATTGCGTTACATCCGGCCGGACCTGGTTTTCAACGAGGGGCTGATGAAGACCGCCTTCTGGTGCCTCAATGGCGGTCTGGCGTTGATGATTGGCGCAAGCCTGTTGCCCATCGGCCTGATCCAGTTCTACGCCAGCGTGAGCCAGGGGCTCTGGTATGCACGCAGCGAGGGGTTTATGCAGCAGGACATCCTGCAGACGCTGCGCTGGATCCGCACCTTCGGTGATGTGGTGTTCATCGTCGGCGTGGCGGCGGTTTGCTGGCAGGTGGTCAGCGGTGTTCTCGGTATTCAGCCGCGCAGGGCGATGAGCCGATCCGTGAGTGACGGACCCGGTGTCGAGTGACGCCTCGCAGGGCTCGCCTGCGGCGGGCCCTTTTTCCGTGGCAGGCATCGATTTCAGGGCAGCTTTCAAAGGCTTGCCTGCCCTGTGGTCGAGAACCTCAATCCAAGGTCGCAAGGCCCTGTCTTCAAGGGTTAGGCGCAGCTGCCTCAGGGTGAAAAAGTCTATACCCAGGTATGGTTTCGAGGGGGTGGGGCCCAGCGCAGACTTCCCGGGCAGACACAGCAACAGCGGCGGCCAACAGCCGATTAGCCCGAGCGTTCGAACCCAAGCGACTGGAGAATAATCATGACCACCTTCCTGAATCATCCCGCGCCCACATCCAATGACCTTTCCGCTTTCGGCCAGGCGGCCGGCGAGGAACTGGTGCCGTCGCGCTATGCGCTGCGCATCGGTGACGTCGACGTGATGGTGGTCAGCGACGGCGTGCTGCCGCTGCCTACCGAAACCATGTCGACCAACGTCGACCCGGCGGTTCGCGCAGCCTGGTTCAAGGACATGTACCTGGGCCCGGACGCCTTCGACTGGGCGCTCAATGTGCTGGTGGTGCGCAGCGGCGACAAGGTGATCCTGGTCGACGCCGGCCTGGGCGGGCAGTTCCCCGGTTTTCCCCGGGCCGGCCAGTTCCCGAAACGCCTGAAGGCGGCGGGCATCGAGCTGTCGGCGGTGACCGACGTGATCATCACCCACATGCACATGGACCACGTCGGCGGGCTGCTGGTGGACGAGGTCAAGCGCCAGTTGCGTGCGGACGTGCGCATCCATGTCTCGGCCACCGAGGTCGAGTTCTGGAAAGCCCCTGACTTCACCCGGACCTCCATGCCTGAGCCGGTGCCGGAGGTGCTGCGCAGCACCGCCAATCAGTTCATGAGCGATTACGCCGACAAGATCCGCACCTTCGACGACGAATACGAAGTTGCGCCAGGCGTGGTGGCCAAGGTCACCGGCGGCCACACGCCGGGGCATTGCGTGGTGTACGTGAACTCCGGCGGCCAGCGGCTGACCTTCGCGGGTGATGCGCTGTTCCCCGTGGCATTCGAGCATCCCGAATGGCAGAACGGCTTCGAGCACGACCCTGAAGAGTCGGTTCGCGTCCGTGTACGCCTGCTGCGTGAGGCTGCGGCCAGCGGCGAGCTGTTCGTGGCCACCCACCTGCCGTTTCCGTCGGTAGGCCGCGTGGCGGTCGACGGCGACGCCTTCCGCTGGGTCGCGACCTTCTGGGATTACTGAGGGTTCGCCTGACGCCGGGGCGCTGCCAGGCCCTCGGCGTCAGTGCGGGATCCGCGTCTTTCGTTCATGTTGGAGTTGTGTGATGTCGACCACCTGTTCTCAATCCGACGCAGCGAGCCAGGCTCGTTGCCCGCGACTGCCGGGAGAGGGCGTGAGCCTTGCGCCCTGGCGGATCAAGCGCGCGCAGACGCTGATGTCCGAGCTCATGAACAAGGGCTGTTCGATCGAGCACGTGGCCCGCGAGTGCGCCATTTCCAGAAGCCACTTTTCCCGCGCGTTCAAGAACTCCACCGGGCTCTCGCCGCACCACTGGCTGCGTCTGCAGCGGGTGCGCAAGGCCGAGCAACTGCTGCTCGACGGCCAGATGAGCCTGCAACAGGTGGCGCTGGAATGCGGGTTTTACGATCAGTCCTATTTCACCCGGGTCTTCAGCAAGGTGGTGGGGCTCAGCCCCCGGCGCTGGCAGATCCAGAACGCCCGTTGATCCGTGGCCCGGCGGGGACCGGGAAGTGTTCGCCGATCTTTCGATCAGACACGAAGCGCAAAGCACGTTAACATTCGGCCCGGATTGCGTTGGCGTGTCTGTCCGATATGCCGCGGACCGACCTGATGCTTTGACTTCTTCGAGAACCCCGGAACCGATGATCGACCTGTTTGCCCGGCGCGCTGGGCGCAACCCGACCGCCATGCCCTGCCTGACGGAGCGCCATGATGGCTGAGGCATATCCCTGGCAGAACGGCCTCTGGCAGCAACTGGCCGGCCGCACCCAGCACGCCCATGCCTATCTGTTGCATGGCCCGGCCGGGATCGGCAAGCGAGCGCTGGCCGAGCGCCTGATGGCTTTGCTGCTGTGCCAGCAACCTCGGAGCCTCGAAGCGTGCGGGCAGTGCAAATCCTGCTCGCTGCTGGCGGCGGGCAGCCATCCCGATAACTACATTCTCGAACCCGAAGAAGCGGACAAGGCGATCAAGGTCGACCAGGTCCGTGATCTGGTCAGCTTCGTGGTGCAGACCGCGCAGCTGGGCGGGCGCAAGGTGGTGCTCATCGAGCCGGTGGAGGCGATGAACATCAACGCGGCCAATGCCTTGCTCAAGAGCCTGGAAGAACCGTCCGGCGATACCGTGCTGTTGCTGGTCAGCCACCAGCCCAGCCGTCTGCTGCCGACCATCAAGAGCCGCTGCGTGCAGCAGGCCTGCCCGTTGCCGAACGAGGCGATGAGTGTCGCCTGGCTGGCCGACGCCTTGCCTGAATGCAGCGAAGACGAACGCCGCGAACTGCTGACCCTGGCCGCCGGTTCGCCGCTGGCGGCGGTCAATCTTCAGGCCCAGGGCGTTCGCGAGCAGCGCGCGCTGGTGGTCGACGGCGTGAAGAAGCTGCTCAAGGGCCAGCAGTCGCCGACCCAATTGGCCGAAGGCTGGAAGGACGTGCCGCTGCTGTTGCTGTTCGACTGGTTCTGCGACTGGTCGAACCTGGTGCTGCGCTACCAGTTGACCCAGGATGAAGATGGCCTGGGGCTGGCCGACATGCGCAAGGTGGTGCAGTACCTGGCGCAGAAGTCGCCGCAGACTAAAGTGCTGGCGATGCAGGACTGGGTCCTGTTGCAGCGTCAGAAAGTGCTGGCCAAGGCGAACCTGAACCGGGTTTTGTTGCTCGAAGCTTTGTTGGTGCAGTGGGCATCGCTCACCGGACAGGGGTAGACTGGCCGCATGACATCAGCATCTACAGAGGAAGTTGAGATGAGCGTCCCCCTGAGCCCGGGCCCACGTAACGGCATCCTGTCCCTGACCATCAAGGACAAATCTGTCCTGTATGCCGCCTACATGCCGTTCATCAAGAACGGCGGGCTGTTCATTCCCACCAGCAAGAGCTACAAGCTGGGCGATGAAGTGTTCATGCTGCTCAACCTCATGGACGAGCCGGAAAAGATTCCGGTTGCCGGCAAGGTCACCTGGATCACTCCCAAGGGGGCCCAGGGCAACCGAGCAGCGGGCGTTGGCGTGCAGTTCAACGACGGCGACAACACCGCGCGCAACATGATTGAAAATTACCTGGCGGGGGCTCTTAAGTCCGACCGTCCCACCCATACGATGTAATAAGTTGCTTCGATTGCCATGCTTGTAGATTCCCATTGCCACCTCGACCGTCTCGACCTCACCCAGCACGCAGGCTCCCTGGACGCCGCGCTGCAAGCGGCGCGCGGGCGCGGGGTCGGGCATTTCCTGTGCATCGGCGTCAGCGCCGACAACGCGGCGGACGTCAAGGCCCTGGCCGAGCGTTATGAAGATGTGGATTGCTCGGTCGGCATTCACCCGCTGGACCTCAAGCCCGGCGAGGCCCCGGCGCTGGAATGGCTGCTGGGCGAGTTGAATCACCCCCATGTGGTGGCGATCGGCGAGACCGGCCTGGATTACCACTACGAGCCCGAAGCCGCCGAACTGCAGCAGGCCTCGTTCCGCCTGCACCTGCAAGCGGCGAAGCAGACCGGCAAACCGGTGATCATCCACACCCGTGGCGCGCGGGCCGACACCCTGGAACTGCTGCGCGAAGCCGCGTTGCCGAATGCCGGCGTGCTGCATTGCTTCACCGAAGACTGGGACATGGCCCGCGCCGCGCTGGACATGGGCTATTACATCTCGCTGTCCGGCATCGTCACCTTCCGCAATGCCGATGCCCTGCGCGATGTGGCGAGCAAAGTGCCCGCCGATCGCCTGCTGGTGGAAACCGATTCGCCGTATCTGGCGCCGATCCCTTATCGCGGCAAACCCAACCTGCCGCAGTACGTGCGCGAAGTGGCCGAGTTCCTGGCGATGCTGCGCGGCGAAAGCTACGAGCGCTTCGCCGAGCAGACCACCGAGAACTTCAAGCGCCTGTTCCCGCTGGCGAGGGTCAAGGCCGCCCACTGAGGGGGCAAATCGCAGGCAAAAAAAACCCGGGTTCTGGGGGGTGAATCCGGGTTAAGACCATTAGGAGTAAAACAAAGACACGCTATCCGTTGGTGCCTTTACCGATGCTGGCACTTGGGGGAGATGCCGCATCAGCGAATTTAAGTATTGGCCAGAATCGGCAGGCGTCCAGCGTACAGTTGTACGTTTTTTAAACAGATTTGGAATACTCGATTCCCTGTTGATACCTCAATGCATGGCAATGCGCTGCACAAGCGCCAGTGTTTCCTCGATCACCCGCGATCGCGTATAGAAATGCGGCGAAAAGCGGATACCTGGCCCCCTCGGCAAGCAGACCACCTGTTCTTTCATCAAGGCTTCCCAGACCTGCGGGGCGGGTTTGCCTTCCAGACTGAAGGTCAATATTCCCGAGCGTCGTTCGCTCAGGCGCGATGAATGGATGACCGCGCCCTTGATGTTTCTGAGCCCTTCTTCAAGCCAGTTCACTCTTTCGATAACGGCTTTTCCTACTGCCTCCATGCCGATTTCCTCCAGCAGCGACAGGCTGGCGTCCAGTGCCATGGCGCCCAGTGTATTGGGACTGCCGCATTCGAAGCGCTGGGCGCTGGCGGCCGGTTGCCAGTCCTTGCGGCCATAGTCGCCGGAGCTTTCCAGCATGTGCCAGCCGAACTCATGCAGCTTGAGCTGCGGGCGCAGTTCGGCGCGGCAATAGAACACGCCCAGGCCCTCGGGGCTGCACATCCATTTGTGGCCGTCGGCCATGGCGAAGTCGCACTGGCTGGCCTGCACGTCGAAGGGCAGGGCGCCGATGTGCTGGATGGCATCAATGCAAAACAGCACATGCCGCTGTTTGCAGCCCTGGCCGAGGCGTTCGATATCCAGACGCGTGCCGGTGGCAAATTGCACCGAGCTGATGGACATCAGGCGGGTGCGCGGACCACAGGCTGCAAGCAGCGCGCCTTCCGGATCCTCGCCCTTGAGGCTGACCTGGATGACTTCCACGCCCTGCGGCTTCAGCGCTTCCCACACCACGCGATTGGACGGGAATTCCTCGTCACTGATGACCACGTTGTCGCCGCTTTTCCAGTCGAGGCCAAAAGCGACAAATGACAGGGCTTCCGAGGTGTTTTTGACCAGTGCGATGTCATCGGTCGACGGTGCGTTCAGCAGCCGGGCCAGGCGTTCACGAAGACGCTGCTCGGCTTTCATCCAGTCCGGATAGTCCCGCGCGCCCAGTAAAACGTTCTGTTCTGCGAATTTCTGCACCGCGATGGCCGTGCGTTTTGGCCAGGGGCCGACCGCTGCGTGGTTCAGATAACGCAGATCGGGGGCTTGAGCGAACTCGTCGTGAAGCGTAGACATGGTCGGATGTTCCGTGCAATTTGCCGCAAGTTAGGCATAATGTGCGGCTTCGATTTTCAACCCACAGCCTCTTCCTATGCAGAAAGAACCTCGTAAGGTCCGTGAGTTTCGCCGCCGTGAGCAGGAGATTCTCGATACCGCGTTAAAGCTGTTTCTCGAACAGGGTGAAGACAGCGTCACCGTCGAGATGATTGCTGATGCCGTGGGTATTGGCAAAGGCACGATCTACAAGCACTTCAAATCCAAGGCCGAGATCTACCTGCGCCTGATGCTCGACTACGAGCGCGATCTGAACGAGCTGCTGCACTCGGCCGACGTCGACAAGGACAAGGAAGCGCTCTCGCGGGCGTATTTCGAATTCCGCATGCGCGATCCGCAGCGCTATCGCCTGTTCGACCGCCTGGAAGAGAAAGTGGTCAAGGGCAATCAGGTTCCGGAGATGGTCGAGCAGCTGCACAAGATCCGCGCCTCGAACTTCGAACACCTGACCCTGCTGATCAAGGGCCGCATCACCGAAGGCAAGCTCGAAGACGTGCCGCCGTACTTCCACTACTGCGCAGCCTGGGCGCTGGTGCATGGCGCGGTGGCGCTGTACCACTCGCCGTTCTGGAGCAACGTGCTGGAAGATCAGGAAGGCTTCTTCCAGTTCCTGATGGACATCGGCGTGCGTATGGGCAACAAGCGCAAGCGCGACCCGGAAGCGGGCCACGACCTCAAGCCGGAAATCTCCGGAAACTGAAGCCTTTTTCCTTTCATTGATCCGTCCGGCAAGCTTCGTCATGGAGTGGCCGGGCGGGTTGCTGTTGTCTGTCCGGAACGGCGCTTGCCAAAAGTTGATTTTTGAGTCAGCTTTTGCCGCGCAGCATTTTTTCCGGAGTTTTCCATGATCGTTGATCGCCAAGGCCGACGTTTCCGCAACCTGCGGATCAGTCTGACGGCTGCCTGCAACTACGCCTGTACCTACTGCGTGCCCGATGGCAAGCGGCTGGTGGCTGCGCAGAATGAACTGTCGGCCGAGCAGATGGCGCGCGGCGTGGAATACCTGATCGAAGCCGCGGGCATCGAGCGTTTGCGGATCACCGGCGGCGAGCCGCTGGTAAGCCCGCGTTTCGAGGCTTTCATGAAGCAGGTGGGCAAGATGGGGCTCGCCGATGTCAGCCTAACCACTAATGGCCAGTTGCTGGCGCGCAAACTGCCGCTGTTGCTGGAGGCAGGGATCAGCCGGATCAACGTGTCCCTCGATACGCTGGACCCCGCGGCGTTTCGCGCCATCGCGAGGGGCGGCGATCTGGCGACCGTGCTCGACGGCATGGAGCAGGCGAGGGCGGCGGGCATTCGGATCAAGGTCAACATGGTGCCGCTGCGCGGGCAGAATCTGGATCAGGTGGTGCCGCTTCTGGATTACTGCCTGGCGCGGGGTTACGAGCTGCGTTTTATCGAGCTGATGCGCATGGGGCACCTGGCGTCCGATCACAATGGGTTTCTCGCGCAGTTCGTCAGTCTCGGGCAGTTGCTTGAGTTGATTGGCGAGCGTTATGAGTTTTTGCAGGCCGATGCGCCTGTTGATGCGACGGCGGTGCGCTATCGGATTCCTGGCAAGGGTCATTTCGGGGTGATTGCCAACGAGAGTGTGCCGTTCTGCCGGACCTGCTCGCGGTTGCGGCTTTCTTCTACCGGGTGGTTGCATGGCTGTCTGTCGTCGAGCCACCGGCATTATGTCGGCGATCTGTTCGACAAGCCGCGGCATCAGGCGCTGCCGGCGTTGCAGCGGTTGCTGGTTAGAGCGCTGGGGGACAAGCAGGCGGTGGCGTTTTCGGGTGGGGCGACGGTCATGAAAATTATTGGGGGGTGAGATCAAGATCAAGATCAAAAGCGCTCTTCCTAACGTCAGATCTGTTTCGACTTCGTCGAGTTACTTGGAAAAGCCCCAAGTAACCAAGGGCTTTTGCTCCTGGTTTGGCCTCGACTTCGTCGAGGTTCCTTCACTCCGGTCTCGCTCCGTGGGCCCGGCGTGAAAGGGCCATCCATGGCCCACACGCCTCTCGCCGCATCCATGCGGCTCGACCCACTCCGCGAGACCTCCGTTCAGCCTGCACCCAAGTCGCGTTTTGTGTTGCCTGTAAGATTCGCGCATGGAGATCAAAAGCCAGATCAAGAGCGTGCGTTGAACTCCGTCCCCGTAGCAGCCGAGCTTGCTCGCGGGTGGCCCTCAAGATCGACCCCGCCGGCAAGCCGTGCTGCTACGGGGCGGGGTAATCCGCTCGCATTTGATTTTGATCTTCGTACGCAAATCTCCCAGACACCACAAATCGCGACTTGGGTGCAGGCTGAATGGAGGTCTCGTGGAGTGGGTCGAGCGGCATGGATGCCGCGAGAGGCGCGTTGGGCCATGGATGGCCCTTCGCGCCGGGCCCACGGAACGAGACCGGAATGAAGGGACCCGACGCAGGAGGGCCAAACCAGGAGCAGGACCCCTTGGTTACTTGGGGGTCTTTTCCAAGTAACTCGACGAAGTCGAAACAGATCTGACGTTAGGAAGAGCGCCGTTGATCTTGAAACAGGTCTGGCGTTAGCCAGAACAAAAACCGAGAAGCCACCACAGAATAAGGATCATCACCCCCTTCAAGCGCCAACCCAAAAAACAAACCCCCGATCTGGCGCAAAAGCTGCATTACCCGGCCATTCGCCGGTTTTCCGTCGCCGGACTTTGGAGGAAATAATGCGTAGCCTGGTTTTACTGCTGACGTTTTTGGCATTGAGTGGCTGCATGCACGTCAGTGATCTGGCTCAGGGTGCCCATGACGAGCTCAGCGATGCGGGCCTTTTGGACCACAGTTCCACGCGCCGGACCAACAACTTCCGCCTGCAACCGGACTCCTTCATCTATATCGCCCAGGGCGCCTTCGCCCCGCCGGGTGGCGCCTATCCGCGACCTAACGTAGTGGCCGAAGAAGCCTTCAACGGCTTCATCGAATACTTCCCCATGGTCCGCCGCGCCCGCGCGCCGGAAGGGCTGGACGAAGCCATGAGCGAGGCCCGCGCGGCAGGTGCGCACTACCTGCTGTACACCCGCTTCGCCAAGGCGGACGACCGCATCGGCACCTTTGACGAATGGTCCGACCAGGAAGCCGTCGACCGCCTGGGCATCGACAGCGGCGTGATCCAGCTCATGCTGATCGAAACCAACACCCGCTACCTCATCGACTCGGCGCGCATCCGCAGCCGTGGTGGCCTGCTGACACTCTATGACACCAAGCCGGAAGATTTGCTAGGACCGCCCATGGAGGCTTACGCTCGTTCGCTCATGGGGCTGGAATCCCATTAAGGAGAGCGTATGAGTGGTCCGGGCAAGGCCAACGACCTGTTGGCGCAATTACCCAAGACCGGCAAGGGTTTGCCGCCTGTGCACCTGTGGAACCCGGATTTCTGCGGCGATATCGACATGCGGATCGCCCGCGACGGCACCTGGTTCTATCTGGGCACGCCCATCGGGCGCAAGCCGATGGTCCGGCTGTTTTCCACCATCATCCGGCGCGACGGCGACGACTACTTCCTGATCACCCCTGTGGAGAAAGTCGGCATCCAGGTCGACGACGCGCCGTTCGTGGCGGTGTTGCTGCAAGTGGAAGGCGAGGGCGAGGCGCAGGTGCTGCGCTTTACCACCAATGTCGAGGATACGGTCGAGGCCGGCCCCGAGCATCCGCTGCGGGTCAGTGTCGATCCTGAGACCCAGGAGCCCGCGCCTTACCTGCACGTGCGCAGCAATCTCGAAGCCTTGATCCATCGCAACGTCTTCTATCAATTGGTCGACCTGGCCGTGACCCGTGAGATCGACGGGCAGCGCTGGCTCGGCGTGTGGAGCGCCGGCGAGTTCTTTCCCATTGGCCTTGAGCCTTGACGCCAGGCTGATCGGCGCCGGGTCATTTGCCTGGCCTTCATCTCGCGGTTAAAGTGCCGCCCCCCGAAATGTCTGAGGTTTTCCATGAGCCAGTCCTTTGCTATTGCCGTGATCGGCGCCACCGGCACTGTCGGCGAAACCATCGTGCAGATTCTCGAAGAGCGCGACTTCCCGGTGAGCGATCTGCACCTGCTGGCGAGCGCGGAATCGGCAGGCAGCTCAGTGGCCTGGCGCGGGAAGAATGTGCGGGTGCGCGAGGTCGATGCCTTCGATTTCAGCAAGGTGCAGATCGCCTTTTTCGCAGCGGGCCCTGCGGTGACCCGCAGCTATGCGCCTCGCGCCACCGAAAAGGGCTGCGCGGTGATCGATCTGTCCGGCGGTTTGCCGGTGGAGCAGGCGCCCAACATCGTGCCCGAGGTCAATGGCGAGGTGCTGCAGCGCCTGAAAACGCCGTATCAAGTGGCCTGCCCAAGCTCCAGTGCGGCGGCGCTGGCAATGGTGCTCGGGCCATTGCGCGGCTTGCTGGAGATCCAGCGGGTCAGTGTGACGGCGTGTCTGGCGGTGTCCAGCCAAGGGCGTGAAGGCGTCACCGAGCTTGCGCGGCAGACCGCCGAGTTGCTCAACATGCGACCACTGGAGCCGAAGGTGTTCGATCGGCAGATGGCGTTCAACGTCCTGGCTCAGGTCGGTACGGCGGATGCGCAAGGCCATGTGCCCCTTGAAAAACGTTTGGTCAGCGAGTTGCGCGAGTTGCTGTCGCTGCCTTTAATCAAGGTCGGCGTGAGTTGCATTCAAGTCCCGGTGTTTTTTGGCGATAGCTTGAGCGTGTCGATACAGACCAACGGTTCTGTGGACATCGCTGCGGTGAGCGCGGCGCTGGATGCGGCCGATGGCATCGATCTGGTGGATGCGGGGGATTATCCGACACCGGTCGGTGACGCTGTAGGACAGGACGCTGTCTATATAGGACGTTTGCGCGGTGGAGTCGACGATGACTGTGAGCTCAATTTCTGGGTAACGT
This sequence comes from Pseudomonas sp. 2, assembly GCF_056627435.1. NCBI lineage: Bacteria > Pseudomonadati > Pseudomonadota > Gammaproteobacteria > Pseudomonadales > Pseudomonadaceae > Pseudomonas > Pseudomonas sp. 2. Next base: position 131,122 of record NZ_JBWXNG010000017.1, read on the forward strand.
CCGACAATGCGCGCAAGGGCGCGGCGCTCAACGCTGTGCAGGTGGCTGAATTGTTGATAAAAGATGTTTCGTAAAAGATACTTGCCAACAATTCAAAGAATCATTCTAGCTGTGACGTGTCGTTGACACGTCCTACGCCCTAGCAGGCTTTATCTTCTCGGTTGCCGGGGAAATCTTAAACAAGGGATGGGCTATGGTTCAGGTTCGTAAACTGGTTTTAGCAATCGCTGCGGCTTCGGCGCTGTCATCCGGGATGGCCAACGCGCTTGGCTTGGGCGGGCTGACGGTCAAGTCGAGCCTGAATCAGCCGCTGCTGGCCGAAATCGAACTGACGCAGGTGCAGGATCTCAACGCTGCCCAGGTGGTGCCGAGCCTGGCGACGTCGGCCGAGTTCGCCCAGGCGGGCGTTGGCCGCATGGCCGTGCTCGATGACCTGACGTTCACCCCGGTGGTCAACCCCGGCGGCAAGAGCGTGCTGCGCATCACCTCCACCAAGCCCATTCGCGACCCCTACGTGAAATTCCTCGTGCAAGTGCTCTGGCCGAACGGTCGGGTGCTGCGCGAATACAGCCTGTTGCTCGACCCGCCGAAGGTCTTGCCACAGGCGGCAGCGGCGGCCACCCAGTTGCCTTCGACTGCTCCAGCCGTCGCGCCAGCCCAGGCACCGGCAGCGCAAGCGCCTGCACCGGCGCCTGCGCCTGCCGCCAAACCGGCAGCGCCCGCCGAGCCCAAGTACACCGAATACACCACCGCCAACAACGACACGTTGTGGGAAATCGCCGAGCGCGTGCGCAACGGCGGTACGGTTCAGCAGACCATGCTGGCGATCCAGGCGCTCAACCCGGATGCGTTCATCGCCGGCAACATCAACCGCCTGAAGAAAGGCCAGGTCTTGCGCCTGCCGACGCCGCAGGAAGTCAGTGCCACGCCGCAACCGCGCGCCATTGCCGAAGTGGCCGAGCAGAACCGCGCCTGGCGCGAAGGTCGGCGTTTGCCGACCGGCGCGCGGCAGGTCGATGCGACCCGCCGTGAGCGTGCTGGCGCCGCTCCTTCGCAGATCGAAGCCAAGGACAACCTGAGCCTGGTCGCGGCCAACAGCAAGCCGGGCGCCAAAGGTGCCGCAGGTGATGCCGCAGAGCTGAGTAACAAGCTGGCGACCACCCAGGAAAGCCTGGACAGCACCCGCCGCGACAATGCCGAGCTGAAAAGCCGCATGAGCGATCTGGAAAGCCAGGTCGACAAACTGCAGCGTCTGATCCAGCTGAAAAACGATCAACTGGCCAAGATGCAGGCCGCAGGCGCAGCGATTCCGCCGCCAGCGGACAACGCCAACGGCACCGTCAGCCCCAACAGCGTGACCAACCCGAACAACGCCGCCAACCCGGCGATGCCTGCTGAAATCGTGCCCAAGCCTGCTGCGCCGGACGCTGCAGGCAAACCGCCAAACGAAATCGCACCGGAAGACGCACTGCCGGTCGACGGCGCCAAGGTCACCAACGCCACGCCTGACCAGCCTCAGCCGGTGGTGGTGCCGCCGGATGCCGCTGCCGACAACCAGAGCGCGCTGGACAAGATCCTCGCCAGCCCCTTGCTGATGGGCATCATCGGTGGCGGTGCGCTGCTGGTCCTGCTGTTGCTTCTGCTGCTGTTGGCCCGTCGTCGCAATGCGCTGATCGAAGCTGAAAAGCATCGGCAGATGGCCCGCGCGCTGGCCGAAGAGTCCGATTTCGCCTCCGACATGGACATGCCCGAAAGCAGTTTCGAGGGTCTGGAGGTTCCTCCGCCCGCGGTAAAGCAGGCACCGCTGGCGGCCGTGATCATCGAGCCGACCCGCGAACGCCCGGCTGACGTACTGGTCCAGGCGGAAATCCACATCGCTTACGGCCGCACCAATCAGGCCGCCGCGCTGCTGGAAGAAGCCATCAAGGAAGAGCCGCAGCGCAGCGATCTGCGCCTCAAGCTCATGGAAATCTACGCCCAGCAGGACAACAAGTCCGGCTTCGTCGCCCAGGAACGCCAACTGGTAGCCACGGGCAAGAACCACGCCGAGGTCGAGCAACTGAAGACCCGCTATCCGGCCATGGCCGTTGCGGCAGCTGCCGCTGCAGGTGTGGCAGCGGCAGCCGCGCTGGCGTCGGAAATGGACGCGAAATACGTCGAAGACCTGCTCAGCGATCCGTCCGAGCCTGAAGCGGCGCCTGAGCCGGTGGTTGAGGCTGAGCCAGAGCCTGCAGCGCAAGCTCCTGATGATTTCGACACCGCATTCGACCTGAGCCTGGATGATCTGGAAGGCACTTCGCCCGCTAAGCCTCAGGTTGCGGCCAGCGCCGAACCGGTTGCCGATGCCGAACTCGATGATCTGGATCTGGACGCGCCATTTGGCGGTTCGACCCCGGATGATCTGGATTTCGATTCGATCCTGCGCGAGCAGACCGAAGCCAAGGCCGCCGAGCCGACCGATCTTGAGGACTTCGACCTGAACCTGGCCGAAGATCAGCCGGCGCTCAAGGCCGAGGACGATCACTTGCTCGGCCTGGAAGACGAGCTTCGCGATCTGCCGGCTTTCGAAGAAACCGCCGATCTGGGCGCCAGCAAGCCGACGGTGGACGACGAGCTGGAGTTGCCGGCCGATTTCGATCTGTCCCTGGCCGACGAGATGGAAACCGACCACGCCACCGAAGCGTTCGCCTCCGAGATCGATGACGTCAACGCCGAGTTGGAGCGTCTGTCCCAGAGCCTGGAGCAGCCGCCGATGGCCAAGCCGTTCGAGGATCCGGCGGTGTTCAGCGAAGACGACGCGCTGGCGGCGGACGATGAGCCGGAGTTCGACTTCCTGTCGGGCACCGACGAAGCGGCCACCAAGCTGGATCTGGCCCGCGCCTACATCGAAATGGGCGACGCCGACGGTGCTCGCGACATCCTCGACGAGGTCGTGGCCGAGGGCGATGACGGGCAGAAAACCGAGGCTCGCGAGATGCTTTCGCGCCTGGCCTGATTCGAGTCTGGCAGCAGAAAACGACCGCCTCGGCGGTCGTTTTCGTTTGCGCCGAGCATAGCGTCTTTCGCCGCCATCCGTATAATGGCCGCCCTCGCGCACATCGACAGGCTTCAGGCACTTGGCAACTACAGACACCCAGGCAGACACAGCGGCAGAAGAAATGGCCGCCGAAGGCTTTTTCCGCATCGCGTTGGGCGTGGAATACAAAGGTTCGCGCTACAGCGGCTGGCAGCGCCAGCACACAGGTGTGCTGACCGTTCAGGAAACCCTGGAAGACGCACTGTCCAAGGTCGCCGATTCGCCGGTCTCGCTGATGTGCGCAGGGCGCACCGACGCGGGCGTGCACGCCTGTGGTCAGGTGGTGCATTTCGACACCAAGGCCGTGCGCAGCATGAAGGCCTGGACCATGGGCGCCAATATCAACCTGCCCCATGATGTCAGCGTGACCTGGGCCCAAGAGATGCCTGCGCACTTTCACGCGCGCTTCAAGGCCATCGCCCGCCGTTATCGCTACGTGATCTACAACGATCAGATCCGCCCGGCGCATCTGGGCCAGGAAATCACCTGGAACCACCGCCCGCTGGACGTCGAGCGCATGGCGCTGGCGGCTGAATACCTGGTCGGCACCCACGATTTCAGTGCGTTTCGTGCCGGGCAGTGCCAGGCCAAGTCGCCGATCAAACAACTTCACCATCTGCGGGTGACCCGTCACGGCAAGATGATCGTGCTCGACATCCGCGCCAACGCTTTTCTGCACCACATGGTGCGCAACATCGCCGGTGTGCTGATGACCATCGGCGCAGGAGAGCGGCCAATCGAGTGGGCCCGCGAAGTGCTGGAAAGCCGCGTACGCAGGACTGGCGGCGTGACGGCGCATCCGTTCGGGCTGTATCTGGTTCAGGTCGAGTACCGAGACGAGTTTCCGCTGCCCGAGCGCTACATCGGACCGCACTTTCTGACAGGTTTCTCGGACCTGGACGGCTGACGCCTACACAAGCTTTTGCTACCATCCGGGACTTTCGTCGCTCTGAGGCCTTCACCACATGTCAGCCGTTCGCAGCAAGATCTGCGGGATTACCCGCATAGAAGATGCGTTGGCCGCTGTCGAGGCGGGAGCTGATGCCATCGGTTTCGTGTTCTACCCCAAGAGTCCGCGGGCCGTGACGGTCGAGCAGGCCCGGAGCATCATCGCCCAGTTGCCGCCGTTCATCAGCACGGTCGGGCTGTTTGTCAATGCCGAGCGCCAGGCGCTCAAGGCGCTGCTTGAAGTGGTCCCGCTGGACCTGATCCAGTTCCATGGCGATGAAACCCCAGAACAATGTGAAGGCTACGGCCGGCCGTGGATCAAGGCCCTGCGCGTGCAGGCCGGTGACGACATCGCTGCCGGTTGCGCACTGTACGAAAAAGCCAGCGGCATTCTGCTGGACACCTTCGTCGCCGGCGTGCCGGGCGGCACCGGCGAAACTTTCGACTGGGCACTGATTCCAAAACACCTGAGCAAACCCATTGTTCTGGCAGGCGGGCTGACATCGGCTAACGTCTCTCAGGCCATCGCCCAGGTGCGTCCGTATGCGGTGGATGTCAGCGGCGGGGTGGAAATGTCCAAGGGCATCAAGGATCACGACAAGATCCGCGCCTTCATGAGTGCGGTTCACGGGGCATGATGTTTTTTTGCCGCCGGCCTTGTTCGTCGATGTGACGACCGGCTGGCGGTCGCCGTCCACTAGCCTGCGGCCACTGTTTATCAGGCCATTTTCAGGTCAGTGGCGGGCCAGAAATTGAATACGCGAAGACGTCCGTACGTCTCGCTGCAAGAAATCGAGGGCAGTATCGACGTAGCGCAGCAGCAGGTCAGGCACATGTGTCGATCGTTGCGGGGCGTTCGGCGAATCTGCAGATGAATTTAGTTTAAGGGCTGGCGACGGCATCGACCGTCGCGCAACAGCCGTAGGTACTGGAGAAAGAAAGCATGAGCAACTGGTTGGTAGACAAACTGATCCCTTCGATCATGCGTTCCGAGGTGAAGAAAAGCTCGGTACCTGAAGGTCTCTGGCACAAGTGCCCGTCCTGCGAGGCGGTGCTTTACCGTCCGGAGCTGGAAAAGACCCTGGACGTGTGCCCCAAGTGCAACCATCACATGCGCATCGGCGCACGTGCTCGCCTGGACATCTTCCTGGACGCTGAAGGCCGCCAGGAAATCGGTGCGGACCTGGAGCCGGTCGACCGCCTGAAATTCCGCGACGGCAAGAAGTACAAGGACCGCCTGACCGCTGCGCAGAAGCAGACCGGCGAGAAAGACGCCCTGATCTCCATGAGCGGCACCCTGTTGGGCATGCCGGTGGTGTGCAGCGCGTTCGAATTCTCCTTCATGGGTGGCTCCATGGGTGCCATCGTCGGTGAGCGCTTCGTCCAGGCCGCCAACTACGCGCTGGAAAACCGCTGCCCGATGGTCTGCTTCGCTGCTTCCGGTGGCGCACGCATGCAGGAAGCGCTGATTTCCCTGATGCAGATGGCCAAGACCTCCGCCGTGCTGGCGCGTCTGCGCGAAGAAGGCCTGCCGTTCATCTCCGTGCTGACCGACCCGGTCTACGGCGGTGTGTCGGCGAGCCTGGCGATGCTGGGTGACGTGATCGTCGCCGAGCCCAAGGCACTGGTCGGCTTCGCCGGCCCACGCGTGATCGAGCAGACCGTGCGCGAAAAACTGCCGGAAGGCTTCCAGCGCAGTGAGTTCCTGCTGGAGCACGGTGCCATCGACATGATCATTTCCCGTCAGGACCTGCGTCAGCGCCTGGGTAACCTGCTGGCACAGATGATGGGCCTGCCGACGCCGAAATTCGTTGCGCCGAAACTCGAGCCAATCGTCGTTCCACCAGCACCGGCCAACGTATGACCTCACGCTCTCTGAGCGACTGGCTCAGCTACCTGGAGCAACTGCATCCGTCTGCCATCGACATGGGGCTGGAGCGTTCGCAACAGGTAGCGCGGCAGGCTGGTCTGAGCCGCCCCGCCCCGCGCGTCATTACCGTCACCGGCACCAATGGCAAGGGTTCGACCTGCGCCTTCGTCGCTTCGCTGCTGCAGGCGCAAGGGCTCAAGGTCGGCGTCTACAGCTCGCCGCATCTGGTCCGCTACAACGAGCGGGTCCAGCTGCAGGGCGTCGAGGCCACCGACGCGCAGCTGTGCCAGGCCTTCGAGGTGATCGAGAAGGCCCGTGGCGACATTTCCCTGACCTACTTCGAAATGGGCACCTTGGCGGCGTTCTGGCTGTTCGAGCAGGCGGCGCTGGATGCTGTGGTGCTGGAGGTCGGCCTGGGCGGGCGTCTGGATGCGGTGAACCTGATTGATGCCGACATGGCGCTGGTCACCAGCATTGGCGTGGATCATGCCGAGTGGCTGGGCAATACCCGCGAGTCCGTGGCGTTCGAGAAGGCTGGCATCTTCCGTGAAGGGCGCCCGGCGCTCTGCGGCGATATCGACCCGCCGCAGCCGTTGCTCGACAAGGCCCAGGCGCTGAATTGCCCGTTGTCCGTGCGTGGCCTTGATTTCGATCTGGACGTGCAGGCAGCTGGCTGGCACTGGTACGGCACCAATTCGGACGGCCAGCGCGTCGAGCTGCGCGACCTGCCGCTGCTGGACCTGCCGATGCAGAACGCCGCGCTGGCACTGCAGGCCTATCTGTTGATGGACCTGCCGTGGCAGGCGCAAGCGATTCGCACTGCGCTGCTGGACACTCGCGTGACCGGCCGGCTGGATCGTCGCACCTTCGAGTGGCAGGGCAAGCCCCTGAACCTGTTGCTGGACGTGGGCCACAACCCGCACGCGGCGGTGTTTCTGGCGCAGCGTCTGAGTCAGCGCCCGGTGGCTGGAAAGCGCCTGGCGGTATTCGGCCTGCTCGGCGACAAGGATCTGGACGGCGTGCTCAGCGAGCTGATCGGCAGTTTCGCCAGCTGGGCGGTCGCACCGCTGCCGACGCTGCGCAGCCGTTCGGAGCAGGAAATCGCCCAGGCGTTGCAGAACCTTGGCGCTCGGGTGACGTCCTATCCGAGTGTCGCGCTGGCCCTGGAGGCGCAGTGCGCACAGGCAACCGCTGACGATGAAATCGTGCTGTTCGGGTCTTTTTATTGCGTCGCCGAGGCCTTGGAATGGCTTGCTGGCACGTCACGGAGGAAGTGACACATGGCTTTGCTGGATAAGGCGTACAAGCAGCGCATGGTCGGTGCACTGGTGTTGATCGCCATTGCGGTGATCTTCCTGCCGATGCTGTTTTCGCGTCAGGACGAAGCCCGCCATGTGCAGGTGGATGCGCCTGCCGCACCGCAGGCGCCGGTAGTGCCGCAGGTCAAGGTCGATCCGGTTGCCGTTCCGGAGCAGCAGCCGTTGCCTCAGGAACCGGTGCCGACCGACGAAGAACTCGCGCAGCCAGTCCAGCCCAGCCAGCCTGTGGTCAGCCATCAGCCGCCGTCGATGCCCATTGCTCCAGCCCCGACACCGGCCAAACCGGCTGCGGCGCCCAAGGCGGCAGCGGCGCCTGCGCCCGCTCCGGCACCTGCCAAGCCAGCCCCGGCAACCCCGGCTCCGGCCCCTGCTGCACCCGCCGCAGAGCCAAGCCGTGTCGATGCCAATGGTCTGTCGATCACCTGGGCGGTGCAGGTGGCCAGCCTGTCCAATCGGGCCAACGCCGACAACCTGCAGAAAACCCTGCGCACCCAGGGCTACAACGCCTACATTCGCACCTCCGATGGCGTGAACCGGGTATTCGTCGGCCCCGTGATCGAACGCGCCGAAGCCGACCGTCTGCGTGACCAGCTCGATAAGCAGCAGAAGCTCAAGGGCATCGTCGTGCGTTTCGTGCCGGAAAAGAGATAGACCGCGCAGCGGCTTCGATCAAGTGGGAGCCAGCTTGCTGGCGAATGGTCGCCTCACCTCGGTGGCGTGACTTGCCAGGCTCCCGTAGCAGCACGGCTTGCCGGCGGGGCGGTGTCTCAGACAATGCATCACTGCCTGATCCAGTGCCCGCCGGCAAGCCGTGCTGCTACGGGGCTCGCGCCTCATTCCCGGCTTCAAAGTCCAATAGTTCGCCTTTATTGCCCGACACCTGCAATCCGCGCTTACCGCCGCGCGTGCGCTCTGCTAAAATGCGCCGCCTCATCAGTCTGTAGGCTGCAACGTGTCATTTACTCCGGTTGACTGGGCAATCATCGCGATTGTCGTCATTTCCGCTTTGATCAGTCTCAAGCGCGGCTTCGTCAAGGAAGCGCTGTCCTTGCTGACCTGGATCATCGCAGGCGCTGTTGCCTGGATGTTTGGCGGTTCGCTGGCCCAGTATCTGGTCAATTACATCGAAACACCTTCGGCGCGCGTCATTGCGGGCTGTACCATTCTTTTCGTCGCCACCCTCTTGGTCGGCGCCATGGTCAATTTTCTGATCGGGGAACTGATTCGCGTCACCGGGCTGTCCGGGACCGATCGTTTCCTGGGCATGGTCTTCGGCGCCGCGCGCGGGGGCCTGCTGGTCGTCGTAGCGGTAGGGCTGCTGAGCCTGGGCCCGGTACAACAGGATCAATGGTGGCAGCAGTCCAGGCTGCTCCCGCAATTTGTCATGGTCGCTGACTGGTCGAAAAACCTGATTCTCGGGATGTCCAGCAAGTGGCTAGCCAGCGGGGTCACTGTACCCGTTGATATCCCGTTCAAGGATCACCTCCTGCCGTCGGTAACGCCGCAGGATGTGATCGGTAAATCCAGTTCCACTAAGTAGGGGTTGTGTCGCATGTGTGGCATCGTCGGTATCGTCGGCAAGTCGAACGTCAATCAGGCGCTGTATGACGCGCTCACCGTCCTCCAGCACCGCGGCCAGGACGCTGCCGGTATCGTGACCAGCCACGATGGCAAGTTGTTCCTGCGCAAGGACAACGGTCTGGTCCGTGACGTCTTCCAGCAGCGCCATATGCAGCGCCTGGTCGGTCACATGGGCATTGGTCACGTACGCTATCCAACAGCGGGCAGCTCGACTTCGGCCGAAGCCCAGCCGTTCTACGTCAACTCGCCGTACGGCATCACGCTGGCGCACAACGGCAACCTGACCAACGTCGAGCAGTTGGCCAAGGAGATCTACGAATCGGATCTGCGCCACGTCAACACCAACTCGGATTCCGAAGTGCTGCTCAACGTGTTCGCCCACGAGCTGGCCGTGCGCGGCAAGCTGCAGCCGACCGAAGAAGACATCTTCGCCGCCGTCACCGACGTGCATAACCGCTGCCGTGGCGGCTACGCGGTCGTGGCCATGATCACCGGCTACGGTATCGTCGGCTTCCGCGACCCGGACGCCATCCGCCCGATCGTCTTCGGCCAGCGCCACACCGACGAGGGCGTCGAGTACATGATCGCCTCCGAAAGCGTGTCCCTGGACGTGCTGGGTTTCACCCTGATCCGCGACCTGGCGCCAGGTGAAGCGGTGTACATCACCGAAGACGGCAAACTGCACACCCGTCAGTGCGCGGCCAACCCGAAATACGCGCCGTGCATCTTCGAACACGTCTACCTGGCGCGTCCGGACTCGATCATTGATGGCATTTCCGTCTACAAGGCGCGTCTACGCATGGGCGAGAAGCTGGCCGACAAGATCCTGCGCGAGCGTCCTGATCACGACATCGACGTGGTCATCCCGATCCCGGATACCAGCCGCACCGCCGCGCTGGAGCTGGCGAACCACCTGGGCGTGAAATTCCGCGAAGGCTTCGTCAAGAACCGTTACATCGGCCGTACCTTCATCATGCCGGGCCAGGCGGCACGCAAGAAATCCGTGCGCCAGAAGCTCAATGCCATCGAGCTGGAATTCCGCGGCAAGAACGTGATGCTGGTGGACGACTCCATCGTGCGCGGCACTACCTGCAAGCAGATTATCCAGATGGCCCGCGAAGCCGGCGCCAAGAACGTGTATTTCTGCTCCGCGGCCCCGGCCGTGCGCTTCCCCAACGTCTACGGCATCGACATGCCGAGTGCTCACGAGCTGATCGCTCACAACCGTACCACCCAGGACGTGGCCGACCTCATCGGTGCCGACTGGCTGGTCTATCAGGATCTGAACGACCTGATCGAGGCGGTCAGCGGCAGCAAGAAGATCAAGATCGATAACTTCGATTGCTCGGTCTTCGACGGCAAGTACGTGACCGGTGATATCGACGAGCATTACCTGAACAAGATCGAGCAGGCGCGCAACGATGCCTCCAAGGTCAAGAATCAGGCGGTAAGTGCGATCATCGATCTGTACAACAACTAATTCAGACATAAGGAGCAGACGGCATGACTCAGCAATGGGATGCCGGACGACTGGACAGCGACCTGGACGGCGTGGGTTTCGACACCCTCGCCGTGCGGGCTGGCCAGCACCGTACGCCGGAGAGCGAACACAGCGATCCACTGTTTTTCACCTCCAGCTACGTGTTCCGCACTGCGGCTGACGCGGCGGCCACCTTTGCCGGTGAGCAACCGGGCAACGTCTATTCGCGCTACACCAACCCGACCGTGCACTCGTTCGAAGAGCGCATCGCCGCGCTGGAAGGCGGTGAGCAGGCGGTGGCGACCTCCACCGGCATGTCGGCGATTCTCGCCACCGTGATGAGCCTGTGCAGCGCCGGCGATCACGTGCTGGTGTCCAAAAGCGTGTTCGGTTCGACCATCAGCCTGTTCGAGAAGTACTTCAAGCGCTTCGGTGTGCAGGTCGATTACGTCGCGCTGGCCGAACTGTCGGGCTGGGATGCGGCGATCAAGCCCAACACCAAACTGCTGTTCGTCGAGTCGCCGTCCAACCCGCTGGCCGAGCTGGTCGACATCGCCGCACTGGCCGAAATCGCCCACGCCAAGGGCGCGATGCTGGTGGTGGACAACTGCTTCTGCACCCCGGCCTTGCAGCAGCCGCTGCGCCTGGGCGCGGACATCGTCGTGCACTCGGCGACCAAGTTCATCGACGGTCAGGGCCGCGCCATGGGCGGCGTGGTCGTGGGTCGCAGCGAGCAGATGAAGGAAGTCGTCGGCTTCCTGCGTACCGCAGGCCCGAGCCTGAGCCCGTTCAACGCCTGGCTGTTCCTCAAGGGCCTGGAAACCCTGAACATCCGCATGCGCGCCCACTGCCAGAACGCCCTTGAACTGGCGCAATGGCTGGAGCAGCAGGACGGCATCGAGAAGGTGCATTACGCCGGCCTCGAAAGCCACCCGCAGCACGAACTGGCCAAGCGTCAGCAGAAGGGTTTCGGCGCGGTGGTGAGTTTCGAAGTCAAAGGCGGCAAAGACGGCGCCTGGCGCTTCATCGACGCCACCCGCCTGATTTCGATCACCGCCAACCTGGGCGACACCAAGACCACCATCACGCATCCTGGCACCACGTCCCACGGACGCCTGTCGCCGCAGGAGCGTGAAGCGGCCGGTATCCGCGACAGCCTGATCCGCATCGCGGTGGGCCTGGAAGACGCTGCCGACCTCAAGGCCGATCTGGCGCGTGGCCTGGCTGCGTTGTGAGTAACGACTGTGACTGAGTACGCAATGGACGCCGCGAGCGTGCATAACGGCCGGGTCGCGCTGGTCACCGGTGCTGCCCGCGGCATCGGTCTGGGCATCGCCGCGTGGCTGATCACCGAAGGCTGGCAGGTTGTGCTGACCGACGTGGATCGGCAGCGGGGCGAAACGGTGGCCACGGTGTTGGGCGAAAACGCCTCGTTCATCGCCATGGACGTCGCCAGCGAAGAGCAGGTGGCCAAGGGCGTGGCCGAGGTGCTCGGTCTGTTTGGCCGGCTCGACGCGCTGGTGTGCAATGCGGCGGTGGCCGATCCACGCAACACGGTGCTGGAGAGCCTGGATCTGTCGCACTGGAATCGTGTGCTTTCAGTCAATCTGACCGGGCCGATGCTGCTGGCCAAGCATTGCGCGCCGTACTTGCGTGCCCACGGCGGCAGTATCGTCAACCTGAGTTCGACCCGTGCGCGGCAATCGGAGCCTGATACCGAGGCGTATGCGGCGAGCAAGGGTGGCTTGCTGGCGCTGACTCACGCCCTTGCGATGAGCCTTGGACCGCAGGTGCGGGTCAATGCGGTGAGCCCAGGCTGGATCGATGCTCGTGATCCTTCGGCGCGGCGTGCCGAGCCTTTGAGTGATGCCGATCATGCGCAGCACCCGGCGGGCAGGGTAGGGACGGTGGAGGACGTCGCGGCGACGGTGGCCTGGCTGCTGTCGAAGAACTCCGGGTTCGTGACCGGGCAGGAGTTTGTGGTGGATGGTGGTATGAGCAAGAAGATGATCTATATCGACTGAGAGTTCGGCTGCCGCTGAGTTCGCCGAGAACGGCGGATTGTTTGCTCGTTCTTCTGCGTACTTATCCAACATTGCGTTGAATGTGCGTTCGTTTGTTCTGCCTAACGGCAGAAGCGTTCCGGCTTCGCCGGGTTACTTGGAAAAGACCCCCAAGTAACCAAGGGGTCTTGCTCCTGGTTTGGGTCTGACTTCGTCA